>JAJDVR010000060.1 GCA_022826025.1 Gemmatimonadota bacterium | reverse complement strand
GGTCGCCGCCTTCGCCGACGCCGGCGTGGAGATTCCGTATCCGAAGCGGGAGCTGATCATCCACGGGGAATCGGGGCAAGCGCCTGCGGAGCTGCCGCGACCGGGGTGATGTAATTGACAGAGTAAAAAACTGCAATGAGTTACCCATGATGACGACTTACTCACCGTAATGAGTGTTTTCCGCAGCGTACCGAGTAAAGTGGAGGAGTAGCTGATGAGACGTTCACGCACCGCAACCCGGATGGCCGCCGTCGCCATCTTCGCCGCGGCAGGATTCGCCGCTTTGGCAGTCGCCACCCCCGCGGCCGCCCAGGAGCGGCTCTCGCTCACGCACTACCTGGACATGGAGAGCGTGTCCGATCCGCGCATCTCCCCGGACGGGGAGCGCATCGTCTACACCCGCGGCTGGGTCGACACGCAGGCCGACCGCCGCGAATCGTCGCTCTGGATCATGAACGCCGACGGCTCCCGCGCCCGTCACCTCATCGACGGCAGCGGCGCCCGCTGGTCGCCCGACGGCACGCGCATCCTTTTCACGGCGCGCGGCGAGCCCAGCGGCTCCCAGCTCTTCGTTCGCTGGATGGACGACGAGGGTGCAGTCAGCCAGATCACGCGGCTGGAGAACGGGCCTTCGGGGCCGCAGTGGTCCCCCGACGGCGAGTGGATCGCCTTCACCAGCCGGGTGCCCGATCGGGCCGATTTCGCCGGCGTCGAGCTTCCGCGCCGCCCGGAGGGCGCCCAGTGGGTGCGCGAGCCCAAGGTGGTGGAGCGGGCCGGCTACAAGCGCGACCGGCAGGGATACGTCGACACCGGCTGGACGCATGTCTTCGTGGTCCCTGCCGAGGGCGGCACCGCGCGCAGGCTGACCGATGGGGACTGGAACCACTCCGGCATCCAGTGGAGCCCCGACGGCAGCGAGATCTACTTCACCTCATACCGGGAGGAGAACTGGGACCGCCCGGAGCACTGGCAGGAGTCGGAGATCTACGCCGTTTCGGTGATGAGCGGCGACATCCGCCGGCTGACCGACCGGCGGGGTCCCGATGGCGGCCCCGTTCCGTCCCCCGACGGCTCGCTGATTGCCTACACCGGGATCGACGCCCACCGCGACACATATCGCAACCAGAGGATCCACCTGATGAACCGCGACGGCTCCGGCTCGCGCGTCATCTCCGGTGACTACGACCGGCAGGTCGGAGGCATGATGTGGGCGCCCGACGGCAGCGGCCTCTACTTCAACGTGCGCCGCGACGGCTACGCCCAGCTTCACTTCGTTGCCGTCGATGGCGGGGTGACGCAGCTCACCTCCGGCGAGCACCTCTTCGCCATGTCGTCGTTCTCGGATGACGGCTTGGGTGTCGGTGTGATTTCGGACGCGCATGAGCCGGGCGACGTCTACCGCTTCGAGCTCGGCAGCCCGGACGAGACGCGGCGCCTCACCGACGTGAACGCGGATGTTCTGGCGTACGTCGAACTGGGTGAAGTCGAGGAGATCTGGTACGACTCGGAGGACGATTTCCGCATCCAGGGATGGATCGTGAAGCCGCCCGACTTCGATCCGTCGCGCATCTACCCCATGATGCTCGTGATCCACGGCGGCCCGCACAGCATGTACAACGGCGGCTTCAACTTCGCCTTCCAGGAACATGCCGCCAACGACTACGTGGTGCTCTACACCAACCCGCGCGGCAGCACCGGCTACGGCACCGATTTCGCAAACGCCATCAACCACGACTATCCCGGGGCCGACTTCCCGGACCTGATGGCCGGCGTCGACGAGATGCTCGGGCGCGGCTACGTGGACGAGGACAACCTCTTTGTCTACGGCTGCTCGGGCGGCGGCATCCTCACCAGCTACATCGTGGGCAACACCGACCGCTTCACCGCCGCATCCGCCAACTGTCCCATCGTCAACTGGATGTCGGCAATGGGCACCTCGGACGCCATCAGCTACACGCGCACCTTCGAGAAGCCCTTCTGGGAGGATCCGGCGGAGTGGATCGACCGCTCATCCATCTTCTACGTCGGCAACGTGACCACCCCGACCATGCTCCTTACCGGGGAGATGGACCTGCGCACCCCCATGGGCCAGACCGAGGAGTTCTACCAGGCGCTGCAGTACGTGGGCGTGCCCACCGTCATGATCCGGTTCCAGGAGGAGTGGCACGGAACCAGCTCGCGGCCCTCCAACTTCCTGCGCACACAGCTATACCTGCGCAAGTGGTTCGAGAAGTGGGGGACGCACGCGACGCCGGTTACCGAGGACGGGTAGGGCGAAAAGAACTGTTCAGTCGCCCGGGGACTCGATCGTCAGGATCCGGATGACGCCGTTCTCGGCGCGCTCGCCGTACAGGTCGGCGGCCGCCTCTCCCTTGATGACCTCGATGCTCTCGATGTCGTCCGGGTTCAGGGAGCTGAGCCCCGCGCTGCCCGCTTCGAGCTCGACGCCGTCGACGAAGATCAGCGGTGCGGCTCCGTCTCCAAGCGCGCCCCTGACTTGAATTGCTCCCGGACTGTCGGACCCGTCCGCGTTGACTGCCGCCTCGGGATCCGCCAGCACGTCAAGGAGCGCATCGTCGAGAGCGGTGGGGGCTTCGGTGTCGCATGCAATGACCACCGCCGTGAAGGTCAGACCGGCCAGCGTCACCCCGCGAAGCGGGCTCCGTTTCATCTTCCTGCCGCGCATGACTTTGAATCTCCGTTCGAGAGCGTGTGCTGATTCGATGAGGGCGTCCGCCAACGCCCGTGGCTTACGCGATCCGACGCGGGTGGCGAGCCGATGGCCATACGATAGCCCTCCTTGACTCTGCTGGCGACCGCCGACTGGCCGGGAAGGAGACTAGGGCACGAGCAATAGCTCGTTTGTGCTCAAGGCAAAGGCGGGGCTCCCCAACCGTACGTGGAAGGCGATTTCGATCGGCTTGATCTGCCGGGTCTGCTCCTCCCTGCCGTGGCCAGGCGACGGCGCATTCGGGAATGGAGGGATACCGTGGATTGCGGAATCGTTCGCCGACGGCTCCTCAGGTTCAGAAGTCTCGGGCTCATTGGTATAGATCTGGATCACGCCCGCCTCGGCGCGTTCACCGTGCAACTCTGCCGCCGCGGACCCCTTGATGACCTCGATCCGGTCGATGTCGTCGGGGTTCAGGGAACCCAGTGGCGAGTATGGGTCGTCACGGCCGGTCGTGACCGTGTATTTGCCGGCCCGGAGCAAGAGGTCCGAATTCGTCACCTCCACGCCGTTGATGAAGATCAGAGGCCGGGGCTCGAGAGTGTCAAGGTCGAGCCGGAACCGCTCGGCCTGGAGCTGCCGCTCGACCTCGAGCCGCTGGGCTACAGCACGCGGGCTGAGGGACCCGTCCGCACTGGCCTCTGCCTCCGGGTTGGCCAGCACGTTGAGGAGCGCGTCGTCAAGAGCGGTGGGGGCGTTGGCATCACAGGCGATCACCACCGCCGTGAGGGTCAAACCGGCCAGCGTCACCGCGCGCAGCGGGCTCCGCCTCATCTTCTTCGCAGCCATGATCTTCAGTCTCCGCTCGAGGGAATGTCGGGATTCGACAAGGGCGGGCGTCAACACCCATCGCCGGTGCCGTCCCACGCCGATCGCGAGCAGCAGCTTGCCGTAGTCGTCCGGCGCGATGCCGGAGGCGATGACACGACGGTCGCAGTCGATTTCGACCGCGCCGCGCAGGTTGCGGACCATCCACCAGACCGCCGGGCTCCAGGGGAAGAGAGCGGCGATCACTGCGCCGTAGAGGAGAGCCAGGTGGTCTCGGGCGCGCGCATGCTCGCGCTCGTGCAGGATTGCGACGCGGCCGGCCCGCTCACCCGCGCAGAAGAGCCAGTCGGGGATCACCACCGAGGGACGCGCCACGCCGATCAGCGCCGGGCCGAAGCCCTCCGAGACGTATACGTCTTCGCCGTCCACCGACCGCCGGAGCCAGCGGCGGCGCGAGCGGGTCATGAGGCCCAGGATTGCGCTGAAGACGGCGAAGGTGGCGAGAGATGCGCCCCCCCAGGCGATCAGCGCCATGCGGTCGAGCATCGGGCCGGAGGTCGCCGCAACCGGGTCCGGCGCCGCCAGGGCGACCTGCTCGACGGCCGGCGAGGCGTTCACGGGAGCCTCCAGCGTGGGCGCCGGCGGCCTCGCAGAGAGGGGGATCACCACCGCCAGCGTGAGAGCAGCCAGCCAGGCGAAGCGCCGCGGCCATCCCATGGCCTCGCACAGGCGTTCGCAGGCCCATCCTCCGGCCGCCAGCAGACCGCCGATCACCGCGGCAAATGCCATCCACATGATCATCGGTCTTCCTCCTTCTCCCGGGCGCGATCCAGAATCGAGCGCATGCGCGCGATCTCCTCATCGGTGAATTGACGGTTCTCGACGAGCGTCGCGAGCAGCAGCTCAGCGGAACCGTGGAAGATCTTGTTCATGACCCGCCTGAGGGCGCTGCCGCCCGCATCCGCCGATTCGACCAGTGGGTAGTAGCGGTGGGCCCGCCCTTCCTTCTCATGGCGAACCGCGTTCTTGCTCCTGAGGATCTGAAGCATCTTGAGGACGGTGGTGTAGCCGACGTCCTCGCCGAGCGCGTCCCGGACCTCCGCCACCGTCCCCGAGCCCTGGCGCCAGAGGACGCTCATGATGTCCAGCTCCCGGTGGGTAAATCGATTTGGTTCCGGCCGCCGTCCGGCTGATTCATCCGTCATATTGCGCTTTCCGTACCGTCGTGCTGTCGCCTTGATTGAGCCTTTCTGCTCGCTTGCCTGAACGGCTTCCGGTTGCCGGAGCTCTTCGCCCGACTACCCTCCGTTCACGAAGGTCTTCGTAGTCAGGAGTGTAGCCGATGGTTCCCCGGATGTCAACGAGGGTCTTCGTAGGATGATTCCGGGACATCACCATGGATGCCGTCCTCGGCGTCCGGACGGACGAACTGGGCGTGGAGCACCCGCAGGTGCTGACCCTCGCGCGAACGCCGCCCGGAATGTAGCCGACGCCGGCCGGTCAGCCGATTCCCCCGATGTCCGCCCGCGGAAGTCCGGGCTCCCCCGCGACCGAACCGATGGGCACGACATCGGCGGCATGGGGACCACGCTCCGGCGCCGCCACCCGACACGCCGACAGCGCCTGCCCGAGGTCGGCGACCAGATCGTCCGCCGACTCGATGCCGACGGAGACCCGGAGCAGGCCCTTGCCGATCCCCGCGACGGCCTGTGCGGCCTCGTCCATGGCCGCGTGGGTCATCGTGGCCGGGTGGCAGATGAGGCTCTCCACCCCGCCCAGTGACTCCGCCAGCGTGAACAGGCGAAGCTTGGCGAGGAGCTTTTCGGCTGCCGCCCGCCCGCCCTTGAGTTCGAAGCTGAACAGGCTGCCGTACCCGGACTGCTGGCGGCGGGCGAGGTCGTGGCCGGTGTGCGTCGTGAGCCCCGGGTAGTAGACCCGGGCGACCGCGGGATGCGATGCGAGCAGGTCGACGACCGCGCGCGTGTTCTCCTCGTGGATGCGGGTGCGGGCGAAGAGCGTGCGCACGCCGCGCAGCGCCAGGTAGCTGTCGAAGGGACTCTGGGCCGCGCCGGTGGCGTTGGTCCACCACGCGATCTCCTCGAAGAGTTCGCCGCTCGCCGCGATCACCGCGCCGCCCACGACATCGCTGTGGCCGTTGATGAACTTGGTGGTGGAGTGCACGACCAGATCGAAGCCGAAGTCGATGGGCTGCTGGAGCGCCGGTGATAGGAAGGTGTTGTCGGCGACGGCGGTCGCTCCCACGCGCCGGGCCTCGCGCGCCACCGCGGCCAGGTCGGTGATGCGCAGCAGCGGGTTGCTGGGCGTCTCGACCCAGATCATGCGCGGTCCCCGCTCCAGCCCGGCCGCGAGCGAGGCCGGGTCCGTGAAGTCCACGAATTGCACGCGCAGCCGACCCTGGCGCTCGAGGCCGACCAGCAGGCGGTGCGTCCCCCCGTAGCAGTCGTGCGGCGCCAGCACCAGGTCATCGGCGTGCACCAGGTTGAGGACGACGCCCACCGCGGACATTCCGGAGGAGGTCGCCACGGCGTCCGCGCCACCTTCGAGTTGGGCCAGCGCGCAGGTGAGATGTTCGCGGGTGGGATTGGCGGATCGGGTATAGTCGTATTCCGGGGTGTGGCCCAGGGCCCGAAAGCGGAAGTTGCTCGACAGATAGAGCGGGGGCATGACCGCCCCAAAGGCGGTGTCCGAGGCGAGCCCGGCCCGGACGACGTCGGTCGCCCGCGCGGAGATGCGGCCCCTGCCTTCGGGACCGGGTGTCGTCGCACCGAGGTCATTCCCGGACAAGTCGCCATCTCGGGTACAGTGCTCTTTCATGGTCTATCCCTCCTGTCCGACGGAAACGCCCAGGCTCTCCCGCAAGGCGGCCTGGTATTCCGGTGCGTGCAGCAGAAAGGCGTCGTGCCCGCCGTCCGAGTGGAGTATCCGAAGCCGCGAACGGGCACCGGTCCGCCGGTGCATCTCCTCGACCAGCCAGCGCGGCACCGACCTGTCCTCCTCCCAGGCGATCAGCCAGGAGGGGATCGTCAGCGCCTCGGGCTGGAGGTCGCACAGATCGATCGAGGCGCACAGCGTCAGGTAGGTTCTCGTATCGAACCGCCCCGCGAACGCCCGTCCGCGCTTCCACAGGTAGCGGTCCACCGGGTGGACCGGCCTCCCGCTGGAGAGGTCGGCCTCGAAGGAGAAGCGCGCGTCCAGCCCCGCGTCCGTCTTGTAGGTGGTGAAGGCCAGCGCCCTCGCGATGGCTACGCCGTCGGCCTCGCGGCCCTGGTCGCGTGCGAACTCGAGAATCGCGCGCTGTACGCTGCGCACCCCGGTCGCGAGGGGATGGGGGCGGTGGGCGGCCGCAATGACGACGACGCCCTCCGCTCGCCCGGGATGCCGGATGGCCAGAGCCAGCGCGGCGTTACCCCCGTAAGAGGCGCCCACGGCCCGATGGACGCTCTGTTCGCCGAGGTGGTCCAGCACGGCCACCACCGCGTCCGCCTGGTCCCCCGGCGTGATGTGGAACTGCGTGCGGGACGCATCGCGTCCAGCCGGCTCGATGGTGCCCGGCGCGCCGATGAAATCGATGCCGATGACGCGCCACTTGCGCGAGTCGATGGCGAGCCCCGGTCCGACGATCTTCCGCCACCAGCCTTCGGAGCGATCCTCGGCGTTGGCCGAGACGTGCCGGCTCGCCGAAATCCCGCCCATGGCCAGGAGCAGTGGAGCGTCCTCCGGCCCCGCGACCTCGAAGGGAACCCGGAAGCGCGCCGCCAGCTCGGGTTCGAGTTCCGGCCGCCACCCGGGGCGCATGTATACCGCTCCGCGGCGGACAGGCGGCAGGGTGCGGGCGCGCGGGGGCTGCCTGAGGTCGGGCACGCTCCCGTTGCGGGCGGGTGGGTACGGAAGCGGAAACGCTCGGGGAGGGGAGGTGGTCGGTTGCATCCTGGCTCTCCACAGGTTGGGCGCGATGCCAACCCCTGGATGCGCCGGGCGGCGAAGCCGACCGAGGCACTCATCTCTCGGATTCCATCACGGGAATCCGCGGGAGTTGGCACCGCTGATCGCTCTCCAGAGAAAACGATCCGGTTGCCCCGGCTTCACAGGGCCAGTCCCTCAGCCGGTCTCGATGAGTTGGGTGAGAATGTGATGCCCCTGCGGGCCTGTCAAGGGTGCGCGGGAAGCGCGCTTGTCGGCGGAGACAGGTTCGGGCTCACATTGTAACCTGCGGACCAACCCCGCTCCGACTGCCTTTCCCCTCAGCGGCGCGGATCCACCTCCGCGTAGACTTCCACGTTGCCCTCGCGGTCCCACGAGAGAACCTGGTAGGGTCGGGCGCCGATCCCTTCCATGCCCGGGGAGCCGATCGGCATGCCCGGAACCGCGATGCCCACGACGTCCGGCCGCTCCTCCAGCAGCCGCTTGACGTGCTCGGCCGGGATATGGCCCTCGACCACGTAGCCGTCGATGAGGGTGGTGTGGCACGACGACATCCGGGGCGGCACGCCCGCGTCGATCTTCACCGGGATGATGTCGTTCAGGTCGCGCGCGTCCACCTCGAACCCGGCCTCCCGCATGTGATCGACCCACAGGCTGCAGCAGCCGCAGCTGGGCGTCTTGTAGACCAGTGCTTTGGGCAGGGCATCAGCGTCCGTCCGCGCGGGCGACGCCGCCAGGGTCGCGGTTGCCTCGCCGGCGACACCCGGTGCCACGTCCCCGGACGCGTGCAGTGCATGGGCGTCGTGCGATGCCGGTGCGCCATCCGATGCTCGGGCGCCATCCGCGTCGCGTGGCTCGGCCGGTCCGCAGGCGACCAGGATCAGGAAAAGGAAGCCGACGCTGGGGCGAAGCTGAGTCATGGAAGCCTCTTGTCGTGATTCGTTGGCCTGCTGAAACAGGGGACTTGAATTAGTTGCGGTAGGCATCACGCCGATGAGCCACTCGTACTACAAGTACGATAAGCATTTCATCTTGTACTTCGTAGATGACTCGGTAGGTGCCGACGCGAACTCGCCGGAGTCCGCGATGTTGCCCCTTGAGAGGGGCACCCGTATGTGGCCATTCGGCCAGGCGGTCGATGGCCTTCACGATCCGAACCCGGTCCTGCGTCGGAATGCGTGCCAATTCCTTGGCCGCGCTGCGCTTAATCTGAACCGAGAAGGTCATCCCGGACCTGTTCCCAGTCCAATACAGGGTCCGAAGGGTCGCGGAGTCGCTCCAGGGTTACGGTGAGATCGTCAAAATCTTCCAGATACCTCTCCAGCGCCTGCCGCACAATTTCGGCTCGGCTTCGCTTCAGCCCTCTTGCGGCAGCATCGAGTGCGGCGACCAGCGTATCGGAAACCCGCGCAGTAATCTGGGTCATCAGCTTTGCGTCCTGCTATGCTGTAATGCCATGTAATGTCACGTCATCTCAAGCAAGGTAGCTTAAATCCGACGCCTCCAGGGGTCAACCGCACGCGCTCCGCTCAAAATGCTTGGTGGGCTCTACCGGTCACCGCCAGTCGTCTACCCCTCGATCGCCAGATTCACGATTTCGCGGAAGCGCGCGACCGGATCGCGGCCCCGCGGGGTCTGGGTGAACACCAGCACGATCAGGTTCCTGGAGGGATCCACCCAGGCGCCGGTGCCGTCGGAGCCCGTGTGTGAGTACACGCCATCCTCCGACACCGACCAGCCGTACCCGTAGGAGCGCGCCGGGCCCTCGGAACCGGGGTTGGTCCGGATCTTCGGCGACGTCATCAGCTCCACGGTCTCCTCGGAGATGATCCGCTGCCCGTCGTAGATTCCGCCGTTCAGGAACATCTGGCAGAAGATCACATAGTCGTCCGCGGTCGAGATCATGCCGCCGGATGCCCGCACGAAGGGAACCTGGGGCGGATCCCCGGGGGTCCATCCGGGCATCCAGCCGCCTTCGCCGTCGCGCTCGTAGTACACGACCCCCATCCGGTCCAGCTTGCCGTCCATCTTCTCCGCGACCTCGTGATGGTAGCTGTCGTGCATGCCGAGGGGCGTGTAGATCTCCTGGTCGAGGTACTCCTCCAGCGGCATCCCCGACGCGATCTCCACCAGCGCGCCCAGGGTGTTGTAGCCGGGGTTGTTGTAGCTGTAGGTGGTGCCGGGGATGGCCTCCGCGCCCACGCCGCCGAAGCGTGCCGCTTCGAGTTGGAGGGTGGGAGCGTCGGGGTGCTCCGCGGAAGGTTCCATGTAGGGCTGCAGGAAGAGAGTCGGGATGCGGAGCCCGCTCGCGTGCGACAGCAGATGGCCGATGTTGATGAAGCCGGCACGATAGTTGTCCCAGGAGGGCATGTGTTCGCGCACCAGGTCGTCGTAGGCCAGCCTCCCGTCCTCCACCAGCTGCGCGATCGCGGTCGCCACCGGCGGCTTGGTGTTGGAGGCCATGCGGAACATGGTGCCCGGCTCCATCGGGATGCCACGCGCCTTGTCGCGCCACCCCAGTGCCTCGTGCAGCACGACCTTGCCGTCCTTTGCCACGAGCAGCACTGCTCCCACGAGGTCGCCGCGCTCGATGGCCTCCTCGTAGAGCGCCACGCCACCGGCGAGAACGCCCTCGGACATGCCCGCGTCCGCCGGGGCCGCGCGCGTGACGATGGTTCCCTGGGCCGCGATGGGGATGGCCGGCGCGAGGATCAGGGCGAGTATCAGGACAGCGCGGAGAAGGGCTGGGGAGCGACTCGCGCCGGAGCCAGGGGCGTCGAGGGGAGGAGTTGTAGACGGATGGGCGCGGGAGAATCGGCGGCGCAGGTGTGTGTGGGCATGCGTCATGGCGAGGAGCCTCCTGTCGTCAGAACCAGGTATTTCAGCGCGAACGAGCCGATCCAGTGGGATCCGGCGTAGTCGGCGTCGAACATGGTGTCGTAGCCGGTGCGGGCGTGCTCGGTCGCCAAAGCGCGCAGCTCGGAGACCCTGGGGTCCCCGCCGGGAAGCGCCGCCGCAATGCGCAGCATCGCATCCGCGCGAGTGAACGCGAGCCCGATGAGGTGGGAATAGGTACCGTACGCGGACCGCAGTGAGTCGTTGGTGACCACATCGCCGCCCTCGGGGGGCTCCTCCTCTCCCGCGCCCGCCGGATTGGTCTCGCGGAGCGGCTCGAACTGGTCGGAGTCGAGCGGAGGAAGAAAGCCGTCGAGCCACGCGGCGTAGGACTCCGGGTCCAGCACCATGCCCATGAGCGCGGCCTCCTCCAGGCAGGGCGAGAGGAAGTCGGACCGGCCGGGCTCGTAGGCGACCGGGCAGTTGCGGTCCTCGCTGAAGAAACGCTCTGCGGACGCGCGCAGGGCCTCCGCCAGTTCCGGACGCTCCGCCATCTCTTCCGCTTGCAGGGCTGTGGCGATGGCGAAGGCGGTGTTGGGGTGGACGCCGGTGCGCACCGGCCGTTCCAGGTCCTCGAGATAGTCGACGAGGCGGTCGCTCAGGTGGCTCACCACGGGTTCGAGACGCTCGGCCCACCTGGCAGCGAAGGGATCGTCCCAGGCCGCCAGTTCACCGTGCAGGAGGAGAAGCCACACCCAGCCGTAGGGCCGCTCGAAAGACGGGTTGTCCGTAAGGTATTCGAGTTCGCCGGCGAGGGCTTCCTCGGAAAGATGGTCCCGCAGCTTCTCACGGATGAGGGGCGCCACCGGCAGCTCCGGCACCTCTTTCACAAGCCGCACCATGGCCCACGTCGAGTTCACCGCCGAGTGCCAGTCCCAGCAGCCGTAGAAGGCGCGGTTCTGGTCGAAGTCGCGGCGCCGGACGTAGCTGATGTCGTCCAGGTAGCCGGCCCGGTCCGGACGCAGCGCGTGGGGCCGATCCACGCAGGAGAGGGGCATCGCGGCGAGGGACAACGCGGTCTCCAGGTCGAGCATCGGACCGGAGTCGGAGCCGGTGAGGCTCGGGGCCGACGCCGCGGCCACTGCGCCGGCGTCTTCCACCGGCTGGTCCGGAGCATCGGTCGTGCACGCGGCGGCAAGGACGGCCGCAGCGGGGGCGAGAGCGCACCACCATGCGTGGTGAAACCGGAGGGAAGAGCGGGGGGAGCCCGCGTCGTTCTGTGTGTCGCTCATCGATGCAATGTCCTGACAGGTGTGCCCGCGACCGGGTGCGGAGCGGGGCGCCGAGCGTGTTCGGATGCTGCCGCCAGCGTCAGCCGTCGATGCATTCCATGCGGTTAGCATTCAGGACCCGTTCGACGCGGTCAAGTTGGCCGTTCCGCCCTCCTCCCAAGCGCTTTACATGGGCAGTCCCGTGTCTGCATGGTAAGGAATCCCTGTATCCGGGGTTCATGGATCGATGGAGAGAGGAAACATGCTCGCCAAGCTCACCTCAGAGAATCAGCTTACGCTTCCCAAGGCCGTCATCTCCAGCTTTCCGGACACCGAGTACTTCGATGTCACCAGGGAGCGCGGTCGTATCGTCCTGACGCCCGTACGCCTTACGAGGGCTGACGCAGTTCGGGCCAGCCTCGCGGAACTCAGCCTTTCGGAGGCGGATGTGGCGATCGAAGGCGATCGTGCCTCTGGTCAGCCGCGAAACGGCATCGGAGTTGAACGCCCGCGGGCGCGCCCCATGGACCCCCGCTCGTCTGGTGGACTCCGGGGCGCGCGCCGTTCACATTGCACGGAAGTCCATCGCACCCGGAGGATCCCATGATTCCGCGTCCCTCGTCCGTCCTGCACCGCCTCGCCTTCGTCGCAGCGTCCCTGTCGCTACTCGCGTTCGGTCTCACGGGCGTGCAACCGCTGGCCACCGGGCTGACCGCCCAGGAGCGGAGGCCCGTCGAACTCGAGGACTACTACCGGCTGAAGAACGCGAACAGCCCGGCCATCTCGCCGGACGGGTCGCGGGTCGCGTTCGTCATCACATCGGTCCTCGAAGACGAGAACCGGAGCCACAGCGGGATCTGGCTCGCGGACGCCGCCGGAGGCGAGGAACCGGTGCGGCTCACCAGCCCGAGCTTCAGCGCCTCCGGGCCCGGATGGTCTCCCGACGGCCGCCTGCTCGTCTTCACGTCGAACCGCCCGGGTCCCGATGGCGAGAGCGGCGGCAGCACCTGGTTCCTGCGCATGGACCAGCCCGCCGGGGAAGCCTTCCAGATCGAGGGGCTGGGCGGGTCGCCGGTGTTCAGCCCGGACGGCGAGTGGATCGCGTTCACCCGGCCCACCCCGCCCGATCCGGGCCCGGAGCCCGTATACGCGTCCGACTTCGAGCGCCGCACGGTCGAGCGCTTCGACGGGCGCAGCTATGACTGGATGAACTACCGGTTCGACCGCCGCGGCTACCTGGCCGATCCCCGCGACCCCGCCGCCACCCCCCCGCGGGAAGTGTACCTGCTACCGGCGACCGGAGGTGAACCCCGCCGCCTCACCGGCCTGAACGTCGACGCCTCCGGGCTGGCCTGGAGCCCCGATGGCAGCCGCCTCGCCTTCACAGCCGACGCCCACCAGCGCGACGAGCTCAGTTACGAGCGCGCGGACCTCTGGACCGTCGACCCGGCCGGCGCCGTCACCCGCCTCACCGACGACGAGTACAACTACTCAGGTCCCGCGTGGTCGGCAGACGGCGGGCGCATCGTGGTTCGCGGCAACGAAGGGCTGGACGTGATCATCCGCGAGGGCCGTGACCGCGGGGCGGCCAACGACCTGTTCGCCTTCGACGCGACCGGCGGTGGCAGGAGCAACCTCACCGCCGACTGGGACCTGATCCCCGGAGGGCCCGTGACGTCCCCCGACGGGCACGTCTACTTCTCCGCCGGCGTCAGCGGCAACACCCACCTTTTCCGGGTGGCGGTGGACGGCGGCGCGGTCGAACAGGTTACCGAGGGCGACCGCCGGCTGGCGGGCTTCTCCTTCTCGGCGGACTTCTCCCGCATGGCCTACCGCGCCACCGCCCCCACACAGCCAGGTGACATCTACGTTGCGCCCGTCTCTGCCGCGACCGAGACCCGGCTGAGCGAGGTGAACAAGGCGCTGCTGGCCCAACTCGAACTCTTCGAACCCGAGAACCTCATCTTCCACAGCCCCGACGGCACCGAGGTCGAGGGCTGGATGCTGCCCGCGCGCGGCTACGATGCGGCGAGCGGCGACTTTCCCATGATCCTCCAGATGCACGGCGGGCCGCACGGCATGTACGGCAACGATTTCTCCTTTGACCGCCAGTTGCTGGCCGGCCAGGGCTACATGGTCCTCTACACGAACCCGCGCGCCTCGACCGGCTACGGGGAGGACTTCCGCTGGGGCACCTGGGGCGGATGGGGCTTCAACGACTACGACGACGTCATGGCGGGCGTCGACCACGCCATCGACAGCTACCGCATCGACACCGGGCGCATGGGCGTGACCGGCTACTCCTACGGGGGCTACCTGACCAACTGGGTCATCACGCAGACCGACCGCTTCGCGGCCGCCATCGCCGGGGCCTCCATCTCCAACTGGGTGAGCGACTACGGGGTCGCCGACATCCCCCGCACCAAGGAGAGCGAGTTCTACGGGCCGCCCTGGGAGGAGCGTGGTCTGGAGAATCTGCTGCGATCTTCGCCCATCATCCACGCCGACGGGGTGACGACGCCGACCCTCTTCGTGCACGGAGAGTCCGACCATCGGGTTCCCATCGAAGAGGCCGAACAGATGTACGTGGCCCTGCACAAGCAGGGGGTTCCGGCGACGTTCGTGCGCTATCCCGATTCCTACCACGGCGGCTGGACCCCCTGGCGCATGATGCACCGCACCTGGGTCCAGCTCGAATGGTGGGAACAGTGGCTGAAGGCGCGGCCGGCGATGTAGACAGGGACCTTCCATGCTCGCAGCATACATCTTCTGCCTCGTCGTGGGCGGCGGCTTCCTGGCCCTGTCGCTGTTCGGGGACTTTCTGGAGGCCGATGCGGATGTGGACCTCGACGCGGACGCGGACCTCGGGATCGGGGACGCCGGCGATGCCGCGAAGCTCTTCTCGCTGCGCGCGATCGTCTATGCTCTTTTCGGTTTCGGCGCGGCGGGCACCGTTCTGCACCTGGTGTGGGCAGGAGGGCGCCCCGGGCTGACCGCCATCGTCGCAGGCGTAACCGGGCTGGCCACGGGCGCGCTTATCGGGGCGGCTTTCGGGTTCCTCAAGCGCGGAAGCGCGGGAGCCATGCTGGGGGAGCAGTCCTTCGTGGGGCTGACCGCGGAGGTGTCGCTCGAGATCACGGCCGCGAGTCCCGGTTCGATACGGGTGCTGCGCGGCGACCGGCGCCACGGAATCCGCGCCCGGCTCGATTCGAGCTGCCCGCCGGACCGGACACTGAGCCCCGGCCAGTCCGTAGTGGTCGTCAGCATGGAGTCCGGGATCGCAGCTGTGGTTCCAGTGGAGATGAAGCTGATTGATGAGTGACAGCGCAGGGCCGACCATCCTGATCCGCCGTCCCGGAAGCGTTCCGCGTCACGCTCCCCGGCGAGAACTGGGGTGGCATACAGGATAATACAAGAATGACATACAAGAATAATACAAGAGGAGGCACATAGTGGAATTCCTGGCCGCACCCCTGACGATGGCCATTGTGATCCTGGTGGCTGTGATGGTCTTCGTCATCACCATCAAGAGCCTGATCGTGATCGTGCCCCCCAACCAGGCAGCCGTGCTCACCGGCCGCAATCGCACGTCCTCGGACGGGCAGACGGTCGGATACCGTTCCATCTCCGGCGGCCGCACGCTGCGGGTGCCCATTATCGAGACGGTGCAGCACATGAACCTCGAGACCATCCCCATCGAGGTCTCGGTCAACAACGCCTTCTCCAAGGGCAACATCCCGCTGAGCGTCGAGGCGATTGCCAACGTGAAGATCGCGTCGGAGCCCGAATGGGTCTTCAACAACGCGGTTGAGCGCCTCCTGGGGAAGACCGAGGAAGAGGTGCGCGCGCTGGCTCAGGACACGCTGACAGGGAACCTGCGCGGCGTGCTCGCCACGCTCACCCCAGAGGCCGTCAACGAGGACCGGCTCGGGTTCGCCAAGGCGCTGGCCGACGACGCCGGCGAGGACCTGGCTTCACTGGGCTTCCACCTGGACGTCCTCAAGATTCAGAACGTCAGCGACGAGCGCGGCTATCTGGAGGCCATCGGGCGCGAGAAGTCGGCCGAGGCCATTCGGTCGGCCGAGATCGCGGAAGCGCAGGCCGAAGCGGACACACGTGAAGCGCGCGCCGAGGCCCGCCGCCGCGCCCAGGTGCGCGAGGCGGCGGCCTCCATCAAGGTGGCGGAAGCGCAGAACGAGTTGCGTGTGCGCAAGGCCGAACTCGACCGTGAGGGCGAGACCGCCGAGAAGATCGCGCGCGTCAAGGCGCAGGAGGCCGAAGTCGAGGCGGAGAAGATCCTCGAGATGAAGCGCGTCGAGCGCGAGGAACAGCGCCTGCGTGCAGACGTGGTGGAGCCCGCCAAGGCCGAGAAGATGGCCGCCTTCGCCCGCGCCCAGGCGGAGGCGGCGCCGATCCTGGAGCGCGGCAAAGCCCAGGTGGAGGTCCTCAGGCGGCTCTACGCGGAGGTCCAGACCGGAGGGGACGCGGCTTTTGCGGTCTTCATGGCCGAGAAGCTGCCGGAACTCCTCGAGATCGCCGTCGGTGCGGTGGAGGGCGTCGACATCGACCGCGTGGTGGTCATGGACGGGGGTCAGGGCGAGGGCGTCTCCAACGCTCTCAACCAACGCGTGCGGGGTGCCTATGGGACGCTCGAGGGGCTGGCCTCGGTGCTCGGTCTCGACATCCAGCAGGTGTTGAGCCGGGCGGCGGGAGCGGCGAACCCGGAGGCGACCCGCGAACTCCCGCCGGGGTGATGCCTGGCAGGCGGGATCCGGCTTTCCGGCGGGGCGCGGAACGAAACGGCCCGCCGGCCCCTGTCGTAACGAGGCGTATTCGTGTAGCATCCCCTCGCATTCCCAAGGAGCCCGCGTCATGATCTGGAAGCTGATCACGAAGAAGGGAGGCGTCTTCGACAGGCCGCGCGTCCAGCATCCGAAAAAGCCGAAGCCGCCCACCGCCGAGAAACCCGACAACCCATTCCGTCTTCCGAAGCCGC
>JAJDVR010000058.1 GCA_022826025.1 Gemmatimonadota bacterium | reverse complement strand
GTTTTCGTCGCCCAACCATCCGCCACGGGAAAGATGGAGGAATCGTGAACAGCGATCGCAGATTGCTGACCCGGATCGCGCTGAGAAACTACAAGAGCATCGCCGCCTGCGATGTATCTCCAGCTCAGTTGACCTTCCTCGTTGGTCCCAATGGCGCCGGAAAGAGCAACTTCCTCGATGCGCTCCGGTTCCTTGCTGATTCGCTTCGATTCTCGATCGATCACGCCCTCCGTGATCGTGGAGGAATCCGGGAAGTTCGCCGGCGCTCCAGCGGTCATCCAACCCATTTCGCGATCCGCCTCGACTTCGGTCTGCCCGATTGCGAGGGCGCCTACGCATTCCTCATCGGTGCCAAGAAGAAAGCCGGGTATTACATCAAGCGAGAAGAGTGTTGGGTAGTTGCGATGGATGATACGACCGCCAGGCATCACTACCGAGTAGAAAGCGGTCGGGTCGTCGAAAGCACTTTCACTACCGGACCTGCTGCCGCTTCCGACCGGCTGTACCTAGTAAGCGCTTCTGGACTCGACCAGTTTCGGCCCGTTTTTGACGCCCTTTCCAACACCGGATTCTACAACCTGAGTCCGGTGGCTCTTCGAGACCTTCAGCCGCCCGACCCAGGTGATCTATTGAACCGAGACGGAAGCAACATCGCTAGCGTCCTCTCCAGGCTTTGTCCTCAAGTGAAGGCGGACATCGAAGGGTACCTGAGCCGCATCGTTCCCGGCGTCACGGGAGTCGACCGTGTCTTGGTCGGTCCGCGCGAGACGCTGCGATTCCGACAGCATGTGCGTGGCGCGAAGCATCCCTGGCGTTTCGACGCGGGCAACGTCTCTGATGGTACACTGAGAGCGTGCGGTGTTCTGGTGGCACTTTTTCAAGGAGCGGATCGATCAGTTTCCAACCGCTCCTTAGTAGGCATCGAGGAGCCGGAGGTGGCCCTCCACCCTGCAGCGGCCGAGATCCTCTTCGACAGCCTTCGGGATGCAGCTCACCATACCCAAGTGCTAGTGACCAGCCACAGCCCCGATCTGCTCGATAACCACGAAATCCTGGATGATTCGATTCTCGCGGTGGTCGCCGAGCATGGCGAAACTCGAATCGGCCGCCTCGACGACGTGGGTCGGTCAGCCTTGAGGGATCACCTGTATACTGCCGGAGAACTGCTGAGAATGGATCAGCTCGTTCCGGATCCCGGATTCTGGAAGGGTCCCACGGGGCAACGAAGTCTCTTCGATCCTGTGCACTAAGCTGTGCCTCGCATTGTGACCATAGTCGAGGGCCACGGCGAGGTCACGGCCCTTCCGATCCTGTTGAGGCGAATTGCCGGAACACTTGGTTTCTACGTGGATGTCGCCAGGCCTATCAGGATCGGGCGAAACCAGATCGTCAAGCCAGGAGAAACGGAGCGGGCCGTCGAGCTGGCGGCGCGCCGGGCGGGTCCGGATGGCTGTGTTCTGATTCTTCTGGATGCAGACCAGGATTGTCCTGCCGAGTTGGCCCCGGAATTGCTCCGACGGGCCACGGATGCGCGATCCGACCGGAGAATAAGCGTCGTACTGGCCAAGGCTGAATTCGAATCATGGTTCATAGCGGCTGCGGAGTCGATCGCCGGCCGCCAGGGCATTCAGGACACGGCGAAAGCGCCCGCCAACCCAGAGTCAATCAGTGATGCCAAGGCTTGGCTGAGCGGTCACATGTCGAGCGGTCGGTCATACCGTTCCACGCGTGACCAACCCGGGCTCACCACAATATTCGATCTGGAAGCTGCGCGAACTGCGCCGTCATTCGACAAGCTCTGGAGGGACGTCGTACGGTTGTTGGAATCGGACCGGAACCAGGAGTAGCCGGTCCTCGCCTAAGCCAACACCGACACCACCTGGTACACCACGAACGCCGCCGTCCACGCCAGAACGGTCATGTAGCCGAACTGGAGGGCGGGCCACTTCCAGCTGCCGGTCTCGCGGCGGGTTATGACGTTGGTGGGCAGGCATTGCATCGCCAGGACGAAGAAGACCAGCAGGGCCAGGGCGGTCGCGGTGGTGAAGACCGGGCTGCCGTCGGCGTGGCGCTGGGCGGCCAGGGTCGCGCTCAGGGTCTCCTCGTCCTCGGCGGCGTCTTCCCCGATGCCGTAGACGATGGCGAGAGTGGCGACGATAACCTCACGGGCGGCGAACGACGAGATGACCCCCACGTTGATCTTCCAGTCGAAGCCGAGGGGCGAGAACACGGGCTCCACCGCCTTGCCGACCCGCCCGGCAACCGAGTACTCCAACTCGTAGGGCGAGATCAGCGCGCCCGCCTCCGCCTCCAGCGCCTCGGTCTCGGCCTCACTGGCCACGCTGGCCGCGGCGGTACGCAGACCCGCCACCTGGGCGATCGTTTCGGCCGGGACGATCGTACTCCACGCGGACTCCTCCAGCTTGGGGTAGGTCGCGAGCACCCACAGCACGACCGAGATCCCGAGGATGATGGTGCCGGCGCGCGTGACGAAGGCCCGACCGCGATCGTATGCCGTCAGGAGGGCATTCCGCAGGGACGGCAGCCTGTAGCGCGGCAGCTCGATCACCAGCGGGCTGGACGCGCCGGGGAGGATGGTGCTCTTGAAGACGAAGGCCATCCCGATCGCCGCCGTCATGCCGAGCAGGTAAGCGCCCGTGAACACAAGGCCGCCCACCACGGGGCGATCCGCGAAGAGCAGCGCCGTGATCATCACGTAGACCGGCAGGCGCGCCGTGCAGGTGAGGAGCGGGATCACCAGGATCGACACCAGCCGGTCCCGCGAGTTCTCGATCACTCGCGTGGACATGATCGCCGGTATCGCGCACGCGTGCGCGGACAGCATGGGCACGAACGCGCGACCCGGCAGCCCGACCCGGCTCATGGGACGGTCGGCGACGAAGGCTGCCCGGGCCAGGTACCCGCTGTCCTCCAGAAGCGTGATCAGGAAGAACAGAAAGCAGATCTGCGGCAGGAACACGAGCACCCCGCCGATCCCGCCGATCAGCCCGTTCACGACGAAGCTGTTCAGGTCTCCCGCGGGCAGAATGGCGCCGAACACATCCCCGGCGAAGCCGAAGCCGGCCTCGATCCACGCCATCGGATACTGCGCCACCGTAAAGATAGAGATGAAGACCGCCGCCATGATGAGCACGAATCCGGCCACGCCGTGGATCGGATGGGTCAGCCAGCGGTCGATGGCCTCGGTGAGACGCAGGGACATCAGGCGGGTACCCTTCGCCGCCCGAACCGCCCGCGCGCCCACCTCTTCCGCCCAGTCGTAGCGCGCCTCGTGCGGGCAGGTCGTGCACGTGCCGCACGCCGCGATGCCTTCCGGGAGGGCGGGCATCGCATCGGGACCCGAATCCAGCACGTAGGCGAGCTCCCGTTTGAGCAGATCGAAGCCGCGTCCCGAGCGCGAGCTGACGGCCACGACCGGAGTGCCCAGCTCGACAGCGAGCGATTCGGTGTCGATCTCCAGGCCGTCCGCCTCGGCCAGGTCGATCATGTTGAGCGCGATGACCATGGGCACGCCCAGCTCCCGCACCTGGCCGGCCAGGTAGAGGTTGCGGGCGAGGTTGGTCGCGTCGACCACGACGATGGCCGCCTGCGGCCTGGGTCGGCCGGCGAGCTTCCCCAGGAGGGCGTCCCGGGCGACCCGCTCCTCGGTCTTGTGCTCGGACATCGCGTAAAGGCCGGGCAGGTCGAGCAACTGGATCGACTTCCCGTCCAACTCGAAATTGCCGAGCCGCACGGAGGTGGTGGTACCGGCGAAGTTGGCGGTCTTGCCGCGCATCCCGGTCAGCTGGTTGAAGAGCGTTGTCTTGCCCGCGTTGGGATTGCCCGCCAGCGCCACCGTGACCGGAATCGCGGCACGGGCGGGAAGGACGGGCAGGGAGACGGGGCTCACGCGTCGTCCGGGCTCATGCGCTCCGGTCCCGCTCATGGCACGGGAAGCCGTCGTCGAGCCGCAGGAAGACATGGCGCGAGAGCCTCGCGGCGAGGCCGAGGCGCGTTCCCATGACGCTCACGATCATCGGATCACCCGACTTCACCATGTGGAGCCGGCGGCCCAGGCACACGCCCATGGTCTTGAGACGCTCGATGTCCTCATGGTCCCCGTCGATGTAGCAGATCAGCCCGCACTCGCCGGCGTCGAGCCGGTCCGCCGGAACCCCGCGATCGGGGACCGGGGACTCCGGCGGCGCAGCCGGAGAGGCAAGGTGTGTGTCGGCTGGGGGCACGAGGGTTCTGTTGTTCAGATGGGATACGGGTTGTGGTGGGATGCGGGTCGCCAGTGGCAGGTGATCCGGGGCTCCGGCGAAGTTGGCCGATGCCGCCGCGCTCTGCTATGAGAATCATTCTCATTCGCAGGCAGTGAAGAAGCAAGGGGCGCAAAACGAGTGTCGCACGCCGCACCGAGGCACCGTATGTTGCCCTGTTCGAGATGGAGGCGCGCGAAGCATCAGGTTCGGGCGCCATCTTTGGGCCCTGCGAGGGGGAGAATCGAGATGTCAGAGGATCGAAAAGGCGGGATCGAGCGAA
>JAJDVR010000154.1 GCA_022826025.1 Gemmatimonadota bacterium | reverse complement strand
CGCGCGGGGCGCCATCGACTCGCTGGTCGACCTGGCGATGGTGAAGACTCCGTGGATGTCGGGCTCAACGCTGAAGGACCAGCCCGAGGCGTACATCGGGGTGGCCGAGTGCGAGGCGACGCTGCGGGCGGCGCGGGCCTTCGTGATGGAAACGCAGGAGGAGATCGAGGCGAACCTGGGGCCGCTGGACGGTGGCCGGTCGGTGCCGGAGTGGCCCCTCCTGCGGCTGGGCCTGCTCGCATCGACGCATGCCGCGCAGTCCTCGCGGCTGGTCGTCGACCGGATTCACAACCTGGGCGGCACCACGGCAGCGCGCATGGAGCATCCGCTGGAGCGGAAGCTGCGCGACTCGCACCAGGCAGCGGCGCACGGCGGCGTGAGCTGGCGCCACTACGGGGTCATGGGCAAGTCGTGGCTCGGCGACGAGGTTCCGGCGCAGTACGCGGAGGTTAAGCGCGCATAGGGCGCGCCTTCGGCGCGCGGCTGTTGGCCGTTGGTTTCCGGACGGCCGACCTGACAAGAGCGTCCCATCCCGTGGGTGGGGCGCTCTTCGCTGCACCTGGTGGTGTGGCTTGCGGGCGGGATCAGGGGCATCTCGTCGCCATGAGGGAGCACGGTTATAACGTTTGGTCGTGGATAAACGGATCGTTAAGGATGCTGCGGGAGGGGAGGACAGGCGAAATTTCGCGGGAGTAACCTCGTTTCCGTTGGAGGCGGGGTGAGCGGAGACCGGACGGAGCCCCCTCGGGGGAGACGGACGGGAAGGTGGGCCGAGGGCAACCGAGGACCGCCGGCTCCGGGAAACTACCTCCAGCGGAAAGCGCTCCACTCTCGGGTGGAGCGCTTTTTCGTGTGCGGTGGCCGGTGGCTAGTGGCTGGGAAGTCCCGCTAGCGGGGGATGACGGGGAGGATGATGCGGGAGGGGCGGTTGGCGTCGTGGAAGACCGACTGCCGGGCGGGCACCAGCTCCGTCTCGGTGTGGATGGGCCGGCCGGTGTTGGGGTTGCGGTCGAAGTGAGGGAAGTTCGAAGAGCTGATGTCGACCCGGATGCGGTGGCCTGGCTTGAAGACATGGCTCGTGGCCCAGAGGTCGATGGTGAATTCGTATGACTGGCCGGGCGTCATCAGCTCCTGCTCGAGCAGGGAGTTTCGGTAGCGGGCGCGGATGATCCCGTCCTGGATGTTCTGGACGTAGCCGTCGGGGCGAACGTCGCAGAGCTTGGCGGTGAAGTCGGTATCGACGGCGGTGCTCGTCGCCCAGAGGGTGACGCTGATGGGTCCGGTGACCTCGATCTCATCGGCGAGGGGCTCGCTCGTGTAACAGAGCACGTCGCCGCGCTGCTCGGCAGGGGTCTGGTCGAACACGCCGGGCGGGGTGATGAGGTTGTTGCCACCGAGGGTGGGGACGGGGTCGTCGGGGTCGTACACGAAGGTGTCGGGGCGCTCGTTCCCGGGCGGGTCCTGGCTGAGGAGGCCATCGCCATCAAGGGTGTTGGCGGAGCCGTGACCGTGGAGGTACCAGGAGGTGTAGACAGTGCGGGCGAGGGGCCACTCGTGCTCCTCGCGCCAGACGTTGTCGCCCATGACGAAGATACGGACGGGCGGGTCGTCCATGATCCCGGTGTTCTCGTCCTTGAGCCAGTGGTCGAACCAGCGGAGCTGGTGCTCCTTGAGCTCGATGGCGGCGTTGGGGCCGAAGTCGAGGTCGCCACAGCCGCCAGTCGTGGGGACGGTGTAGCCGATGTGGCCCCAGGGTCCCATCAGGAGCTTCTGGTTGGGGCGGGCATGATCGCCGCCACGGGCGGTGATGCCGCTGAAGCCCTCAAGCGCGCCCTCCTGGAAGATGTCGTACCAGGAGCCGACGTGGTACATCGGCTGGTTGACCTCCTGGAAGCGGCGACGAAGGTTGATGTTCCACCAGTGGGGACCGTCATCGGGGTTGGCGAGGTAGTCGGCGAAGTAGGGCGCGATCTCAGCGAGGCGGTCCGCCCACGCGGTCATGGGGAGCTCGCGGGCGGAGTGATCGAGGAGGGGGCGGAAGCCATCGGCCTGGGCCAGCTCGGACTCGAGCTCGGGGAGGTCGGGGTCGAGGCCGAGGCGGCGGGCGGTGTCGCGGGCCTTGGAGGTGGCGTAGGCGGCCATCCAGCCGTGCTCGAAGGCGCCGCCACTGCGATAGATCCAACTCTGATGGAAGTCGGTGGAGCCGGAGACGGGCATCTGCGCCTTGAGCGAGGGCGGTGACTCCGCCGCAACCATGTACTGGACGGCAGCGAGGTAGGACTGGCCGTAGGTGCCAACGGCGCCGGTCGACCAGGGCTGGGCGGCGGCCCACTCGATGGTGTCGTAGCCATCGAGGGCTTCGAACACATGGGGCTCGTACATGTCTCCCTCGGAGCCGAAGCGGGCGCGGGTGTCCTGGGTGACGACCGCATAGCCGTGGGCGGTCCAGAAGTCGGCCATGACAAGGGGTCCCAGAGCGGTGCGGCCGTAGGGGGTGCGGGAGACGAGGGTGGGGAACTTCCCTGGGCCGGAGGGGCGGTAGACATCGGCCTGCAGATGCACGCCATCGCGCATGGGAATCATCACGTTCTCGTCGACGGTTACGCCTTCGATCCGGTCGGCCATAGCAGGCACCTTTCTCCGCGCAGCAGCGAGGGCTGGCCGGCATCGTCGGTGGGCCGGTCCGGCCTGTCAATGAGACGGGTATGCTTGCGCGCCGTGAGCACGGTCTACGACTACATCGTGGTGGGGGCGGGGTCGTCGGGAGCGGCGCTGGCGGCGCGCCTGAGCGAGGACGCCGACCGGTCGGTGCTGCTGTTGGAGGCGGGACCGGACTACGCGACAACGGAGGCGACGCCGCACGACCTGCGCTACGCGCATCGCGTCTCGGTGGTCGACCACGACTGGGGATTCACGGCGAACGCGACTCCCGACCGGGAGGTCTACTACCCGCGCGGGCGGGTGCTGGGCGGCTCCTCGGCGGTGAACGGGACGCTGGCGATCCGGGGCACACCGGAGGACTTCGACGAGTGGGCGGCGCTGGGGAACGAGGGGTGGTCGTGGGAGGAATGCCTGCCCTTTTTCCGCCGGCTGGAGCACGACCTGGACGCCTCGGGAGACTTCCACGGGACGAGCGGCCCGCTGCCGATCGTGCGCTGGCGCGCGGACGAGATGCGGCCCCTGGGGAAGGCGTTCATCGACGTGTGCCGGGAGTTCGGCTTTCCTTACGCGGAGGACTTCAACGACCCGGAGGCGACGGGCATCAGCCCGATGGCCCAGAACCGCACGGCCGACACGCGCATCTCGACGGCGATGGCGTACCTGGAGCCCATCCGCAACCGGCTGAACCTGTCAATCCGGGGCGGGTGCCTGGTGAACCGGGTGCTGCTCGAGGACGGGCGGGTGACGGGGGTGGAGGTCGACAGCGGAGGCGAGCGGCAGACAGTGCGGGGCCGGAACGTGATGCTCTCGGCCGGGGCGATCATGTCGCCGCCGATCCTGGTGCGGTCGGGGATCGGGGCGCGGGAGGACGTGGAGGCGGTGGGGGCGACGCTCGTGCGGGAGCTGCCGGGTGTTGGTCGCAACCTGATCGACCACCCGCTCTGCTCGGTGGTGTGGCGGTCGAAGCCGGGCGTCTCGGTGATGCCGGACCCGCCGGTGCAGACGATGCTGCGGTACACCGCCAACGGCGGCGAGACGAACGACATGCAGATCTACATGGTGAATCACTTCCCGGGGCGGGAAGGGAACTTCGCCCTGCTCCCGATCCTGCAGCGCCCCAAATCGCGGGGACGGCTCCACTTCGAGAGCGCGGCTCCGGACGCGCAGCCGCGCATCGAGCTGAACTTCTTCTCGGACGAGGGCGGCGACGATGTCCGGCGGCTGCGGGAGGGGATGCAGCTCTCGTTGCGCATGGGGGAGCACCCGGCGATTGCCCAGTACGCGGAGGCGCTGCGGACCCCCTCGTCTGAGGTGCTCGGCGATGACGCAGCGCTCGACGCCTACATCCGGGCGAACGGGTCGCACAACTACCACCCCGTGGGCACGGCGAAGATGGGTCCAGCGAGCGACCCGGAGGCAGTCGTGGACGCGCAGTGCCAGGTGCACGGGGTGGAGGGGCTGCGGGTGGTGGACGCGTCGGTCATGCCAACGATCGTGCGGGCCAACACGAACCTGACCTGCATCATGATCGGGGAGCGCGTGGCGGAGCTGGTGGTTGGCGGTCGGTGATCGGCGGTCGGTCCTGCCCCCCAAGGGCGTTGCTGGCTGGAGTACGATGCGGGCACAAGAGCCAACGGCCAGGAGCCCATCCCATGACCGCGCCGGTTGAGAGTGATCCCAGCCTGATCGAGCCGCAGGAGTTCGTCACGGACGAGTTCCGGATCAACCCGTTCCCGGTCTACAAGCGGCTGCGGGAGTACGAGCCGGCCTACCAGGACAAGTTCCAGAACCGCTGGATTATCTCGCGGTACGAGGACATCTGGGCGATCTACAAGGACAACGCGCGGTTCACGCGAGCGACCTACGACCCCCACGGCAAGCACAAGTTCGGGTCGGACTCGACGATGGGGTTCACCCTGAACGACCTGGGGGAGGGGCAGGACTACATCTGGCTGCGGGGGATCGTGGCGGGCGAGTTCGTGGGGAAGCGGCTGGAGAAGCGAGTGCCGCTGATCGAGCGGGTGGCGACGAAGATCATCGACGACTTCATGGAGAAGGCGCGGGACGACCAGAAGGCGGGGCGTGCTTCGCGGGGGGTGGTGGAGCTGGTGTCGCAGTTCAGCGAGCGCTTCCCGATCCGGGTGATCGCGGGGATGCTGGGCCTGCCCGAGGAGGACAACGAGTACTTCGAGGCGGTCTACGACCGGCTCTTCGCGGGGAACGGGTACGGACGCGCCCACTTCCGGCGCGGGGTGGCGGCGCGCGACGAGCTCTTCGCCTACCTCGACCCCATGTTCGACGAGCGCATCGCCGAGCCGCGCGACGACCTGCTGTCGGTCTTCTGCCACGCAGAGAAGGACGGCGCGAAGATGACCCGCGACCAGATGCGCGGGTACGTGGCGCTGTTGCTCGTGGGCGGGGGCGACACGACGCACAAGGCGATCGACGCGATGTGGTGGAACCTGCTTCGCAACTACGAGCAGTACGAGGCGGTGCGCGACAACCCGGAGCTGATGGACCGCGTGTTCACGGAGATGCTGCGGTTCGACGGGTCGAACCACTGGCAGCGGCGGCGGACGAAGGTGGAGGTGGAGATCCACGGGCGGGTGCTGCCGGTGGGGGCGACGGCCTGGCTGGGGCTGGGGTCGGGGAACCGCGACGAGCGCATCTTCAAGGACCCGGACACGTTCAACATCTTCCGGGACGACCTGTACTTCGGGAAGGAACTGCGGACGGGGTACTGGCAGGACGGGGTCGCGAGCCACCTCGGGTTCGGGCAGGAGACGCACTTCTGCATGGGGTACGCGCTGGCCCGGCAGGAGTCGGTGGTGTCGTCGCGCATCCTGCTGGAGCGGCTGAAGAACCCACGCCTGGCGGACGTCCCGAACGAGGGCATCGCCTTCCCGCCGCCGGGGCGGGGCGGCGTGCGCGGCCTCCAGCACCTTGAGATCGAGTTCGATCTGTAGGGTTGGCACTGTTCCCGCCGCGGGGGGGCGCAGAGTTCGCCAGCGGACAACCGGAAGAACCCGGAGGAGGCACAGCGTGAGGATCGGCATCTCGATTCCCGTGAGGGATCTGCAGGACGACCACGAGGGAATCGCGCGGTTCGCGCGAGAGGCGGAGGAGCTCGGATTCACGCACCTGCGCGTGCCCGACCGGGTGGCGGCGGTGGGGGTCGACCACGTCCACGAGCCGCTGACGTTGCTGGCCTGGGTGGCGGCGCACACGGAGACGATCGAGCTGGTGCCGTCGGTAATCGTGCTGCCGACGCGGCAGACGGTGGTGGTGGCGAAGCAGGCGGCGGAGATCGACCGGCTGAGCGGCGGGCGGCTGCGCTTCGGGGTGGGCGTGGGGGCGCGGGCAGAGGACTACGCCGCCTTCGGGCAGGACTTCCACACGCGCGGGCGTCGCTGCGACGAGCAGATCGAGGTCCTGCGGCGGCTGTGGACGGAGGAGGCCGTGACGTTCGAGGGGCGCTGGGACCGGCTGTCGGGGGAACGGATCAACCCGCTGCCGGTGCAGCAACCGATCCCGATCTGGATCGGCGGGGCACGGGAGCCGGGGGCTTCTGTGCTGCGCCGCATCGGGCGGATGGCGGACGGGTGGTTCGCGCTGATGGCCCCGGAGGCGTACGGGGGCGTACTCGAGGCGGTCTCGGCGGAGGCGGAGGCGGCGGGGCGCGACCCGGAGGCGCTCGGATCCGAGAGCGCGGTGCAGATCGTCGGGAAGTCGGAGGCGGAGTGGCTGGCGGA
>JAJDVR010000232.1 GCA_022826025.1 Gemmatimonadota bacterium | reverse complement strand
GCGACTATACCGCCCGTGCGACGGAACACATCAATGACCTTTATGCATATGGCGAGACCGACGTCATGTTTAAGCCGACCATGGCAGCGGAAGATCAGTTCCGTGAAACATTTGACGGAGCTCTGAGCTACTTCATCGGGCAGGACGGAACGGAGGACTCAGGGTTCGCCATCTCGGGCTGGACCGATGTCCGGTGGGAGAACAACGGCATCTACACCGACGACACGTCCGCAATGGCCATGGGTAACTACTACTTCACAGGCCCGGACGGCAACGAGACAAAGGTTGAGTACTCCTTTGGCTACGTCCTTGTTGACGGTGATTTGAAGATCAATCTTCATCATTCATCGCTGCCCTACAGCCCCGAATAGTCGCGGAGCCCGGGTTTCGGGCCACACACTTGCGGGCACGGCCCGGTTTTCGCCACCGCGTGTGGTGATCCGGGCCGTTCTTGTGCCTGAGATGGAAGCACGGCGCAGGCGCTTTGGCCTCACACCCCGCTGTAGGCCAGGGAGGTTGTGCAGCTACGCGGGCAGGGGGCCCGCATCCCCCGGACCCGGACCTCGGGCCCGGGAGATGAATCGGCTATCGAGTTGCGGCTACGGCTCGGGCGTCGCGGCGTCTACCATCGCCGCCAGCTCCTCGTAGGCGGTCGGGTCCACCTGGGCGAACTGCGGGATCACCCCCGCGATGCGTCCGTCCGGGCCCACCACGATGACCGAGCGGCTGTCGACCATGTTGTTGTCGCGCTTGCCGCCGCCGAACGCCTCGTAGGTGGCGCCGTCCGTGCCGGCATCACTGACGAACAGGAAGGGGAAGTCCTCGTCCTTGAGCCAGGATCCCAGCTCCTCGGGGCTGTCGTTGGAGATCCCGACGACGACGACGTTCTGGCCTTCGTTGAACAGGCTTGCGTACTGATCACGGTACGCTCTCATCTGAACCGTTCAGCCACGTGTTCGAACGCGGAAGAAGAAGGCGAGGACAACGGTCTCGCCCCGGTAGTCGCTGAGTCGAACCGGGTCCTGCAGCACGCCGAAGCGGGTGGCCCCCGGCAGCTCGAAGTCGGGAGCCATCTCTCCCACCTCGAGGAGCTGGGCATCCGCCTCCGCGGGGGCCCCGAGCCCGAGTACCCCGGCCAGCAGGAATAGGGCGGCGAACCTGCGCATGTCTGATCCTCCCTGGAGTCGGTGAGCGGGTTGGAAGGCACCGCGAGACAGGCTCGCGGCCACAGCGGACAAAGTGCGCTGTCGATGCCGGTCGCGACAGGGGTAGACGGAGGTCAGGGCAGTCGTGTGGCCCCCATCAGCCAGCGGTCGATCTCGCGCGCGGCCTCGCGCCCTTCGCGAATGGCCCACACCACAAGCGACTGGCCGCGCCTGCAGTCCCCGGCCGCGAACACGCCGTCCACGTTCGTCGCGTAGGAACCGAATTCCGCGGCGTAGTTGGAGTACTCGTCGTACTCGATGCCGAGCGGATCGGAAGTCGCGTGCTCGGGGCCCAGAAACCCCATCGAGAGAAGGACGAGATCCGCGCTCCACTCCCGCTGGCTGCCCGGGATCTTGCGCAGGCGGCCGCCATGGAAGGTGACGTCGAGAGTGCGTACCCCTGCGACCTTGCCGTCGGGCCCCGCGAAAAAGCTCTCTGCCGAGATCGCATAGACCCGCGGATCGTGGCCGAGATGGGCAACCGACTCCTCGTGCCCGTACTCCACGCGGAAGATGAGCGGCCAGGCAGGCCAGGGATTGTCGGGAGCCCGCTCCCGCGGCGGCCGCGGCAGGAGTTCGAAGTTGATCAGGCGCCGGCACGACTGGCGCAGGGAGGTCCCTATGCAGTCGGTGCCGGTATCGCCCCCGCCGATGACGACGACATCGAGGCCGGTCGCGGGGATTCGGGGCGGATGATCGCCGAGAACCGCCTGGATGCTGTCGGTGAGGTACTCCATGGCGAAGTGGATGCCGGGCAGTTCCCGTCCTCCGACCGGCAGATCCCGCGCGCGCGTCGCCCCCGTCGCCAGGAGCAGGGCGTCGAAGCGCGTCTGCAGCTCGCGCACATCCAGCGACCCGCCGCCGCCATCGGCCACCGTCGCGTTGGTCACGAACTCGACTCCCTCCTCGCGCAGGAGCGAAACGCGGCGCTCGACGATGCGCTTGTCCAGCTTCATGTTGGGGATCCCGTACATGAGCAGGCCGCCGATGCGGTCGTCGCGCTCGTAGACCGTGACCCGGTGCCCCGCGGAGTTGAGTTGCGCCGCCGCCGCCAGCCCGGCCGGGCCCGAGCCCACCACCGCCACGCTCCTGCCCGTGCGCGCGGACGGCGGGCGAGCCGCCACCCACCCCTCGTCGAAGCCCCGGTCGGCGATCGCCATCTCGATGTTCTTGATGGTGACGGGAGGATCGGCGATGCCGAGAACGCACGAGCCTTCGCACGGCGCGGGACACACCCGGCCGGTGACCTCCGGGAAGTTGTTGGTCCTGTGCAGGCGATCGAGCGCCTCGCGCCAGCGTCCCCGGTAGACGAGGTCGTTCCACTCCGGGATCAGGTTGTACACCGGGCAGCCGTCGTCCGACTGGCAGAACGGAACGCCGCAGTCCATGCAGCGCGCACCCTGGGTGCGCAGCCGCTCATCGGCGTGCGGGGTGTAGATCTCGTCGAAATCCAGGATGCGGGTGGCCGGGTCGCGGTAGGGGGCCGCCTCGCGCGCGAATTCCTTGAAGCCCGTGACCTTGCCCATGCGGCCGCCCTCAGGTGCCGGCCGCCACAGGCAGCTCGAGGGGATGCCCTACGGTGGTGCGCTCCTCCAGCGCCCGCTTGTAGTCGATCGGCACCACCTTGACGAATTCGGGATGGCGGGCATCCCAGTCGGCCAGGATGGCGGCCGCCACGGTGGAGCCCGTGTACTCGCGGTGCCGTTCGATGAGGCGGCGTATCTCCTCCCGCTCGTCCCCGTCGGAGAGTCGTTCGAGCACCACCAGATCCATGTTGCAGCGGCCCTCGAAGACTTCGTCCCGGTCCCACACGTAGGCGATTCCCCCGGACATCCCGGCCGCGAAATTGATCCCGGTCTCGCCCAGCACCACCACGCGCCCGCCCGTCATGTACTCGCACCCGTGGTCGCCGATGCCCTCGACCACGGCGGTAGCCCCGCTGTTGCGGACGCAGAAGCGCTCGGCCGCGATGCCCCGGAAGAAGCCCTCGCCACTGATGGCGCCGTAGAACACCACGTTGCCGGCCACGATGTTCTCTTCGGCCTTGAACCGGGACGCGGCCGGCGGATACAGGATGATCCTGCCGCCGGAGAGACCCTTGCCGACGTAGTCGTTGGCGTCGCCTTCCACCTCCAGAGTAATCCCGCGCGCCAGCCAGGCGCCGAAGCTCTGTCCCGCGCTCCCGCGGAAGCGAAAGTGAATGGAATCGTCGGGAAGCATGGCCGGCCCCACGCGGCGGATGATGTGGTTGGACAGCATGCCCCCCACTACCCGGTTTGCATTGGAGATGGCCATGTCGTGGCACACCGGCCGACCTTCCTCGATGGCCGGCCCGGCCAGGCGAATCAGGGTGTGATCGAGGGCGCCCTCCAGCCCGTGATCCTGTTCGTGCCGGCAATACACCCCCAGACAGTCCGCCGGCTCCAGCGCCGGCATCAGGAGCGCGTCCACGTTCACGCTCCTCGCCTTCCAATGCCCGGGCCTCGGCGCGGCCTGCAGCGCGTCCACGCGCCCGATCATCTCGTTCACGGTGCGGAAGCCGAGGCGGGCCATGATCTCACGCAGCTCGTGCGCGACCATGAACAGGTAGTTGATGATGTATTCCGGCTTCCCGGAGAACTTCCTGCGCAGTTCCGGATCCTGGGTCGCCACGCCCACCGGACAGGTGTTCAGGTGGCACTTGCGCATCATGACGCAGCCCAGCGTGATCAGGGGGGCGGTGGAGAAGCCGAACTCCTCCGCGCCCAGCAGCGCGGCGATGGCCACGTCACGGCCTGTCTTCAGCTGCCCGTCGGTCTGCACGATGACCCGTGAGCGCAGGTTGTTCATCACCAGGGTCTGGTGGACCTCCGCGATCCCCAGCTCCCACGGCAGGCCCGCGTGCTTGATGGAGGTGAGGGGCGAGGCGCCCGTGCCCCCGCTGTCGCCCGAGATGACCAGGTGGTCGGCACGCGCCTTGACCACCCCCGCGGCCACCGTGCCCACGCCGATCTCGGCGCACAGCTTCACGCTGATGCGCGCCTGCGGATTGGCGTTCTTCAGGTCGTGGATGAGCTGGGCGATGTCCTCGATGGAGTAGATGTCGTGATGCGGGGGCGGGCTGATCAGCCCCACCCCCGGCGTGGAATGACGGATCGACGCGATGTAGTCGTCCACCTTGCGGCCAGGAAGTTCACCGCCCTCCCCGGGCTTGGCTCCCTGCACGATCTTGATCTGCAGCTCCTCGGCCGCGGTGAGGTACTCGATCGTCACGCCGAAGCGCCCGCTCGCCACCTGCTTGATCGCGGAGCGGCGCAGTCCCCCGTCCGCATCCGGGATGTTGCGCGCCGGATCCTCGCCGCCCTCGCCGGAATTGGACTTGGCGCCGATGCGGTTCATGGCCAGGGCGAGCGACTCGTGGGCTTCCTTCGAGATGGAGCCGAAGCTCATCGCGCCGGTGGCGAAGCGCTTCACGATCTCGGCCTCGGGTTCCACCTGCTCCAGATCCACTGGCGGACCGGTGGGATGGAACTGCAGCAAGCCGCGCAGCGTCGCCTTGCGGGTGTTCTCTTCGTTGGCGTGACGGGCGAAGCGCCAGTAGGCCTCGGGGGAGTTGGTGCGCGCAGCGACCCGGAGGCCGCGCACCGATACGGGGTCCCACATGTGGCGCGCCCCACCCTTGCGCCAGTGGAAGTCGCCGGGATTGGGCAGCGCGCGCCCGTTGCGGCGCTCCTCGCCGGCAAAGCCCAGCTCGTGGCGACGCTCGATCTCCTCCGCCAGCACCCCGAAACCGATCCCGCCCACGCGGCTCTCGGTGTCGGTGAAGCAGCGGTTGACCACCTCCGGCCCGAGCCCCACCGCCTCGAAGATCTGCGCCCCCTTGTAGGACTGCAGCGTCGAGATCCCCATCTTCGCCATCACCTTGAGGATGCCCTTGCCGACCCCCTTGCGGTACGCGGCGACCACGTCGTCGTCGGACGCGATGTGCTCGTAGTTGCCCATCTGTCCGGCGCGGCGCGCGCGCCAGAGCGACTCGTAGGCGAGATAGGGGTTGATGGCGTCCGCCCCGTAGCCCAGCAGCAGGCAGTGGTGGTGCACTTCGCGCGCCTCGCCGGTTTCGACGATCAGGGCGATGCGGGTGCGCTGGTGCGTGCGCACCAGGTGGTGGTGCACGCAACCCACGGCGAGCAGGGAGCTGATGGCAAGGCTCTCCGGGCCGATCGCGCGGTCCGAGAGAACGAGCACACGATAGCCTTCCTCCACCGCCCGGTCGGCCTCTGTCTCGAGGCGCGAGAGAGCGGCGAGCAGACCCCGCTCCCCGGAGCCCCGCGTGAAGGTGGTGTCGAGGGTCCGGCATCTCCAGCCGTCGTCTTCCAGTTGATGCAGGGCTGCGAACTGCCGGTTGGAGAGGATCGGATGGGACAGACGCAGCCGGTGCGCGTGCTCTTCCGTGACCTCGAGCAGGTTGCCCTCGGGCCCGATGTAGCACTCGAGCGACATGACCACTTCCTCGCGGATCGAATCGATGGCGGGATTGGTCACCTGCGCGAAGCGCTGCTTGAAGTAGTCGTAGAGCATGCGCGGCCGGTCCGAGAGCGCCGCCAGCTCCGCGTCGTTGCCCATGGAGCCGAGTGGATCGCGCCGGTCGCGCACCAGGCTCAGGAGCATGAACTGCAGGGTCTCGATCGTATAGCCGAAGGCGCGCATGCGCCGGAGGACGGTCGCATCGTCGTAACCGTGCGGATCTTCGGCCTCGCCCAGTTCCAGGCGCTGTCGCGCCAGCCACGCCCCATAGGGCCGCCGCCTCGCCCATTCCGACTTGAGCTCGTGGTCCGGCACCAGCCGTCCCGCATCGAAGTCGATCAGGAAGAGCCGCCCCGGGTGCAGCCGCCCTTTCTTCACCACCCGCTCCGGGGCGACCGGGAGCACGCCCACCTCGGAGGCCATGACGCAGCGGTCGTCGTCGGTCACGTAGTAGCGACTCGGGCGCAGCCCGTTGCGGTCGAGCACGGCGCCGATGCAGTGGCCGTCGGTGAACGGGATGAGAGCCGGGCCGTCCCAGGGCTCCATGAGGCACGACTGGAACTCGTAGAAGGCGCGCTTGTCGGCCGGCATGTCGGGCCGCTGCTGCCACGCCTCCGGGATCATGGTCATGACCGATTCCGGCAGGCTGCGCCCCGTCATGAGCAGGAACTCGAGGACATTGTCGAAGTTGCCCGAGTCCGAGCAGTTGGGCTCGATGATGGGGAAGAGCTTCTCGAGCTCATCCCCGAACAGCTCCGAGCGCAGAACGCCTTCGCGCGCGTTCATCCAGTTGCAGTTGCCAAGCAGCGTGTTGATCTCGCCGTTGTGGCACATGGCGCGGTTGGGCTGGGCCCGGTCCCACGAGGGGAAGGTGTTCGTGGAGAAGCGCGAGTGCACCATCGCCATGTGGGACTCGTAGTCTTCGGCCCGCAGATCGTCGAAGAACTCGAAGAGCTGATGGGGCGTCAGCATCCCCTTGTAGATGACGGTGTTGGACGAGAGCGAGCAGAAGTAGGGAAGCTCCCGTCCCGAAAGGCGCGGATCGCCCCGCAGGCAGTGGCTGGCGTACTTGCGAATGATGTAGAGCTGGCGCTCAAAGGCGCGGTCGGCGAAGCCATCGCCGGCCCCCACGAAGAGCTGTTCCAGATGGGCCATCGACCCGAGCGCGGTCGGGGTCAGCCCGGCTCGTTCCGCGCTGTGCGGGAGCCTGCGCCACCCGAGAAGGCGCTGTCCCTGTTCGGCGATGATGGCCTCGGTGCGCTCCTTGCAGATCTGCCGCTCCCGGCGGTCGCGCGGGAGGAAGGCGATGCCGACCCCGTACTGCCCGGGAGGGGGGAGGGCGATGCCCAGTTGTTCCCGGGCCACGCGGCCGAGCAGCAGGTGCGGCAGCCCGGTCAGGATGCCGGCGCCGTCCCCCGTTCCGGGTTCGCAGCCGATGCCGCCGCGATGTCCCATGCGGCAGTTGATGCGGTTGGCATCGTCGAGGATCGACCGGCTCGCGCGTCCCTTGATGTCGCACACGAAGCCGACGCCGCAGCTGTCGTGCTCGTAGCGGGGACTGTACAACCCGCGGGCCGCCGGCAGGCCGGAGCGGAATTCGGACTCTGCGTTCGTCGCACGTCGCACGGCCGCCTCCCCGGCTTCATATCACAAAATCTCCCGCCATTCCTGCGCGCAGGCTCGACTGTCACGGGGGAATGGGCGGGATGGACCTGGTAAACTGGGGACGACGCGCCGGAGTCGGCAACCGCGCCCGTCAGTGCTCCAGGTTCAGATTGTAGCGCATGATGCGGCCGTGTGGGCCATGCCGGTCACGCTCGATCTCGAACACCTCTCCCCTGACGGTCTCCGGCACCGTCGCCTCCAGCCGCGCCACATCGGACGGGGAGAGTCGCACGCGGCTCCCATCCACCATCAGCCCCCTGCGACTCAGCCCGACGATCGCGGCCCCGACGCCCGACTGGCTGAGCACGTAGGCCACCGCCGCGTCCGCCATGGTGGCCCCGTGCCGCGCGGCCAGCTCCGCGAGCGCCCTCCCAGCCCGGCGCAGCACCTCCCGACCACCCACCTCCTCGACGATCAGGCGGTACTTGGTCAGCGACCGGCTTTCCAGCGGCGTACCGCCGGCGTCGGACAGGAGGCCGCCCGCCAGCGCCCCGTAAGCGAGCACGGTGACCCCGTGTTCCCGGCAGAGCTCCGTCAGGCCCTTCAGGGGACGACGGTCGAGAAGCGAGAGCTGGACCTGACTGGAGACCACCGGGATGCCCGCTTCCAGCAGGGTCCCGAGCGCAGCCCGGTCGAAGTTGGTGACGCCCAGGTGGCGGATGATCCCCTCCTGCTGCAGCTCCGCGAGCCACTCGGCGGCACGCACCCATTTCGGTTGCGAGAGGTCCCACCACGCGAACTGCACCAGCTCGAGTGCATTGACGCCGAGGCGGTCTCGTGACCGTTGCACGACGCGGCGGACGTAGTTGCGGTCGATGATCGACAGGACACCGAGGTCGGGCACGAATTTGGTATGGACGACGACGTCGTCGGCGATGTCCGGCCGACCGGCCAGCCAGTCCCCGATGATGCGCTCCACGCCCGTGTAGATGTCGGCGCAGTCCAGAACGAGGGGGTCTGCGGCCGCAGCCGCGGCGTCCAGGGCCGCGAACGCGCGCTCCCTGCTCCACCCCTGCCCATGGCCGTCGGAGAGTTGCCAGCATCCCCGGATCACCCCGGACGGAGACAGCCGGAGCGGTGGTCTCACCGGATGCA
>JAJDVR010000185.1 GCA_022826025.1 Gemmatimonadota bacterium | reverse complement strand
GGTCGCCTCGATGTAGGCGCGGTGGCCCGGTTGCTGCACCCTGGCCCGCGCCGGATCGTCCGGGCGAGCCCAGCCGTGTTCGTGGTTGAAGGCGTCCCGGAGCGGATCGAACGTCCTCCGCCAGCCCGGTGGGGCAATGTTGAGGCTCCGCCCGCTCTCAAGGTCGCATCGTGCAGCAAGGACGTGGACGTGGGCGCCGCCGCCCACCTCACGGTGGAGCACCGCCGCCCCGGCGTAGCGGTCGGGTTCGAGCCCGGCCCATGCCGTTTCCTCGAAGGCGTCCAGAACCTCGCGGATCTGCTCGTCGGTTGGCTCGTCTTCCGGCGCCCACGCGATCACGCCGGAGGTGTACCTGTGCTCGAACCCCAGCGTGTCCGCCACCGACGCCACCCGGTGAGGATCGCCCCGAAGGACCTCGACGCCCTCGCGCGGCTTCCCGGCCGCATGCTCCCCGAGGAGGTACTTGGCCGCGGCCCGCGCCGACCCGGTTCCGCGCGCGAGAAACTTAATGTGCATCCGCGTCCGAGCTTTGGGCGGGGTCCAAGGCGCTGAGCGCCCGTTCGATGGCGACTAGGTGGGCGATCACCTCGACGGCCTCGATGGCCTCCTTGTATGCATTGGCCCACCGAGCGATCTGGTTGAGGTTGTTGCCGACGCGCGCCAGTTCGCGGGTGCGCTCGCGCTCGACCTCGGCGTGCGCCACGGTCCAGGTGCGGACCCGGCCAATGGACCGGCGCACCAGATCCGACAGCGTCAGGCCCGCCGAGCGCGCCTTGGCGTGCCACGCGGCACGCTCCGCCTCGGTGGCGCGGACTTTCACCCAGACGGGGCGTCCGGCGCTCACGGCGCGCTGTTTCCGTCGCGGGGGTCACAGGGGGCACGGCCCCCCGCCAGCCCCTGCCGGGGACTCGCGAAGCGTGGCCCCAAAGGGTGGGCTGGCTCGACCACCGTAGCGTGGCTCAAGCCACCCTTGCCGGACGCCTCCGCAACGCCTCTCCGGGCACCACCCGGAACAGCGGCCGCCGGAACGTTGCGGGCAGTTCTCAGAGACTTAGCGGCGGACGGCCACTCGATCCCGGACGCATGGTGGCGGACAACCCTAGCGCCGGGGTCGCGCGTCCAATCTTAGCCCATGTCCGGTTCGCTCCGTGCCCCGCCGCCTTCGATTCGCAGGAGAGGTTCTCGATGAACTCCAGCAGGTTAGTCCCGATCTACTCGTCCTTTCTTGTGGCCGTCCTTGCCGCGTCCCCTGCTCTCTTCGCTCAGGAGATCGTCGAAGTCACGGGCCGGGATCAACGGATCGACCCTGACTTTGACGAGCTTTATCGCATCGGCGCGGTCGAGGGAGAGCCTTGGGAGATGCTCGGCCACGTGAGCCATGTCGCCTTCGATGCACAGGGCAACCTGTACGTATTCGACCGCGCCGGAGGGATGTTCTCCGAACTGCGCGTCTTGGTGTTTGACGCCACCGGCGCTTTTGTCCGCGAGTTCGGACGCTCCGGTCAGGGGCCGGGTGAGTTCCACATGCCCATGAACTACGCCGTCTGGCGGGATGGCACGACCATCGTGAGCGACATGGGTCACGCAGCCTACCAGATCTTCGATCCGTCGGGGGGGTTCGTGCGGATGGTGCGATCCTCAGCAGAGGCGCCCGGGGGCGCGGGAAGTGGTTTCATGGGCGCCAGCATAAGGACTTCGGCGCCCATTCAACCCGATCCTCGGGGCGGCGCGGTTTACGCCGCGTGGTGGGGCATGTCGAGAAGCATCGGCGGAACGGGGGCCGACCAGCCCACCACGCGGCCCATTACTCGCTTGGATCTCGATGCCGAGGCCGTCCAAGTTGACACCGTGGTGCAGGGCTGGCTCCCGCCGCGCGAAGTGCGCAACCTCTTTGAGGGTTCCTCAAATGTCACGCTCGAAGGCGGCAGTGCCGACCTCAATCAGATGCTGGGTGGGCTTGCCAGGCCATCGACCTTCGAGCCCGAACTCCTGATGGGCGTCCTTCCGGACGGCGGCATCGTCTATTCGGACTCCTCGGCATATGCGCTGAAGATTGCTTTACCGACGGGAAGCGTGGCACGAGTCATCACAAGGCCCTTCCAGCCCGAGCCGGTGACGCCGAGGATCGAGGAGCGATACAGGGAGCTGCGGGGCGAGCGCTCCCAGAATGCGATCTCGATTCCAACCGGTTCCAGCGGCGCGCCGCCTCCGGAAGCGTCACTTTCGCAGTTGCCATCCTTCACCTTGGTGGACCCGCCCTTCTATCACGAGATCCCCGTGCTGCGGAGCCTCTCCACCACTTGGGAAGGCCGGATATGGGTGATGCGTCAGGGAGACGAATTGATCGGCGATGGACCGATCGACGTCATGACCGCCGTGGGCGAGTACGTCGGAACGTATCCCTCCGGCGCAACCGCGATGCCGGACGCCTTCGGCCCGGATGGGTTGGCGGCGTTCGTCGAACTGGGCGAGTTCGATGTGTCCCGCGTAGTGGTGCGGAGGCTGCCTACCGAAGTCCGGTGAACCCCAGATACTCCTTGGGGCCACGCTTTGCGTGTCCCCGGCGGAGGCTGGCGGGGGCTGTGCCCCTCTGACCCCAACGGAGACCGCCGCTGCCGCGGCAGGCCGAGCACGTACGCGAAGGGCGGCGTACTTGGCCTTGCTGACGGCGTCGCGCTGGACCGCGACCCGTGCCCAGTGGTAGACTGCAGCGCGAAGGCGGGCATGGGCGGCAACGCGATGGGACTCAGGACGAGTGCCAGCTATCGGCGCGGTCCACCACCCGCACGATCAACGTGACGGTCGTGCCGGAGAACTGACGGTGATCAGAACGCTGCTCGCGGTCGCGGTGCTCTCCCTGCAAGGTTGTTACCCGGAGGGTATCGTCGACGACGGATGTCCCTCGCCCCAGGATTTCGAGCCGTTGGACCTGACCGGCGTGTGGCACGGCTGGGTACGCGATGAGATACCCATTCAGTACGAACTCGTACAACTCAGCCCGACGATATCACTACGCAGTCGGTCCGAGTTGAGCGGAACCGTGTCAATCACGATTGGCGAAGTGGAGGCGAGCGGCCCGGTGACTGGTGACACCGGTGTCGCCTCTTGCGGATCGAGCGAGGAAGCCTCCGCTCAGCACCTCGGCCTCGATGCCGTGTTGTCCTTGAAGCCGACCGATAACCTTGATCTGGTCCTGACGCTGGATTTCATCGGAACGGTCGAAGAGCCACTGCTACGACCGGGCGACATAGCAGGCCCGCTACGGTACGCTGGACCCACTTCGGTCACCTTCGGCCCGGACGGAGAAGTGGTGGAATTGGTTCTGGATTCGTTCTCGGATACCTTCTTCTCGCTGGCGAGGGGTCCGCTTCCGTTGGTGGCATCCGACAACGCAGCCCCCTGATTCCCCAGAAGCTGGCTTGTGCTTGCCCTCTCCTCTAGAGCTCATGAAGTGGGAGAAAAGTGCTGCTGGGTTGGTTGCATAAACGCGACGTACACGATGACGTGTTGGCTGGAGCTTGCGAAGAAGGCTCGCCAGCCCCGATACCATCCAGAGTTGCCGCCCCGCCGCGCCCGCCCGCAGTGTCGTCGGTACCCTTGGAGAGCAGGTAAGCCCATGAGTATTCGCAAGAAAGCCAGAGCCATGGCGATGTTGGTTGTAGCTGCGATTGCCAGCTGTCGAGGAAGCGACTGCGATGCGATCATCGTCATCAACGGCTACCCCCCTCCGAATTCTCCGCCGCGGGCATCGCGTGTCGAGCTGCCTGATCAAGTCATGACCGTAGGCCAGGAACTCACGGTTTCGGGTGTTGAAAGTCTGTTCTTGGACGACGATCTCCTTACGCTGACAGCCGCGTCCTCTGACACGACGGTCGTGGCGGTGTCTTTGGCTCGCAACAACGAGTACTCGTTTTCGCTGACCCTTAACGCCCTGTCGCCGGGAGCAGCCGAGGTATCAATCGTTGCAACGGAACCCGCGGGCGATGGGAGCCAGGACGACCAACAGCCGTCGGGGCGATCCGCCACTCGGGAGATCAACGTGACGGTTGTGGAGTCCTCCGCGCAGAACGCTCGGGACCGGGTACGTTGACGATGCGGGCGCTGCTCGTGGCACTCGACCGGCTCGGCAACGCCAACGGCCGCTACGACCTCGGCGACCTTTGCGAGTCCTTGGAGGGGCTGGCGGGGGGCTGTGCCCCCTCTAACCCCGCAAACGGAAACGGCGCGCCATGAGCGCCGGACGGGCCGCTCGGGTGAAGATCCGCGCCCCGCGAGGGGAGGTTCCGTTTGGCACGCCAAGGCGCGCTCCGCACGCTTGACGCTGTCGGATCTGGAGCGCGGATCGACCACAGCACGACGCCCGCCGCGCGCGCACGCCGCCTGGGAACCGCCCGCCGCGTCATGGCCCCGGCGGCCAAACTATTGCTCGTGAAAGGCCTCCAAGGGCTCTTACGCCCCGGACACCCCGGAGCCTAAGGTCCACCCGGCTGCGGAAGAGCCTCGATGGTTGGAAGACCAGCACATCGTATGCCGGGACCTTGACCGTCTCTCCGGTCCTGGGGTTGCCGGCGGCGCGGGCCTTGCGGTGCCGCATCTTGAACGTTCCGAATCCCCGAAGCTCGATGCCGTCGCCCTGCGCGAGCGTTTCCCTCACGGCGTCGAGGAAGGCGTCGACCACCAGCCCGCATTCCCTCTTGGTGACCCGCCGTCCGATCGCGTGGGCGACCTGCTCAACGAGGTAGGCTTTGGTCATGCTCTGCTCCTCGCGCGAAGTGTGGCCACGTCCTGCCGCTTCATCATGAGAACTCGCAGGGCGACGCCCGGCGCGACCTACCCACCGGCCGCGCCGAGGCGAAGCCGTGCCCGGTGGCGTTGGCCGCGGCAGACACCTCTTGGCTTCGGGACGCTGCCGTCCCCGGTGGGCAACAGCCTTCCTGCATAGGACTGATGGAGCGGGAGCGACCCGATGCCGCAGTAGGCATCCCGAAGGGCCGGGTCGCTCCCGGCAACGGCTCGGAGACCCGGATCGGCATCGGCGATCCGGGGGCCGTGGCACAACCCCAAGCCGTCCAGAGACTTACGGATCCCTCGTTCCGCACGCCCAGGGCGGCATTTCCCTGCACAAGCACCTCGATGTCAAATTCACACCTCCGGATCGGCAACGGCCATGCCGATCCGGGTTCGAAGAACGGTCTCCAGAGCCGCCGTCAAACGCGGCACCGGAACAACCGCCGGAGCATGGCGCTGGACCTGAAAAAGGGAACCATCCGGCGCCGCGGGTCAAAGGCGCGAACCGGCCCAGGAGCCTGAGAAGGGGTGCGCCCGTGCATTGCCCGTCTGGCTGGTCGTTCGCACCACCCCGGCGGAGCGTTGGCCCTAGCGCCGGACTCGCACGAGGGTAAGTGGCAAAGGGCCGGGTCGTATCTCGACGGCAATCGGTCGGCCGCTCTCCGGGTCAGTCCCGGCACCCTGGAAGCCGAATTCGCCCGCGATCTGATCACCGAGCTGGGTGCCGCCAAAGGTGGCGCTGCCGACCATGTGTGCGTCAAGCACGAGTTCCACGAAGTCAGCGTCGTCAGCCCGCAACTCAATGCGTTGACCAACGCGCGAACCCCGGACCGGC
>JAJDVR010000219.1 GCA_022826025.1 Gemmatimonadota bacterium | reverse complement strand
GGTCGCCTGCGCCATGCTCAGAAACCAGACCTGCTACCGGCCCGGACAACTTGCAGAAGATCATGCGGCCTGATCTCATCCATCGTCGCGGGGTTACAGCCCCGCTTCAGGAAGTGTTGAAAAATGGTGGGGAGTCCCCCTCTTCGGCATGCCTCGATGGGCATCGGGCAGGATGGCGATGTACAACGCCATCCTCCCCTCCGCTTCGGGGTCGCTCCGCCCCAGCAGTCCCTACGGGAAGGTTGTTGAGCCGGGTGGAGCCGGCGACCACGTTCGCGATACTCTGACCGAGACCGACATCGCGCGAGAGTGCAGTCGGGGACCTGCCCGAGGGCCAGGGTGTCGTGACGACGATCCGGCGCACCGCCCCGCATGGAGCCGAACCGGTGCAACGGCGCCTGCGCCCGGGGCAGCCGCCGTCGCTGCCACGGGGACGGGGAGTCCCCGGGCGCGTCACGCCGCAGACGACCGGGCTTGCTGGGTTGGGAAGGGGCCCGACCCCGGCGGAGGGACGGGCGCAGTCCGTCCCGGAGGCCGGGAGGACCGGCGCCGATGCGGCGGCAACGCCGACCACGCCGCCCGCCGGTCACGACGCAGGGCTCACCCGCGAAACGGACGGCCTCGACCGGCGGGTGATCGGTGACCGGCGAGAGAACATTCGGCGACTGGCCGCCTGGGGGATGTTCGGACTCCGCGGAAGTGGCCGAACTCCCCAACCGCGAACGCTGCCGGAGCGGGGGTTTTCCGGGGGATCGAAGGGGGGCAGGGCCACCCTCGCCAGCCCCGCCGTGTATTACGGGGGGTAGGCTGGCTTAGACACGTTAGCGTGGCTCAAGCCAGCCCGGCGGAGCCGCTGAAACCAGCCTCTCGGGGCACCGCCCGGAGCAGCGTCCACCGAGCCCGTCGCGGGCTACCTCCTCGGCCTCTGGCTCGCCAGCCTCAAGGACGGCGAGGGCGTACCCCGGCGCTTCTGCCGCGCGGTCGCATTCCGGCCTACCCCGTACCCCTCGGACACCGGCGATCATCGCTTCTCTCAGGCGATTCCACGGCCCCGTAGATTTCCCGAAATGCCGCCGGGAAGCCTGGAAACCGCCCGCGGAGCCCCTGCGGGCGCGCAAACGAAAAAGCGGCTGACTCAGACCCCGGCCCCCGTGCCTTGGCCAGCGTCACGAGGCGAACGGGACCGAGCCCCAACTCTCGGCGCATGCCGTGGATGAACAAGCGCTGGATCCACTGCTTGTAGCCGGCGGCTTCACCCGGAGCACGAGGCCGTGCCGCGTCCCAGTAGAGCCCCGGCTCGGGAGGCTGGGGGGGGTGCCGGGGATGAGCTTCCCACGGGTTGTTGCGGCCCCACGAGCCACTCACCATCTTCGGGGCCATCGTCCGCAACCGTCACTTCCACCGGATTCCGTCCCTGTTGCCTCGTTTCGAGTTCACCCTCGCCTCCGTCGTCACCGCCGTCACCACCGCCCATCTCGCACCGTCGTGCAGCAGCCGATCACCGGGCTATTGGTGCCTTTCAGAAGGTAGTGTCCAGCCATGAATACGCTGATCACGGCCATGAACCAGACGTTCCCGCCGCTGAAGCAATGGGTCATTCCCAGCTACCAGCGCAACTACGTTTGGACGGAGGAGGGACAGTGGACGCCTCTGTGGGAGGACTTGATGGCTCTCACCGAGCGCGTTCGCGAAGCTGACTCGGGGGGTGCGGATGCCGAACCTCACTTTCTCGGCACGATCATCACCAAACACAGCCCCAGCTTCAAGCCCGGCAGGCTCATCAACTACTGGTGGGTTGTTGACGGCCAGCAGCGTCTCACCACCCTCCAACTCCTCATGGCTGCCGCCCGTGCCGCCTTCATCCAGCACGGCTTGGACAATCCTGCGTCGATGCTCTCAGGAGTGCTGGCCGAGGCCGCCCCCTACGTCGGCGGTCCTGGGGACAACTACAAGATCAGGCACAAGAGCAGCAAGACGTATGAGGGGAGTGACTACGACGTATTCCGGACCGTAATCGATTTCAGTCTTTCGGCACCAAGCTCGGGCGCGCCTTCCGGTTCGCCGCTGGGCGACTGCTACAACTACTTCCGTGGTAGAGCCGACGCTTGGCTTCGCCCAATCAGCGAAGATGACCGTGGGGATGCCGCCACAGCCTTCAGCAAAGCCGTCCTGAAGAAGCTGGTGGTCGCCGACATTCAACTCAGCCAGGGCCAGAACAGCCACGCCATCTTCGAGGCACTGAACGCTCGCGGCGAGCCGTTGACCGAGTGGGAAAAAACCAAGAACTACATCCTGTCCTTGGCCGTAGCAAAGGACGATCCCGACGGCGACCTGACCTACAGGGAACATCTCGAACGGTACGACGCCGAGTCGTACTGGAGGGGGCACACCGACATGTTCCTGCTCTACTTCGCATGGTTGGAGGTCCCCCGGGCGCGGCAGCTACTAGTATCGGGACGTGAACCGCCCAAGGCTGAACGGCTGCGTATGAACCGCCTCTATCGCGAATTCCGCTACGTCGGCGAGCACCTCTATCGGGACGACCGCACCGAGTTTGCGATGATGCTCCGCCGGCTGCGCCGCTATGCGGACATCTACCGGGAAATCGACGAGGGTCGAAAAGGGACCGACGGAGGCTTTTCGGGCTACGCGCTGAAGGTCATGGGCCGTCGTCATATCCTGAATCTCAGATCCCTGGTGCCGGTGCTCATGATCCTGGTCGACAGGCTTGGAAGGGGACCGGAGCTCGACAGGGTGCTTCGCATCGTCGATAGCTATCTGATGAGACGCATTGCGCTCAAAGGCAGGTATCGGGATTTCGACAGCGTCGCGTTCAGTCTCGTACAGGCGCTTCGCGACACGGACGAAGAGGACCTCGGCTCGGTCGTCCTGTCGCGGCTGGTGGCGATCCGTGGATGGAACTGGTGGCCGCGGGACGACGAGGTCACGAGGCATTTCCAGAGCGGCGACATGTACCATGGCATCTCCAGCGGCCGCCTCAGGCTTCTGTTGGCGGGAATCGCGGAGCAGATGCATCGCGAAAACCTCTTCGACACCACCGAATTCGCCGTCGCCGAGGCGACGGTCGAGCATATCGCTCCTCAACGCTGGCAGCAGCACTGGGCAGACGTCTTCGACTTTGACGGAAGTGACGAGGACGCAGGCCGGATTTCTGGACTGGTCCACCGTATAGGCAACCTCACGGTTGTGTCCTACAATTCCTCGTTGAGCAACTCACCGTGGACCGCCAAGAAAGAGCTTCTCGGTAATGACAATCTCGAAATGAATCGGCGCCTCCTCCGCGACATGCAGGGCGAGGTTTGGAATGAGCCCGAGATCGACCGTCGGAGCATGCAGCTCGCGGGCTACGTGAACAGACTGTGGCCGCATGCCGAGGTTCTCGCGAAGGAACTGGACATCGAGTTGCCGGTCTCGTCGGCCCCACGGGCACCCGAGACCGTACAGCGGGAGCCAACTAACACCAACACGCTGTACGCGGAGTTCTACAAGCCGCTGGTGGCGCGGCTTCGCCCGAGCGGTGTGGAGCCTGTTGGGAAGGGGGGATGGCGGGGTCGATGGCGGTCCTTCCAGACCGGACACCCCGATGCCGTCTACGGCATGGGGATTGGCGAGGGCAAGGCCACGGTGTTCCTGCACCTCAGCGGGACCGACCGCCAACAAAGATACCGTGCCCTGCTTCAGCACCGGGAGGAGGTCGCCGGAAAGGTGGACGGAACCATCTTGTGGCAGGAAGGAGAGTTCGAAGTCACGCTGGCAAGGGAAGAGACGATCAGCTTGACGGCGCCCGAGGCCGAGTTGGAGACCGCGCGCCGGTGGATGGCAGACAACTTGATCGCGCTGCGGAACGCTCTCCAGCCGCACTTGGAGCAGCCAATGCGAGCCGGGGACACCCCGCCAGATGCAGCGGAAGGCATTGATTGATTCGTGCGCCGGCGTCCTCCAATGTGGAAGGAAACCTGCGCGCAGCGTAGTGCCGCAACAGAGCCGGTCGATGTCCCGGAGACCGGCGCGGCGGCTCGGGTAGATCGGTCGGCGATGCGCTCGGACGACCAAGCCTTCCTGGGCGTGACGGTCGGCTTCCGGGACCTTCGGCGAAGAGGCTGGGCGGGCGAGGGAGTCCCGCCATTCAAACCCGGTTTTCCCGCCCTAGCGGCACGGTCCAACAAGGTCAGCTCCAACGACAGAGAACGCAGATCATGCAGTCCTGGTTAGACTTACGTGATTTCCTGCCGTGATTCGTGCCCCCTCATACCTGCCGTAACGTTAGGGTTGGGATTCGCGCAGCCGCACCGCCTCCTTGAGCCCGCGCGTCATGCTCACCTCCAGGTCGGTCCCATCCCTCAGCACCTCCGGCAGCGCCCCCTCCCAGTCCCGCAGAATCGCGCGCAGGCGTCCCGTTCCGGGTTCCGTGACCACCGTCATTCGGCGCTCGTCGGCCTGGTCCACGTATGCCTCACCTTCCGGCCCGGTCAGCGTGATGCGTTCGAGCGCGTCCTCCCAATCGGCCTCGATCGGCAGCGTGAAGAAGAAGTGCCTGCCGCCGTGGCCGTCGTCGCTGGGCGTGAAATCCAGCGAGAACACCGTCCCGCCGTCCGAAGTGGTCCCGTGAATGCGGTACGGGCCCCACGCTTCGGGCACTCTTGGCTCCGCGCGCATCGGGAACGCCGGATCGATCCACAGCTCTCCGTCCACCATGCCGCCCCAGAGCACGAGCATGTCTGCGCGCTGGTTCGTTGCGGCCACCTGTGCGCTGGCGGTGTCCGCGGCCAACTGTGCACGGTGGTCGATCACCTTCTCGAAGTAGTAGTCGCTGAGCCATGGAAGCGTGCGGCAATAGGTCATGATGTCCTTGCCCCGGTCGGGAGGGACGGTCGATCCATTGCGGAAGTCATATCCCCATACGCCGATGCTTCCGTCCGCGTAGGGGAAGCTGGGATCAACGCCGCTGGGATCCCCGCACGGCGCGTGCCTGAGCGAGAGGTTGTGACCCACTTCGTGTGCCAGCGTGGTCGATCTCGCCACGCCGACGCTCACCCAGCCGGGAAGCTGCCCCCGGCCGGCGACGGAGCCCAGGTTGGCGGCGACCCCGTAGTAGTAGCCCGTGCCGCCTTCCGATGCCCGCAGCGCCTCGAGTTCTCCAAACAGCGACACCTGCCCGGCCGAGCTGGTGAGATCCAGCGAGGTGTGCCAGGGCTCGTGCGCGCGAACGCTGAACTCGGCAAACGGGAATGCGTGCCTGAGCAGTCCCACTTCGGGGCTGTCGGCGGAGATGCCGCGGACCCACTCCACAACCGACGAGTCGGGCTCCTCGGCGTCCATCACCGGCACGAGCGTAAGCTGCATAAGGGTCACTTCCACCACGTTCAGCGAGTCGGATCCCTCGTCGGGGAAGCGGGTTTCGCTGTCGGCGGTGAGGGGCAGGGTTCCTTCGGGGTCGACCTCGACGACCATCTCGACACCCGGGACGATGATCTCGGCGGGGATCACCGCGTTGTACGAGAGTTCAAGATCGCCCTCGTCCGCCTCGGCCGGGATCTGGTTGGCGTCGCGGGTCATGGCCGCGCGGTGGACCTCGTCTCCTCCCGGACCCGTGAAGACCGCCACAACCTCGGGCTCGAAGAACCCGCGCGGCTCCTCGGCTGTGACGAACGCCCTCAGAAGCGCGTCGCGGTTGGCCACCAGACGCACGCTCCGGGACGGGGCCTGCACCGACTGGGTGAGGTAGACCACCGGCAGGGATACCGTGACCTGATCCGGGTTGTCGCAGACGGCGCCCGCGGTCTGCTCGATCGCGCCGTACCACGCCTGGAAGTCGGGCGCGGGCGAGGCGCACAGGCCGGTGTCGTCGTGGAGCAGCACGCGAACCCGTTCCAACCCCCGGAGCGCGAACGGCAGCGCGCCCTCCAGCCCCGGATTCCGGCCCACGCGCACTTCGGCGAGTTCGTGCAGGCCGGCGATGGAACCCGGAAACGCACCGGACAGGTCGTTTCCGGCCAGGTCCACCATCCTGAGCTCAAGGAGGTTGGCGATCTCCGCGGGGAGCGGACCGGACAGGCCGTTGGCGGACAGCGCCAATCCCGTGACACGGCCGTCCTCGGTGGACACGCCGTGCCAGTCTCCCGGGGGAGCGTCCGTCCCCCATCCCGCGCGGTTCGCCCAGGATGATCCCCCGGTCGCGTCGTGCAGGTCGGTGAGAGCGAGTCGTTCCACCTGCGCGACATCGCAGTCCGTCCGGCTGCCGTCGGGTATCTTCCGCAGCCACTCCTGGAACTCGTCATCGACCTGGGCGCACAGGCTGGTGGCCCCGTACGACAGCACCTGCAGGAAATCTAGGCCGATCATGCTCCGGGGCAGCAGGCCGGCCAGATGCTGGTTCCCTTCGAGCTCGAGTCGGGCCAGGGCCCGGGGTCTGCCCAGATTGCGGGGCAGCTTTCCGCTAAGCTCGTTGTCCGCGGCGCGCAGGTCCTCGAGCGTCGCGAGGTTGCCGAGTTCCTCGATCAATGGGCCCGATAGCCCGTTGTCGTGAATCCAGAGCGTCTCCAGTTCCGAGAGGTTGCCCAGCGAGACCGGGATTCCTCCGGTGAGCTGGTTCTGGTACAGATAGAGTCCTTCCAGGGTGGTCAGGTTGCCCAGCTCGGGCGGAACCGTCCCCGTGAGGCTGTTGCGCGAGACCGACAGAACCCGAATCGAACTCAGCTTCGCCAGTTCGACCGGAATCGTGCCCGTCAGCTGGTTACGGCTGAGGCTCATGTAGGTGAGATTCGCGAGGTTGCCCAGTTCCGGCGGCACCGGACCCGTCAGTTGATTCAACGCCAGGAGCAGCCTCCGCAGGGAGGCAAGATTCCCCAGTTCGGCGGGAATGGGGCCGGTCAGCTCGTTGCGGTGGAGCAGGAGGGAGTCGAGCCGCGGCAGGGATGCGAGTTCAGAGGGGATCGTCCCGCTCAGGCTGTTGTTGCCCAGATCGAGCATGGTCAACTGGTTCAGCCTGCCCAACTCCGGCGGAATCGCGCCCGTCAGCTGGTTGGCGCTCAGAACCAGACGCCTCAGTTGGGGCAGATCCCCGAGTTCCGGCGGGATCGGGCCCGTCAACTCGTTGTCGTCCAGATCCAGCTGTCTCAGATGGGTCAGATCCCCGAGTTCGCGCGGGAGTGCGCCGGACAGATTGTTGTCCGGGAGCGACAATTCGGTGACGAAGCCGGACGAGTTGGTCGACACCCCCTGCCAGTTCCGGATGCTCCCGGTGGTGGTCCAGTTCCTCTTCCGATGCCAGAGCGACCCGTTCGTGGCGTTGTACAGGGCCATGAGCGCGGCCCGCTCGGCGGCATAAGGCTCTTGAGGCGGAGTCGGTGGGGGAGGAGCGGGTGGGGTGGTGGTCGCCGGGTCGTCCGAGCAGACGGCCAGCAGGATCGCGCAGAGGGCCGTTGCCAGGACGCGTGATCTCGGACGTGCCATGCAGCCTCCGTGAGGGGTGGGGTGCATCTCCCGAATGCTGAAGACCTCCAGCCGTTTTCCTAATACTCCGCCCGGCATCCGGGGTCCCGGGACGCGCCGGGGCCGCACTGTCGCTAGCTTTATCCGTATGGAGGAAAGGTGAGCCCACGGTGGCACGGCAGCCCGGACGCATGGACATGCTGGATGATCGCCTGACCGAACAGCGCAATCCGCGCTCGCGCCGGGTCGACCGGCTGTCGCCCGCGGAGATCGTGGCGCTGATCAATGACGAGGACCGCACCGTGGCGGCGGCCGTAGGAGAAGAGGCTGCCGCCATCGCGCGGGCAATGGAGCTGGCGCGCGATGCGTTCGGGCGCGGCGGCCGGCTGATCTACGTCGGCGCGGGAACCTCCGGACGGCTGGGCGTGCTCGACGCGGCGGAGATGCCCCCGACCTACCGGACCGACCCTTCGATGGTGGTCGGCGTCATTGCGGGCGGCCACGGCGCGCTGGTGCGGGCGCGCGAAGGGGCCGAGGACGACCCGCGCGATGGCGCCCGCGAGATGGACCGCCTCGCCCTGGCCCCCGCCGATTTCGTCCTCGGCATCGCCACTTCCGGCACCACCCCCTTCGTGCACGGGGCGTTGCGGCACGCCCGTGAGCGGGGCGCCCGCACCGGCTTCCTGCTATGCACGCCCCCTTCCGCGGAGCTCCGCGCCACCCACGACGTGGTCATCGCCCCCCTGGTCGGTCCCGAGGTGATCACCGGCTCCACGCGCATGAAGGCGGGCACCGCCACCAAGCTGGTCCTGAACACCATCACGACCGGCGCCATGGTCCTCATGGGCAAGGTCCACGGCAACCTCATGGTCGACCTGCAGGTGACCTGCCGGAAGCTCCAGGACCGGGGGGAGCGCATCCTGATGACCACCGCGGAGCTGGAGCGGGAGCCGGCCCGGGAGCTGCTACAGGAGGCCGGCGGCCACGTCAAGACGGCCATCGTGATGGCCCGGCTCGGGATCGCCGCGGAGGAGGCGCGCGCCCTGCTCGAGGAGAGCGGGGGGCGGGTGGCGGATGTCCCGGGCGCGATCGAATGACCGCGCCGGGGCCGGGCAACAGGTGCAGCCGGACGCCTTCGGGGCCGTCCTCCATTGCGTGACGCCCCGGCCATGAAGGTTCTCGGTATGATGTCGGGTACGTCGCTCGACGGCGTCGACGCCGCTCTGCTGGAGGTGGGCGGGACGACCCCGGCGACCTTCTCGTGGCAATTGCTGGGATTCCACAGCGAGAGCTACCTGCCGGAGGAGCGGGACTCGATTCGCCGCGCGATCGAGAGAGGCGGGCCGGCCGAGCTGACCCGCCTGCACGCGGTCCTGGGGGAGCGCTTCGCGCGCTGTGCGCTGGCCGGGTGTGCGCGCGCCGGGGTGGATCCGGGGTCGGTTGCGGCGATCGGCTCGCACGGGCAGACGGTGTGGCACGATCCCCCGTCCGGGGACGCCCGCGGCGCCACCCTCCAGCTGGGCGATCCCGCGACCATCGCGGAAATCACCGGCATACCGGTGGTGAGCGACTTCCGGACCCGCGACGTGGCGGCCGGGGGGCACGGAGCACCGCTCGTGCCCTGGCCGGACCGGCTGCTCTTCTCCGCACCCGACCGGCCGCGCGCCCTCCAGAACCTGGGAGGGATGGCCAACGTCACCTGGCTGCCCGCGGTTTCGGAAGGCGAACCCGTCCTGGCCTTCGATACGGGCCCGGGAGTCGCGCTCATCGACACCGCCGCGGAACTCGCCACGGACGGCCGCCGGACCTTCGACGCGGATGGCGAACTGGCAGCGGCCGGCCAGGTCGATGAAGACCTGCTGGAGCAGCTTCTGCGGCACCCGTTCCTGCGTCGCCCGCCCCCCAAGTCCACCGGCCGCGAAGTCTTCGGCAGCGCGTTCGTCGAGAGGCTTGTGGAACGCCGGGCGCCGCGCGCGAGGCGCGACTGGGCCGGCCTGGTAGCGACGCTTACGGCCTTCACCGCCGCCTCCGTCGCCGAGGCCTGTCGCCGCTGGGTGCTTCCCCGGGGGGTGAGCGAGGTGCTGCTGGCGGGCGGCGGCGCGCTGAACCCGGTGCTGGCGGGGATGATCGCCGATCGGCTGGCACCGGTTCCGGTACGCGATCTGTCCGTACTGGGCCTCGACCCGGAGGCGCGCGAGGCCGCGTGCTTCGCGGTGCTGGCGTGGGCGCACCTGCGCGGCCTGCCGGCGAATTCGCCGGACTCGACGGGAGCCTCGGGGCCCCGGGTTCTGGGGTCCCTCACGCCCGGTAGAGCGTGAAGGCGCCGGGCACCCGCACTCCGTGGTCTGCTAGGCGGCCCCCGGGGTTCTCCGCCCGTAGAGCAGCACGAACGCGGTCGCGAATGCGGCGTGCTCGAGCAGTCCGCCATTGCGACCACGCTCGGGCGCCAGGGCGGAGAGGGTGCGGATCGTCCCCGGCGCGATGGGACGGATGACCCGCGGGAGCCCTCCCCGGGGAGCCGCGGCGCACCTCGCCGCGCTGCACAGCCCGATCTGCAACAGGCGGCCAGCGGGCAGATGGGGGCTCAGCACCGCCAGGGCCAACCCCTCGACCGCGCCCTGCGCCAACTCGAGGCCAAGCCCGGGCTCATCCCCGGCTGACGCATCGGGTGCGAGCAGCCTTGCGAGCGAGCGAGCCGCGAGCGCCGCTCCGGCACCCGCCAGCGCCGCGCGCGGAAAGTCCCCACGCCGCGGCGAGCGGTCCGCTCCCGCGTCCGCCACCCGGCGGGCCAGCCCGCCGGCCTCGAGCAGGTTTCTCCAGAGAAGCGAAGGGGCGATCTTGTTTGTGGCGGAGGGCGCGCTCTCATTCCCGGACCGCAAGGGCGGACGGCCCCGGCCGGATGCCCCGCCGTTCGCGGCCGCCGGGCCCTGGCGCGCGGTCTCCCAGGCGTAGCCCAGCCGGTACCAGATACTTGCCTTGTTCTGCATGATTCGATGAAAGCCCTCGTATGCGTTGGCCCGCACAACAGTGACGGCCGCGACAGCCCCCTGACAAGGCTGCTTCTCCTGTTGCTGCTCCTCGCGGGCGCTCTCTCGGCCACCGTCCCCGCCTCCGGCCAGGTTCCCCCCGACGAGGACTGGCGCACGCTCGACACCGAGCATTTCCGGATCACCTTTCCAGAAGCCCTCTATCCGCTGGCGACCCGCCTCGCCGACCGGGCGGAGCGGGCCTACGGGCAACTGGCTTCATCGTTCAGCGCGCCTCCGCCCGGCTCCATCGACATCGTGCTCACCGACCACGCGGACTACTCCAACGGGTTCGCCAACGTGGTTCCGGGCAACCGCATCACCGTTTTTGCCCGCCCGCCCGCGGACGCAGGTTCACTCAACTACTTCGACGAGTGGATGGAGCTCGTGGTCACGCACGAGCTGGTGCACATCTTCCACCTGGATCCCGCGGGGGGACTGGGCGCCATCCTGCGCTCCCTGCTGGGCCGCTACCCCGCCACCTGGCCCTTCTTCCCCGGACGCGCCACGCCCACCTGGCTGACCGAGGGAATTGCCACCTACTACGAGTCGACGCTGACCGGCGCGGGCCGCGTACACGGCACATGGCAGGACATGGTGCTGCGCACCGGGGCGCTGGAGAACGGTATCGAGCCGCTGTCCGTGGTGTCGGGCAGGAGTCCGGTATGGCCGGCCGGGCTTCGCCCCTACGTCTACGGCTCCGAGTTCTTCGACTATCTGATGGAACGCACGGACACCCTGGGCATGCGGCATCTCGTCGAGGAGATGGCGGGCCAACTGGTGCCGTATCGGATCGACGCCGCGGCGCGCTCGGCCTTCGGCATCTCCTTCTCCCAGGCGTGGGAGGACTGGCGCGCGTCCCTCCTCTCCAGGTACCGCGCCCTCGCAGACTCGCTCGTCGGCATGCAGCCGCTCACCGCCGGTGAAGCGCTCACCCGCGGGGCTCGTCAGGCCCTCTACCCGCAGGTCTCTCCAGACGGCAGGCGCCTCGCCTTCGCGCTCTCGGACGGGCGCTCGGATGCGCATCTGCGCCTGCTCGACCTGGATGGTGGCGCGGAGCGCCGGTTCACCCGCACCAACGGGCTGTCCAGCTTCTCGTGGACGTCCGACGGCGGGATGATCTTCGCCCAGTTCGAGCTGGCCGACCGCTACCGCCTGTATTCCGATCTCTACCGGGCCGACGGGGACGGGCGCGTCACCCGGCTCACGCGGGGCGGGCGGTTGACCTTCCCCGACGTGCATCCGAGCGGAGACCGGGTCGTAGCGGTGCAGGAGGGAGGCGGCACCAACCGGCTGGTGCTGGTGGAGCTGGCCACCGGGGAGATCACGCCCTTGACGGAGGCGGTTCCCGCCGTCCACTGGGCCTTTCCGCGCTGGTCGCCGGACGGTTCCCGCATCGCCGTATCGCAGTGGCGCTCCGGCGGCCGCTTCGACGTCGTGATCCTCGATGGCGGCGGCGGGCTGGTCGCACGGGTGACCGACGACCGCGCCGTCGATGCCAGTCCCGCGTGGTCCGCCGACGGGCGCACCCTGCTGTGGTCCTCCGACCGCACCGGCATCCCCAACCTGTTCGCCGCTTCCATCGACGGGGACGGGCGCCCGGGGCCCGTGCGCCAGGTCACCAACATGGTCACCGGCGCCGCCTATCCGGCCATCGATCCGGCGGACGAGTGGATCTACTACTCCGCGTACCACCACGACGGCTGGGACATCGAGCGCGTCCCCTTTGCTCCGGGCGATTGGTTCGAACCGTTCGCGGACGACCCCCGCTTCCTCCTGGGCGCGGATCGTTCCCCCGACCGCTTCCAGGCCGCGATCGAGGTCGAAAGCAGGCCGTACCGGGCCTTCCGGTCACTCCTTCCTACCTACTGGCAGCCGCTCTACTCCGTACCGCGCGGGATCCGCGGGCGGGACGTCATCGGCCAGGGCTTCGGTCTCTCGACTTCCGGCCGGGACCTGGTCGACCGGCACCGGTTCTGGGCCTGGGGCCGCCTGATCCCGGAGAGGCGTCGCGGGGAAGGCCGCTTCGCATACACCGTCGCGGGGCTGGGCAACCCCGTGGTGATCGTCTCGGCGAGCCAGCTCTACGATCCCGCGGGCCTCACCCTGGGAGAGCGCGAAAGCGGAGACGTGGACACCCTCTACGTGGTCGACCGGGAACGGCGCGTGCAAGTGAGCCTGGACCTTCAGCGGGCCCGCTTCCGCAACCGCATCGGGCTCACCCTGGAGGCCAGCCACAACTGGGTGTCCTCCGAACTCCTGGACGCGACGCTCGAACCCTCCACCGTCTTCCGGCTCAGCCGTCCCACCCGGCGCGTCGGGGAGGTATCCGCAACGCTGGGGTTCAACACCGCCCGCTCGCACGCCATGTCCATGACCCTTGCAGACGGCGTCTCGGGAGCCGTTCGGGGTAGGGTCTCGCGCGTGCTCGATCTCCCGGAGGAACTCGCCGGCAACCGCTCGGCCGACAGGGGGTTCGAGGACGTCACCGGCCGCCTGTCGCTCTACCGGACGCTCGGCAACCTCGGATTCGCGCAGCAGGTGTTCGCGCTGCGGGCGAGCGGAGGGATCGCGCGCGGGCCGGGCGCCGACGGCTTTCACTTCGAAGTGGGCGACGCCGCGGGCACCCGCGAGCGGATCACCGGCTTCGGACTCTTCGGTGGCTCGCCGCTCCTCTTTCCCGTGCGAGGCTATTCCCGCGCGTCCCGCCGCGGACGCTTCGCCTGGTCGGCGTCGGCCGAGTACCGTCTTCCGCTCTCCATCATTCGCCGGGGCATCGGGGCCTGGCCGCTGTACTTCGACCGCGCCGGCGCAAGCCTGTTTGCGGACGCAGGCAACGCATGGGGCCCGGAGGGCGAGCGCGATCCCGCGGCGAGCCCGAAGCGCGCCGCCCTCGCCTCCTTCGGCCTGGAGGTCACGGTGAACGCGCTGCCCCTCTGGACGCTCTCCACCGACGTTCGCGCCGGAGTGGCCTTTCCTCTCAGGGCTGAAGACGATCCGCCCGGGGCAGGGCTCCGCCTGCGCGGGGGACGGCTCTATCTTCGCCTTGGATCGGCATTCTAGAGGCCAACCGACCTCTACTTGCGCGGCGCAAGCGGGATACCTATGCTGATGGAACATACCCGACATACGGCACCCCGGAGACAGCAACGCCACTAGATACGGTGGTCTGCGGGGTGTCGAGCAGTCTCCACAAGCCCACACCTTGGTCAGCGTGCTTTCCGTTTGTTTTGCACAAAGGTGGGGGCTGTTTCCACTCGTTTTCCCACATCTCTCCGGCAATGGAAGACAGCATGGCCGCCCAACGACCCGCATCTCCGGACGCTCTGCCCGCGCACGACGTCCCGCCCGCCGACCTCCCGCGCGCGACGCTTACGGAGAACGCGCGTATCGTTCTCGGGCTCCGCTATCTCAAGAAGAACGAGAAAGGCGAGCCCGTCGAGGAGCCCGAGACCATGTTCTGGCGGGTCGCGCGCGTGATCGCCGAGGAGGACCGCCGCCATGGCGCGACCGATGCGGCGATCGACGAGGTCGCGCGCCAGTTCTACGACCTCATGGCGACGGGCACGTTCGAGCCCAACTCCCCCACGCTGATGAACGCGGGACGGCCGCTCGGACAGCTCTCCGCGTGCTTCGTGCTTCCCGTCGACGATGCCCTCTCCAACGGTGAGTGCGGCATCTACGACACGCTCAAGAGCATGGCGCTGGTCCACCAGTCCGGAGGGGGCACGGGGTTCTCCTTCTCCCGCCTGCGCACCGAGGGAGACACGGTGCGCTCCACCATGGGGGTCGCGTCGGGCCCGGTGTCCTTCATGCGTCTCTACGACTCCTCCACCGAGGTCGTGAAGCAGGGCGGCACGCGGCGCGGCGCAAACATGGGCATCCTGCGGGTCGACCATCCCGACATCCGCGCCTTCATCACCTGCAAGGACGACACCTCCCAGATCACCAACTTCAACATCTCGGTCGCCATCACCGACGCCTTCATGCAGGCGGTGGCGAATGGCGAGGACTACGACCTCGTCAGCCCCCGCACCGGCGATGTCACGGGTCGCGAGAACTCGACCGAGATCTTCGACATGATCGTGCAGGGCGCGTGGAAGACCGGCGAGCCGGGCGTCTTCTTCATCGACCGGGCCAACGAATTCAACCCGGTGCCGAAGCTGGGCGAGTACGAGGCCACCAATCCGTGCGGAGAGCAGCCGCTCCTGCCGTACGACGTGTGCAATCTGGGGAGCCTCAACCTCGGCCCGTTCGCGCGCGAAGGGTTCTCGTGGGGCGCAGATCCGCGGGATGCAATCGACTGGGACGGGCTCCGCCGGGTCGTCCACCTGTCCGTGCACTTCCTGGACAACGTGATCGACGCCAACCGCTATCCGCTGCCCCAGATCACCGAGCTGGCCGAGAACATCCGGCGCATAGGGCTGGGTGTGATGGGCTGGGCGGACATGCTGGTGCGGCTGGGAATCCCGTACAATTCCTACGCTGCCGTGGAACTCGCCGAAACCGTCATGCGGTTCATCGACGAGGAAGCCAAGGTCGCGTCCGCGAAGCTGGCCGGGAGCCGGGGCGTGTTCCCCGCCTGGGCGGAGTCCATCTGGGGTCCGGAGGAGAGCTGCGCCCGCCGCCCCGATGGAAGCCGCATTCGCCCGATGCGTCCGCTGCGCAACTGCAACCTCGACACGGTCGCCCCGACGGGCACCATTTCAATCTTCGCCGGCTGCTCGGGCGGCATCGAACCCCTGTTCGCGGTGGCGTTCATGCGCAACCAGGCCGGCGTGCTGATGCCGGACGTCAACGAGGACTTCGTACGCATCGCAAGGGAGGGCGGCTGGTACTCGGAGGAACTCATGGAGCGGGTGGCGGAGAGCGGCCACATCCACCACGAGGAGGTGCCCGAGGACGTGCAGCGGGTGTTCGTGACCGCGCACGACATCACCCCGGAATGGCACGTGCGCATGCAGGCGGCCTTCCAGAAGTACACCGACGCCGCCATTTCCAAGACCACGAACTTTCCCCATGAGGCGACGCCGGAGGATGTCCGCGAGATCTACGAGCTGGCCTTCTCGCTGGGGTGCAAGGGCGTGACCGTGTACCGCGACGGGTCCCGGCCCATGCAGGTGCTCTCGACCGGCAAGACCGAGAAGAAGCCGGAATCGACCGGCGAGATCGAGCAGGAGCTCGCGGATGCCCGCGAGGAATGTCACCGGCTGCGTGGCGAGATCGAAAAATACCAGCAGCGCGACCGGGAGCGCGACCGCCTGGCCGGCGCCGGCCGCCACAAGCGCAAGCGCCCGGCGCTGCTGAAGGGACGCACCGTGAAGATGGACTGTCCGCTCGGCGACCTCTACGTCACCATCAACGAAGACGAGACCGGACGACCCTTCGAGGTCTTCTGTACCCTGGGCAAGGCCGGCGGCGCCGCCATGGCCGACGCAGAGGCGATCGGGCGGCTCATCTCCCTCTCGCTGCGGTCGGGAATCCCCATCACCGCGGTGCGCGACCAGCTTCGCGGCATCTCCTGCGATCGCGCGGTCGGGTTCGGGCTGCGCAAAGTCCTTTCCGCCCCCGACGCCATCGGCCAGGCGATCGAATACTACCTCCAGGAAAAGGATGGCATCCAGGAGGAACTCATCCTCGCCGCTCCCGTGACCTCGGCTGCGGGTTCGCCCGCCCCGAGCCGTGCGGCATCGGGAAGCGGCTCCTCCAGGTCGGGCTACCTGGGCAGCTGTCCGGAATGCGGCACCGGTCAGCTCTCCTTCGAGGAGGGGTGCGTGAAGTGCCACGTGTGCGGCTTCAGCGAGTGCAGTTGAGCCGCTGAGCCGCTGGCCGAGAAGCGGGCATGACGCGCCTCCCCGGGTACTCTGCGCTTCTGCTGGCGGCAACGCTGGCGTGCGGAGGGGAGCCGGGGAGCGAGCCTGCGCAACGAGTCGAACGCCCGGCCTTCCCGGGCGCGCGTGCCTTCGAGCTGATCGAGGCGCAGCTCGCGTTCGGACCCCGGGTGCCCGGCTCGCCCGGCCACGCGGCACAGCTGGAGTGGATGGTCGAGCAGCTGGCGGCGCACGCCGATACCGTGATCGTCGACCGCTTCCGTTACACCACCACCACCGGCGACACCCTGCCGCTGGCCAACGTGCTGGCGCGTTTCAACGCCGGCGATCCCGACCGGCTGCTTTTTCTGGCGCACTGGGACACCCGGCCCATCTCCGACCAGAGCACCAATCCCGAGGAGCGCGACACGCCCGTCCCGGGGGCCAACGACGGCGCCTCCGGCGTGGCCGTGCTCATGGCGCTGGGCGAACTCTTCTCGCTTCAGCCGCCACCGGTGGGCGTCGACCTGCTCATGGTGGACGGCGAGGACTACGGCCCCACCACGGCCGACATGTTCATCGGCTCCGAGCGCTATGCCGGGCAACCCCTGGGCGGCCGGCCGCGCTATGCGGTGCTCCTGGACATGGTCGGGGACCGCGATCCCGGCTTCCCCGTGGAAGGGTTCTCCTCCCGCTACGCGCCCCGCGTGGTGCAGCGCGTCTGGGGGATCGCGCGCGACCTGGGATACGGCCGCCTCTTCCCGATGACGGTGGGTCCTCCCATCCAGGACGACCATGTGCCCCTGAACGAGGCCGGAATCCCCACCGTGGACATCATCGATTTCGAATACGGGCCCGGAAACTCACTCTGGCACACCCCGAACGACGTCCTGGCCAACGTGAGCCCGGCAACGCTGGAGGTCGTGGGCGAGGTGGTTGCGGAGGTCGCGTATCGAGGAGGCTGACGCGACATCGGGGCCCTGTCGCGCGAAGCATACGCTTGATGCATTATTCCAGGCAGGAAACGGAGTCCACCGGCACGAAACGTAATCGTGCGGAAGACGTCTCCGGCAGTTCCCCGAACCGAAGCATTGGACCAGGACCTGGATGAACAACAACGAGGACATCGGGGTTGCGGTGGTGCAGGGGGCCGGGGTCCCCTTCGATCTGGAGGCGGCGATCGGGAAGGTGCACGCGCTCACCGCCGAGGCCGCCGCGGAGGGAGCCCGGCTGGTTCTCTTCCCGGAAGCCTATGTCGGCGGGTATCCCTGGGGTCTGGCGTTCGGCACATCGGTGGGCGGCCGCTCGCCGGCAGGCCGCAGGACATGGGACCGATACCTGAAGGGGGCCGTCGAAGTCCCGGGGCCGGCCACCGATCGCATCGGCGAAGCTGCCGCGGCCCACGGGGTCTATCTGGCCGTCGGGGTCGTGGAGCGGGATGCCGACTACAGCGGAGGCACCCTCTTCTGCACGCTTCTCTACTTCGGTCCCGACGGCGCGCTCCTGGGCAAGCATCGAAAACTCAAGCCCACAGCGGCCGAACGCTTCATCTGGGGTGAGGGCGACGGCAGCACGCTCACAGTCGTGGACACGCCCCTCGGCCGCGTCGGCGGCCTCATCTGCTGGGAGAACTACATGCCGCTGGCTCGCACTGCGATGTACGCAAAGGGCGTGGAGATCTACCTCGCCCCCACCGCCGACGGGCGCGAGCGCTGGCAGGCGACGCTCCGGCACATCGCCCTAGAGGGAAGGTGCTTCGTCCTCGGCTGCAATCAGTACGCCACCCGCGCCCAGTACCCGGCCGACCTCGAAATCGCCGGCGAGCTCGAAGGCTGGCCGGAACGCCTGTGCGCCGGCGGGAGCGCGATCTATTCTCCGTCCGGAGCGTGCCTGGCGGGACCCCTCTGGGACCGGGAGGGGATTCTCTTCGCCCGCCTGGATCCCGATGCGGTTACGCGCGGGAAGTTCGACTTCGACGTGGTGGGCCACTATGCCCGCCCCGACGTCTTTCAGCTCAGTGTCAACGAGACCCCGTTTCCACCTGTGACCTTTCGCGGCAGCTCCGCATCGACAAGCTGACGCGATCCCCCGCGGGATCCGCGTCGGGAGGCCGACAACATGCAAGACACGGCAACGCTGGCGATCACGTCATCCTACCTCGATGAAGCCGACCGATTCGGCGCCCACCACTATCATCCGCTCCCGGTCGTGCTCGAACGGGGCGAGGGCGTCTGGGTCTGGGACGTGGAGGGGCGACGCTATCTCGACATGCTGAGCGCATACTCCGCGCTCAATCAGGGGCACCTGCACCCGCGCATCATCGGCGCCGCGCGGGATCAGATGCGGCGCCTGACCCTCACCTCCCGTGCGTTCCACAACGACCAGATGGGCCCGTTCCAGCGCGAGCTGTGCGAGCTCACCGGCTTCGAGCGAGTCCTGCTCATGAACACCGGCGCGGAGGGCGTGGAGACCGCGATCAAGATGGTCCGCAAGTGGGGCTACCAGGTCAAGGGCATCCCGGACGACCAGGCGGAGATCATCGTCTGCGACAACAACTTCCACGGCAGAACAACCACCATCGTGGGCTTTTCCTCGGAGTTCGAGTACCGGAGAGGCTTCGGCCCGTTCACGCCCGGCTTCCGCAGGATCCCCTACGGGGACATCGACGCCCTGCGCGACGCCATCAACGAGCGGACCGCGGGCTTCATGGTGGAGCCCATCCAGGGCGAGGGAGGGGTCATCGTGCCGCCGGACGGCTACCTGCGCGCCGCTCGCGACCTGTGCTCGCGGCACCAGGTGGCATTGGTCGCCGACGAGATCCAGACCGGGCTGGGCCGCACCGGCCGACTCCTGTGCTGCGACTGGGAGGATGTGCGCCCGGATGTGCTCATTCTGGGGAAGGCCCTCGGGGGCGGCGTCTACCCGGTCTCCGCAGCGATCGCCGACTCGGAGTTCATGGACGTGTTCCGGCCCGGCGACCACGGCTCCACCTTCGGGGGCAATCCGCTGGCGGTCGCGGTCGCGCGCGCATCGCTGGAGGTCATCGTCGCGGAAGGGCTGGTCGAGCGTTCGGCGCGGCTGGGCGAGTGGTTCATGCAGAGGCTGCGCGCCATCGACTCACCGCACGTCGAAGAAGTACGGGGCCGCGGGTTGATGATCGGCCTGGTCATCAGAAAGTCGTCCGGTCCGGCCCGACCCTTCTGCGAAGCCCTTTGGCACAGGGGCATCCTGGCCAAGGAGACGCACCAGCAGGTCATTCGCTTCGCGCCCCCCCTGGTGATCGGGCGTGAGGAACTCGAAGAGGCTCTGGCTCAGGTGGAGGCGGTGCTTTCGACCTGAACCGCATCGGGCTCCGCGTCGGGCGCGGCGCACCGCCCCCGCCCCCTCACCAGCCGATTTCGCCCTTCCGGGAAGTGTCCACCTGCTCGGCCTCGCCGTCGCCGAGCAGCACCTCCTCGATCTGCTCGTAGAGGAATTTCTTCGAGCTGGCTTCGCGTGGGTCCAGCCCGTAGTGGTTGATCAGCAGCGTCTGGTGCTGCAACCAGTCGGACCAGCAAAGCCGGCAGATCCGTCGGAGCAGGCGTTCGCCCAGTTCCGTGCGGAAGGGGGCTTTCTCCAGCGCGGCCGACTCCTTGCTGCAACGCTTACATGCGATCTTGTCCACAGAACTCGTCGTTTGGAGGACGGAGAGCTTGGGGGCTCCTGTGTGAGGCAGACGCGCCGACCGACGGCAGCGTCCGGATCAGGAACGCCCGGCACGTTGGAAACCCCGTCGGATTATTGTAATTTTCTCGCGCGCGGGCGAAAGGCGCTCCGGTTCGGCAGGCCGGTAGCGACAGCCGCACAACCGTCTACCAAGGTACAGACCGTGGCGATTCTCACCAAGGAGCAACTGGCCCACATCGAGAGCCGCCTCCTGGAGGAGCGTGCTCGCTCGCTCAGATCCCTGGGCCTCTTCGACCGGATGGCGAAGGAAGACAGGCAGTCGGGTGACTCCAACCTGGCCGCCTACACCGACCACATGGCCGACCAGGGCACCGAGGCGATGGAGCGCGAAAAGGCCGCGCTCTTCGCAACCAAGGAAGGCCGCTATCTCTACCGGATCGAAGACGCGCTTCGCCGACTTTACTCGGATCCCGAGAACTTCGGTCGCTGTCAGGCCACAGGCAAGCCGATCAACTTCCGGCGTCTGGACGCATTGCCGCACGCCCGGTACTGCATCGAGTACAAGCGCGAACTGGAGGCGCGGGGCGAATAGCGAACGCCGAATCCCGGCCGCCCGCCCTCAGGAGGAGCCCTCTTCCTCGTCCGTGTCGTGAATCGGGCTGGTGATTCGCCAGAGCCGCTCGATCTCGCTCCGGATCTCCCGGATGCGACCTTCCAGGGGCTGGTCACTCAGGTGATATCTGGCTGCGCTGAGAGACCGGTAACAGCGCCATAGAGCCGACGATGCGGGGGTCTGCTCGTGACTGCGACGCCTCTTTCCCTTGAGACGGGCCAGGAGCCATTCCGTCATGTTCTCGTCGAGGAGCATGAGGTTGCCCTCGCCGGACGATTCCTCGCTCAGGTACTTGGCGAGTTTCTTCTTGAAGCTCTTGGGTACTCCGGCAACCACGTAGACGGAAAGATCGTCTCTTTCGAGCAATTCCGACGTCATCACATCCCCGGTAGAACGAAGCAACCGTTGGGAAGCACCTGCGCCTCCGGAAGCCCCGAAGCTTGCGATTGTGAGCAATCAGTATAGCCGAAATCAGGCGTTTTTCGCCAGTGCGGTCCCACAAACCGGCTGCTCAGGCGCGCAGAATATCGAGGGTCAGCTGTCCGAGCACGTTGACTTGCCAGGCGCGCATCTGGGGCACCCGGGCGAGTTCCTCGGGTGAGCCCGGATTGGCGCGTACGATCTCCATGATGGTCTTGTTGGGAAGCAGGAGACCCGGGTCCAGTCCGAGTTCGCGGGCCCTTCGGACACGGGCGGCACGCAGCTCTCGGGCGCGTTCTTCGGTTTCCGGCGAGAGCCGCGGAAACGATCCCTCGCGGCGTCTGCGTCGCGGAGCGATGCGCGCCTCCGGGATGGAGTCCGCCCGATCCAGATGCTCGAAGAATCTCCCGCCGTCGGTGCGGGCCAGGACAGGCGACAGACCGGGCCGCCGACCAAGTTCCCTGATCGAGCGGGGTGGGGTCTCGGCCAGCTTCAGCAGGACGTCGTCCCCGGCCACCCGGAAGGGCGCCCTGTCCTTGCGGCGGGCAATCTCGTCCCTCCAGGTCCACAGCGCGCGCAGCCGCTGCAGCGCACGCGGGGCCAGATGGCGCGCGTTCTTCAGGGCGGTCGCCGGATCGGGGTCGGGATCCCCTCTCTTGGAGGCAGTTCGCTCGAGCCGGCGGAACTCCTCGCTTGCCCACGCGAGGCGCTCCTTTTCCTCCAGCCGGGCTCGCAGGATGTCTGCCAGGGCCGCCAGGTAGCGCGTGTCGGCCGCGGCGTACTCGAGCATTTCCGGGGGAAGCGGCCGCTTCGCCCAGTCAGCCCGCTGGTATTTCTTGGGCAAGTGCACGCCAAGGAGGCGTTCGAGCAGCGCGGACAGTCCCAGCGCGGCTTCCCCGAGCAGCGCGGCCGCTACCTGCGTGTCGAAGACGCCCCGCACCCGGATGCGCAGATCCCTGGACAGCAGGCGCAGATCGTAGCTGGCTCCATGCATGATGATCTCGCGACCCGGATCTTCCAGCGGCGACCGCAGCATCCCGCCGGCATCGAAGGCGAGGGTATCGATGAGCCACGTATCCCCCGGCGCGGAGAGCTGCACAAGGCAGAGCCGGTCGGAATAGCGGTGATAGCCGGCCGCCTCGCAGTCGAGGGCAAGCGGCGAGCGGGAAGCCAGTTCCTCCGCCACGGAGCGCGCTGCGTGCGCATCGGCGATGAGGTGTACGTTCATGGGCGCGAAAGGTGGTCAATCGTCCGGTCCTGCGCGAGCGTCCGGCTCGTGAGGCCCGGTGGCGCGCGCGGACAGGGGAGGGGTCACTGTGATTTCGGCCGAACCAGACTAGAATAACGACGCTCATAACATCGAACACGGCTGCAGGGCCGGGTCACGCGCCAACGGGGGGAGTGGGAAACCGATGCTGAGAACCAAGCTGGTGTGCACACTGGGCCCGGCGACGTTTTCGCCCGGGATGGTCCGCCAACTGGTCGACTCGGGCATGACGATGGCGCGCCTGAACATGTCCCATGGCTTGCGCGAGGATCACCTGGAGGCGGTAGCTCTGATCCGGCGCGCGGCCGAGGCGGCGGGTACACCGGTTTCGATTCTCGTGGACCTGGGCGGACCCAAGATCCGCGTCGGCAAACTGGACGATCCCCTCTTCCTGGCAGAGGGCCAGGAGGTGGTGATCGCCCCCCAGGAAACCGTCCTCGCCGGGGAGATCCCGACGACCTACCGGCACCTTGCCGACGACGTGGTCATCGGGGACCGGGTTCTCCTTGACGATGGGCTCATCGAAATGCGGTGCGTGGGCAAGGACGGGGGAAAGGCCCGCTTCGTGGTGGAGTGCGGTGGCCGGCTGAAGAGCTTCAAGGGCATGAACGTGCCCGGCGCCAACCTCAGCACTCCCTCGCTCACCGAGCGGGATCTGGACGACCTCGACTTCGCCCTGGAGGCCGGCGTCGAATACGTGGGCCTGTCGTTCGTCCGGCGAAGTGCGGACATCGAGGAGTTGAAGGAGAGAGTCGCGGGCCGCGCGCTTGTGGTGGCGAAGGTCGAACTGGTACGTGCTCTGGCGTCGATCGAGGAGATCGTGAAGGCGACCGACGCGGTCATGGTCGCGCGCGGCGACCTCGGGGTCGAGGTTCCCTTCGAGCAGGTGCCGCTGGCCCAGAAGCGCATCGTCCAGTTGGCCAACTACTCGGGCCGCCCCGTCATCATTGCGACCCAGATGCTCGATTCGATGATCCAGAGCCCGCGCCCGACGCGAGCCGAAGCCTCCGACGTCGCCAACGCGGTCCTGGACGGCACCGACGCCGTGATGCTCTCCGGCGAAACCGCGGTTGGAGAGTACCCGCTGCACGCAGCGCAGGCGATGGTGCGAATCATCCGCGAGATCGAGGGTTCCGGCGTGCTGGCCCAGGGTCCCCGCTACCTCCCGCGTCCCGACAACTGGCAGCGCGGGGGCGCGACCCGCCGCGAACACGCGGTTGCGTCGTGTACGGTGGACGCAGCTCGCCAGCTGGGTTCGCCCGCCGTGCTGGTCATCACCAGCAGCGGCTTCTCCGCGCGTCTGGTGTCGTCCTACCGGCCGCCGGTGCCGATCTTCGCCGTGTGCACCGAGGCGCGCACCTTCCGCCAGCTCGCGCCCGTCTGGGGCGTGTGGCCGACGCTCGCAACCGGCGTGCCGGTCAACTACTCGGCGCTCTCGGCCTACGGCAAGGAGGCGGTCGTGCGCGCGGGAGTCGGCAGGCCGGGAGACTCGGTCGTGGTGACCGCGGGATATCCCTTCCATGAGAGGGGGTCGACCAACACCATGCGCGTGGAGCAGCTCTAGAAGCCCCAATGTCGTTCTCGCTGACCTTCCTGGGCACCGGCACCTCCTACGGCGTGCCGGTCATCGGATGTCGGTGCGACACCTGTACCTCGAGCGATCCCCGCGACAGGCGCACGCGGCACGGCGCCCTCCTTCGCTTCGGGAACCGCCGCCTCCTCGTCGACACGCCACCGGAACTCAGACTCCAGCTGCTCGGCGAGGGTGTCTCCTCGCTGGACGCGGTGTGGTTCACCCACGCGCACGCCGATCACATCCACGGCATCGACGACCTGCGCGTGTTCACGGCGCTCCACGGTGAAAGGATCAGCGCGTGGATGCACCGGTCGGTCGCCCGCGAGCTGCGGCGCCGTTTTCCGTACATCTTCGAGGCGCGACCCCGGGCTTCGGATGGGATCTTCCTCCCGGAACTCGATGTCTTCAACTTCCGGGAGGGAGAGCCGGTGAAGATCGTCGACCAAGTGTTTCTGCCGCTCGGAGTGCCCCACGGCGGGATCCGCTCCTATGGCTTCCGCGTCGGGGGCCTGGGGTATGTCACCGATGCCAAACGACTTCCGCGGTCGACGCTGGAAGGCCTCAGGGGCGCGGATGTGCTGGTGCTCAACGCGCTTTGGTACGGGGATCCCCACCCGACCCATTTCAACATCGAGGAAGCCGTCGCCGCGGCGCGGGCGGTCGGTGCCCGGAGGACCTATCTCACCCATCTCACCCACCGGGTGCGGCACGCCGATCTGTGCCGGCGTCTCCCGGAAGACATCCGGCCCGCCTTCGACGGCCTTACCCTGAAGGTGGAAGACGCGTGCACGGGACCCCGGCAGTCTCCGTCGGCGGCGGACGGCGGATGAGCGCCATCACCGTCGACTACCGGAACCTCCTCGCCATCGACGAAGGGGAGGCGGGCGTCGATCCGCAACGGCTCACCGGCGACCTGGGTTCACGCTTCCGCGTGGCGCACGAGGATGTCGAACGGGCGCGACGGGACGGGAGCATGGGCTTCCTCGATCTGCCGCGGGCCGCGGAGGCCACGGCCCGCATCCGTCGCGCAGCCGCCAGGCTGCGGGGGCGCTTCGACGACTTCGTGGTTCTCGGGATCGGCGGGTCGGCGCTGGGGACCCGCACACTGCGGGACGCGCTCGGCGTCGGGGACCGCGCCCGTGGCGTGGGCGCCCCCGCCGACGCCCACCCCCGCCTCCACGTGGCGGACAACATCGATCCGCACTCGATCGGCACCTTGCTGGATGGCCTCGACATGCGCAGCACGTTCTTCAACGTGGTCAGCAAGTCGGGCTCGACGACCGAGACGCTGGCCCAGTATCTGGTAGTCGCCGAGCGTCTCGCTGGCGAAGTCGGCCCGGATCAGGCGCGGGAGCATTTCCTCTTCACCACGGATCCCGAACGAGGACCGCTCCGCGCCCTGGCCGAGGCGGCCGGCATTCCCACCCTGCCGGTGCCGGGCAACGTGGGGGGGCGTTTCTCGGTTCTGTCGGCCGTCGGCCTGTTCCCGGCTGCGGCGGCCGGGCTTGACGTGACGGCCCTACTTCGGGGTGCCGCGCGCATGGAGAGACGTTGCCGGGCGGACGAGCTGACCCTGAATCCCGCGGGCATGGTGGCGACCCTCCTGTACCGCGCCGATGTCGAGTGCGGACAGCGCGTGCACGTGTTCATGCCCTACTGCGACCGCCTCCGCTCCTTCGCTCTCTGGGTGCAGCAGCTGTGGGGCGAGTCGCTCGGCAAGGCCGCGGGGCTCGACGGCCGCCCCGCGGCGACCGGCCCCACCCCGCTCCCGGCAGCCGGGGCAACCGACCAGCACTCGCTGCTGCAGCTCTTCATGGAGGGGCCCGCGGACAAGGTGGTGTGCTTCGTCACCGTCGACGCGGCCGACGATCCGGTCCCGATCGGCAATGCGCCCGCTTCGTTGCCCGCCTTCGAGTTCCCCGAGGGTCACACGCTCAATCATCTGATCACCGTCGAGCACGCCGCGACCGCAGCCGCACTTCGAACGGCCAGGAGGCCCAACCTGACCGTGCGGCTGGCCAGGCTCGACGCCGAGGCGCTGGGCGAACTCATCCTGCTCTTCCAGGCCGCGACCGTGTACGCCGGATTCCTCTACGGCGTGGACCCCCTCACCCAGCCGGGCGTGGAGTTGGGCAAACGGTATGTGCACGGGTTGCTGGGCCGTTCGGGCTACCATCCTCCCCGCATGGAGGAGGCCAATCACCCCTGGCAGGTGTAGGAGGACGAGGGGATCGCGAAGGGACGCCGGTTCGCAGGGTAGGCATCCCCCCCGGGAAACCCTAGTTTGTATCAGGATGGAACGGCCGCGGTCGCCTGCGGCGGCTGCCGCGCATTTCATGGGAGGAGCGGGATGGCTCAGGGAGAAGACGGGCCGCTCGTCGTAATCGAGCGCGAAGGGGGTTCGAGCACGGGGGCCTTTCTGCTCGGCGCCGTTGTCGGTGCCGGACTCGCGCTGCTTTTCGCGCCTCGCTCCGGCAAGGAGACCCAGGAGCAGTTGAAGGCCCGGGCGCGTGAGTTCCGGGATGTCGCCCAGGAGCGGGTGCGTGCGGCCCAGGAGGGTCTCGAGGAGAGGCTGGGACGAGCCGGCGAGCAAGTCCGGGAACAGATCGAGTCGGTGAAGGGAGCGGTGGATGCGGGTCGCCAGGCGGCGCAGGACGCGCGCGCAGAGCTTCAGGAGAGAATCGAAACCTCCAAGGCTGCCTATCGGGCTGCGAGTGATGCCGCGCGGCAGGTCGTCCACGACGCCGGGGCGCAGGACAACGGGAAACACGATGACGATGCCGGGGACGAGCTGGCGCCACCTGTGGACTGAGGGCGCCGCGGCGGCGTGGCTGCGAGGCGCGGTGCTGCTGGTCGGGATTCTCGCCCCCGCGACGATACGGGGCCAGGGACTCGACGGCGACCCGCTGGTTACGGACCGCTCGAGGATGCTGGCGCGCGAGGTGGCCGTGGGAACGTCGTTCCTTCCCTCCCATGAGCGCTACGTCGTGGTCCACCTCGTCGAGAATCGGCTCTTCGTCATGGAGGGCGAGCGCGCCATCTGGTCGGCGCCCGTCGGCACCGGGACCGGGTTCAACCTGAACGCAGCCGGCCAGAAGTGGCACTTCTCCACGCCCCGCGGGATCATGAGGGTCCGGTACAAGGAAAAGAACCCGGTCTGGATCGCTCCCGACTGGCACTTCGTCGAGAGGGGAGTCCCGGTTCCCCCGCGCCGGCATCCGTCCCGTTCGATCCCGGGGGCGCTGGGCACCACCGCGATCTATCTGGGTGACGGCATTGCGATTCACGGCACCCACCGGCCCGAGCTGGTGCTCGACCCCGACCCGGAGCGGCGGCGCATCTCCCACGGGTGCATTCGCCTGACCAACGAGGCAGCCCGCGAACTCTATTATCTGATCGACGTGGGCACGCCGGTCCTCATCTATTAGCTCGGCGCGCAATACGTGGTGGGGGCAAGCGACGCGGGGCCTCCGGGCCGACTGCTCATCTCCCGCAACCGGAAGGCCCGGCACGAATACGAGGTGATCGAGACGCTCGAAGCGGGGTTGGTGCTCAAGGGACCGGAAGTGAAATCCGTGCGCGCGGGCAAGGTGGGGTTCAAGGACGCCTTTGCCCGCCTGGAGGGCACCGAAGTGTGGCTCCACAACCTGCACATCAGCCCGTACGAGCCGGCGACGCACTGGAATGCCGACCCGGAGCGCCCACGCAAGCTTCTCCTGAAGCGCGCCGAGATCCGGCGTCTGATCGGCAGGGTCGAGGAAAAGGGGCTGACGCTGATTCCCCTTGACCTCTACATGCGCCGGGGGTACGCGAAGCTGACGCTGGCCCTCGCGCGGGGTCGCAAGCTCTACGACAAGAGGGAGAAGCTGCGGCGCAGGACCCAGGAGCGGGAAGCTCAGCGAGCGATGAGGCGTGGCCGGTGAGGGCGGGCAGGCACTGGGTCAAGTCGGCCACAGCGGCCGCGACTCTGTGCGCGTGCCTGGTGGTCGGCTGCGCGTATTTCAACGCGCTCTACAATGCGCGGCGCGCCTTCGAGGATGCCCAGGCCGCCCGCCTGCGGGACCAGCCGCTCGAGGCTGCTTCGGCGTATCAGGAAGCCATCGACAAGGCCGCCCGCAGCTATCGGTCGGACGAATCCGGACGCTGGGCCGACGACGCGCTCTACATCATGGGCCGCGCCTATTTCCACAGCGGGGACTGGGCGCGGTCGCGGGCGGCCCTGGAGCGTCTGCTGGCGACCTCGAGCGACTCGAGCCTGCACGCGGGTGCCCGCGTGTACCTCGGTGGCGTGGCGCTGGCCACGGGCCGCCGCGACCTTGGAATGCGACTTCTCGACGACGCCCTCGAAGAGGTCCCGGACGCAATGCTGCGCGCGGAGGCGCACCTCTGGCGGGCCCGGGCCGCATTCGACGCCGGACGCGCGCAGGAGGGATGGGCGGGCCTGGACCGGTCGGAGGCGGTCTCACGGGAGCTGAAGGTTGCGGTTGCCCTGGAGCGCCTGGCGCGCGGGCTCGAAAACGACCACTTCGAGAACGCGCGGGCGGGTGCGACAACCGTGCTTGAGCAGGAGTCCGGAGAGGCCTGGGCCGATACCGTTCTCGCCGCCGCGGAGCGAGCCTCCCTCCTCTGGGGGGCGGGATCCGCGGCTGCCATGTTGGCCGCGGCCGAACGCAGCGAGTGGGCGCCCGCCGCACGCAGCCGGATCCGCCTTGAGCGGGCAACCCTGCTTGCTCGCGCCGGGGACTCGGTCGCAGCCGGTGAAATGGCCGGGGAACTGGCCCGCGGTGACGACAGAACCGCGCGCGAGGCGCGCATTGCCCTCGCGCGGTGGCGGCTGAACTCCGTCGATCGTCTCGAGGAGTTCGAGGAAGTCCGGGCGATTCTGCTCCCGGCCATCGCCCTCTCCGAAGCAGTGCGGCTCATCGATTACATGGAGCACGTTGGGCTGTTCGTCGAAAGGGCGGCGATGGCGGGGGACCACCTCGCGCTTTTCGCCGGGGCCGAGCTGGCGCGCGACAGCCTCGGATCGCCGCGCCTGGCCCTCCAGCTCTTTACCCTGTACGCCGACCGGGATCGCGGCTCCGCCTGGGAGGCCAAGGCGTTGATGGCGGCGCTCGAACTGACCGACGATGCGCAGGAGCGGCAACCGCTCGCCGCCCGCCTGAGTCAGCTGGACGACAACATCTACGTCCAGGCGTCCGCCGGAGCGGAGGCGCGGTCGGCGGACTACGCCATGGTGGAGGGCCGGCTCGGCACTTCCCTGGCGATCCTGCATCAGCGCGTCGCCGCGGAGGCCGCCAACCGGGATGTCGCCGTCCGGGAAGCCGCTCGCTCGCTCGACAGCATCCGGGCCGCCGAGGAGCTGGTGCGGCGAATCGCCGCGGGGGACTCGCTGCTGCTGGACTCCCTGAGGCTGGACTCGTTGCGGCTCGACTCGCTGAGGGCGGACTCGCTTCGCAGCAGCGCCCCGGGCGTTACCCCGACCGACGCATTCTTCGCCCCCGACACCGTCTCGCAGACCGACTCGATCCTCCCGGGCGACTCCGTCCCCCGCAGGGACACCCTGGAACACGCGCAACCATCGCCGGGGCCGGGTCGGCCCGCATCGGAGAGCGAAGCCGGTGCAGCTTGAGCAGGAGCTGTTCGGGACGAGGTTCCAGAACCCGGTGTTGCTCGCGGCCGGCACCTGCGGCTTTGGCAGGGAGCTGGCGGGGGTCATGGAACTCGACCGGCTGGGTGGGCTGGTCACCAAGTCCGTGACCCTGGAACCGCGCGCGGGAAACCCGAAGCCCAGGGTCAGCGAGGGGGGTGGCGTGATGGTCAACTCCATCGGACTCGCCAATCCCGGGGTGGAGCGGGTCAAGGCCGAGAAGCTGCCCTGGCTTGCCTCGCGGCTGAGGCGCGCGCAGGTCTTCGTCAGCGTGGCGGGACACGCGGTGCAGGAGTACTGCGAGATCGTCGAACATCTCGAACCGGAGGGCGGATTCCTGGGATTCGAACTGAATCTCTCATGCCCCAACGTCCCGTTGGACGGCGTGCCGTTCGCGCTCGACACCGAAATGCTGGCGACGGTGGTTGCCCGCGTGCGCGGGGTCACCGCCCGGCCGCTCCTGGTAAAACTGGCCCCCAATTCGCCCGACGTCGGCGCGGCCGCTGAAGCCGCGGTGGCGGCCGGCGGCGACGGAGTCACCCTGGTTAACACCATGCCCGGAATGGTGATCGATCCGGAGACGCGGCGTCCCCGGCTCGGGGCTGGTGGTGGAGGACTCAGCGGTCCGGCCCTGCTCCCGGTCGGGGTGCACGCCGTGTGGCAGGCCAGCCGTCGCGTCCGCGCTCCGCTGGTCGGAGTCGGAGGTGTCCGCGGGCACCGCGATTGCCTACAGTATCTGCTCGCCGGGGCGTCGCTGGTTCAGGTGGGCACCGCCACCTTCGCCGATCCGCGGACCGCGCACCGCGTCGTGCACGGACTGAGCGCCTACGGCCGCCGGAGGAACATCGGCGCGGTCGCGGAGCTGGTGGGGGCGGTCGGGTCGCCCGAGGGACCTGTTCCCTTCGAGAAGCGGGAGGAGTGCGCGCCGTGAGCGGCATCATCCTTGCCTTGGACTATCCCTCGGCCGGCCGGGCGCTCGAACTGGTCGATCTGCTGGCGGGGCGAGTCAACTTCTACAAGGTCGGGCTGGAACTCTTCGCACGCGAAGGTCCCGCCGTCGTCCATCATCTCCGTAAACGGAAAAAACAAGTGTTCCTGGACCTCAAGCTGCACGACATTCCACGCACCGTGGCGGGCGCCGTGGCCGCCGCCTCCGAGATCGGGGCGCGCCTGGTGACCGTGCACACTGCGGGAGGAGCGCACATGATGGAGGCCGCGGCCGAGGCCGTGAAGGACGGGACCCGGCTTCTGGGGGTGACGGTGCTTACCTCCCTGGGGACATCGTCGCTTCCGCGCCGACCCGGCGGCGCGCGCGTGACGCTCGAGGACCATGTCCTCCAACTCGCCGGCGAGGCGAGCGCGGCCGGTCTCGACGGCGTGGTGGCGTCGCCGCTTGAGGCCGCAGCCCTGAGACGCCGCTTCGGGGACGGACTCCTCGTCGTGACACCGGGGATCCGCCTGCCGCAGCAGTCTCTTCACGACCAGCGCCGCGTCGCGACGCCCCGCCGCGCCTGCGAGGCCGGAGCCGACTACCTGGTCATCGGGCGGGCGGTGACCGGTGCCCCGGATCCCTGCGCCGCTCTCGACGCCGTCGAGCGCGACCTGGCCCCGGCAATCCGCGACTCATGCTGAAGGCCGGGGGGTTGAAGCGCGCGAACCCGACGGGCGTTTTCGCCCTGCTGGTCGCCATGCTCGGCGCCTCCACCCCCGGGCCGTCGCCAACCCCGGCTTCCCAGGCGTCTCTGGAAGGGGCCGCTACCAATCTCGCGCGCATGTGGGAGCGCGGCTCCATCGATGTCTTCGTACAGGTTCTGGTGGCCACCGGCATCCGCCTGCGGGTGGGAGGCGAAGACCACGTTTCGCTTTCGAGACGCCAGGCGGTCGCCGTGCTGCGCGACTATCTTGCCGGGCACCGGACCGAGTCGACGCGACTGGAGCGGGTCGCCGAAGTCGGGGGATCTCCACTTCAGGGGTACGCCGCACTCCGCTGGACGGTCGTGCACGCAGGGGCCTCCCAGTTGGTCGAACACAGTATCTACGTCGGCTTCGTGCGCGAGGACGAGGCCTGGCGCGTCTTTGAAGTCCGCGTACTCCAGTGAGCGCCGGCAATCCCGTGCGGGACCCTGCCGCGATCCCGTTCCTCTCACGCAACCCGGTATGAGCCTTCACCTCCATGACACGCTGACGCGCTCACTGCGCCCCTTCGCACCGCTCCGGCCGGGGCGGGTGGGCATCTACGGCTGTGGTCCCACGGTGTACGGGCGTGCGCACATCGGCAATTTCCGCGCCTTTATCGTCTACGATCTGCTCCATCGCTACCTGGAGTGGCTGGGGTACGAAGTCTGTTTCGTCGTGAACCTCACCGACGTCGACGACCGCATCGTCGAACTCGCCGCCGAAACCGGGCAGTCGATCGGGGAGTTCGCCGCTCCCCATGTGCGGTCGTTCCTCGCCGACGCCGACACCCTCGGCATGCGACCCTTCGACAGCCACCCCCGGGCCACGGAATACGTCCGCGAGATGACCGCGTTCGTGTCCCGGCTGGTAGAGCGGGGGCTCGCCTACGCAACCTCCGACGGCTCGGTCTACTTTCGGATTTCGGCGTTCCCCGCATACGGTCGGCTCTCGTGCATCGACCCGGATGCTCTGCGTCCCGGGGAGCGCGTTGCGGACGACAAGTACGAGAAGGACGACATCCGCGACTTCGCGCTCTGGAAGGCGGCCAGGCCGGAGGACGAGTACGCGGACGCCGCCTGGGAGTCTCCCTGGGGCCGGGGCCGGCCCGGATGGCATCTCGAGTGTTCGGTCATGGCGCTGAGCGAGATCGGCGACACCCTGGACATTCACCTGGGCGGCGAAGACCTGATGTTCCCTCATCACGAGGACGAGATCGCACAGTCGGAGGGCGCGACCGGCGAAACGTTCGCTCGCCACTGGGTTCATGTGAAGCATCTTCTGGTGGAGGGCCGGAAGATGTCGAAGTCGCTCGGCAACACCTACACCGTCCCGCAGTTGTCCGAGAGATCCGAGCCTGCCGCGATTCGGCACCTGCTGCTGTCCGCCCAGTACCGCAGCGAACTCAACTTCACCTTCGCTGGACTGGAGGCGTCGCGGCGGGCCGTGCAGCGCCTGCTCGACTTCCGGGACCGCCTTGCGCGTACGCCGACCCGTCCCGGTGCTCCGCCTGCAGGAATCGACGGACTCGCCGGCGAGGCCCTGGCGCGCTTCCGCGAGGCGATGGACGACGATCTCAACACCGCCGGCGCCCTGGCCGCGCTATTCGTATTCGTCAAGGAGGCCAACACCGCCCTGGACGGGGCGGAGGGTGCGATCAGCGGGAGCGACCGGGAATCGGCGGAAGCGGCTCTGGCCTCCATGGACGAGGTACTCGGGGTACTCGACCTGGCGCTGGCGGGGCGCGAGGTGGACGAGCCGGAGCGGGAGCGCATCGAGGTCCTGGTTGCGAAGCGCGACCTCGCCCGGTCGCGGCGCGACTTCGCGCAGGCGGACGCCATCCGCGACCAGTTGGCGGGCGAAGGAATCGTGCTCGAGGACTCGCCTGACGGAACCCGCTGGAAACACGCGAGGTCGAAAGCCGGGTCCACGGCGGTCCGCTGACCGTTGACTTCCGGGCCGAAGCCGGGTAGCAGTAGTCGCGCGCTGGCGTAGCTCAACAGGTAGAGCAGCTGATTTGTAATCAGCAGGTTGGGGGTTCGAGTCCCTTCGCCAGCTTGCCGGCGGACGATCCGTGGCTTCCCCGGTTCGTGCGGCTCGGACGGTCCCCGGCGGTGCCACCCGCCGTGGTCAATCGTCTGGGCATCGCCCTTTACCTCTCCTCGAGGAGGAGTTACCTTTCGAGGCTTGATCGTAAAGGCCCGCCTCAGGTATCCGAGGGCATCCTTGCTCCGCAGCCGGAGGCGCGAAGGGGGGCGCTCCGAACACAGGAGTTTCGAGAGAAATGCTCGGTGGGGTACCGAAGCGGTCAAACGGGGCAGACTGTAAATCTGCTGGCAATGCCTTCGGAGGTTCGAATCCTCCCCCCACCATTGGGCGCTTCGCCGTTCCAACTTGCGAAATGAGAATTCCAGCGGGAGTAGCTCAGTTGGCTAGAGCATCAGCCTTCCAAGCTGAGGGTCGCGGGTTCGAGTCCCGTCTCCCGCTCTCCACCCCGAAGCAGGAGGGAGCAGCGCTCTGGTAGCTCAGGGGTAGAGCGCTTCCTTGGTAAGGAAGAGGTCCCGGGTTCAAATCCCGGCCAGAGCTTGCCGGGCTTCCGGGTTCTGACACCACCATTCACCTTAACCGAACGGAGTGAGGTAGCGGAGAAATGGCAAAGGAGAAGTTCGACCGGACAAAGCCGCACGTGAACGTCGGCACCATCGGGCACGTTGACCACGGGAAGACCACGCTCACCGCAGCGATCACCTTCACCCAGGCCAAGAAGTTCGGTGGCGACGCGATTGCTTTCGACGAGATCGACAAGGCTCCGGAGGAGCGCGAGCGCGGCATCACGATCGCCACCGCGCACGTCGAGTACGAGACGGAAAACCGTCACTACGCCCACGTGGACTGCCCGGGCCACGCCGACTACGTGAAGAACATGATCACCGGCGCCGCCCAGATGGACGGAGCGATTCTGGTCGTGTCCGCAGCGGACGGCCCCATGCCGCAGACCCGGGAGCACATCCTGCTGGCCCGCCAGGTCAACGTCCCCTACATCGTCGTCTTCCTCAACAAGGTCGACATGGTCGACGACGAGGAACTGCTCGAGCTGGTGGAGCTGGAGGTGCGCGAGCTGCTCTCCGAGTACGACTTCCCCGGCGACGACATCCCCGTGGTGATGGGGAGCGCGCTCAAGGCCATGGATGCCATGGGCGAGGGCTCCGATGTCGATTGCATCCAGGAACTCATGGACGCGATCGACTCCTACATCCCGCTGCCGGAGAGGGACATCGACAGGCCGTTCCTGATGCCGGTCGAGGACGTGTTCAGCATCACCGGGCGGGGCACGGTGGCCACCGGCCGCATCGAGAGCGGCGTGGTGAACGTCGGCGACCAGGCGGAAATCGTCGGCATGGACAGGGACCGCAAGACGGTCGTGACCGGTGTCGAGATGTTCCGCAAGCTGCTCGACCAGGGCCAGGCGGGAGACAACGCCGGGCTCCTGCTCCGTGGTGTCGGCAAGACGGAGATCCAGCGCGGGCAGGTGCTCGCGAAGCCGGGATCCATCACCCCGCACACTCACTTCAAGGCCGAGGTGTACGTCCTGACCAAGGGTGAGGGCGGCAGGCACACGCCGTTCTTCAACGGCTACCGGCCCCAGTTCTACTTCCGCACCACGGACGTCACGGGCGCGACCAGCCTCCCCGAAGGGGTCGAGATGGTCATGCCGGGCGACAACGTGCAGATGGAGGTCGAGCTCATCACGCCCATCGCCATGGACAAGGAGCTTCGCTTCGCGATCCGTGAGGGTGGGCGCACGGTCGGCGCCGGCGTCGTCACCGAAGTCATCGCGTAGTCCCATGGCCAGAGATCGCGTGATCCTCGCGTGCGTGGAGTGCAAGGACCGCAACTACACCACGAAAAAGAACAAGCGCCTGCACCCCGGCCGGGTGCACTACCGCAAGTACTGCCCGCGCTGCCGCAGGCACGTCGGGCACAAGGAAACCAAGTAGCGAGTCTCCGAGACGGGCAGGATGGCCAACATCATCGAGAGTTCAGGAGAGTTCGCGCGCGAGTCGTGGACGGAGTTGCAGCGCGTGACCTGGCCCGACTCGGGTCAGCTGCGCAACGCGACGTGGGTGGTGATCCTTTTCGTGATCGCGATCTCGCTCGTCATCTTCGCCATGGACGGCGTCGTGCGCTTCGTCGTCAACTTCGTCATGGGCATCTTCGGAGCGTGAGGACTCAATGAGCGAGTCCAGATGGTACGTGGTCCAGAGTTATTCGGGGCACGAGAAGAAGGTGAAGCGGTTCATCGACCGCAAGATCGAGGAAGGCTACAACCCGGAGATCCTGGAAACCCTGGTGCCGACCCAGGAAGTCATGGAGATCCGCAACGGGAAGCGGGTCCAGGTCGAACGCCGCCTTTATCCCGGCTACGTCCTGGTGCACATCGAGGTCGGCGAAGATCTGACGCTGGACTCGCGTACCATGCATGCCATCAACGACATCAAGGGCGTCATCAAGTTCGTGGGGGGAGGCAGGAAGCCCCAACCCCTGAGCGATGAGGAGGTGCGCAAGCTCCTCGGCATCGAGACCGAGGAAGAGAAGGAGGCTCGAGCGGAAGTCCCCTTCCATATCGGCCAGGCCGTCGAGGTGACCCAGGGCCCGTTCACGGACTTTTCGGGAACGGTCCAGTCCGTGGATGCCGACAAGGGAAAGGTGAAGGTGGAAGTCTCCCTCTTCGGGCGTCCGACTTCGGTGGAGCTCGATTTCGCTCAACTCAAGGGATACTGAACGGCGGACTCGGAGCCGGAGGCGGAACTCCGGCTCCCGAACGCGTCCGAACGGCTGTCGGGCGCGGGCCGGCTTATCGACCAGGTAACGTAAATGGCGAAGAAGGTCATCGGATTCATCAAGCTGCACGTGCCCGGAGGGCAGGCCAATCCGGCACCCCCGGTCGGTCCCGCGCTGGGCCAGCACGGCGTGAACATCATGGAGTTCTGCAAGCAGTTCAACTCCAGAACCCAGCAGCAGCAGGGCACGACCATCCCGGTCGAAATCACCGTCTTCGCCGACCGTTCGTTCAGTTTCATCACCAAGACACCGCCGGCATCGGTCCTGCTCAGGAAGGCAGCCGGACTGGAGAAGGGATCCGGCGAACCGAACCGCACAAAGGTCGCCCGGGTGACCGCCGACCAGCTGAAGGAGATCGCGGAAGCCAAGATGCCCGACCTGAACGCAGGCGACGTGGACTCGGCCGTGCGCATGATTGCCGGGACCGCCCGCTCGATGGGCATCGAGGTGGACTGGTAGACCCGACGAACCACCCCATGCCAGCCGCCAGGGGTGGGAGGGTGTCACAAGCCGGCTCAATTCCATAATGCCAAGACGCGGAAAAAAGATCCGGGCCGCCCGGGCCCGGATACCGGTGGGAGCCACGCATACCGTGGCGGAGGGCGTGACCCTGGTAAAGACGCTCTCCTTCGCCAGGTTCGACGAATCGATCGAGGTCGCGGCCAAGCTGGGTGTCGACCCTCGCCGCGCCGACCAGATCGTGCGCGGCACGGTTGTGCTTCCCCACGGAACCGGCAAGCAGATGCGCGTGCTCGCGATCGCGCAGGGAGAAAAGGAGCAGGAGGCTCGGGATGCGGGCGCCGACTACGTCGGAACCGAGTATCTGGAGCGCATCAAGCAGGGATGGCTTGAGTTCGATGCGGTGGTCGCGACACCCAACATGATGGGCCAGGTGGGCCCACTGGGTCGCATCCTGGGTCCGCGCGGCCTCATGCCGAATCCGAAGGCGGGCACGGTGACGTTCGATGTCGCGGGCGCCGTCTCCGAGATCAAGGCCGGGAAAATCGAGTACCGCGTGGACCGCACAGGCAATCTGCATGCCCCCATCGGACGCGTTTCGTTCGAGGACAGCAAGCTCTCGGAAAACCTGGGCGCCTTCATGGACTCGGTGTTACGCGCGCGTCCGGCCGCTGCGAAGGGCGCATACGTACGGAGCGTAACGCTCTCCAGCACCATGGGGCCGGGCGTGCCGCTCGACCCCAACCAGTTCGGGCGGAGCTGACCGATGAACAAAGCCCAGAAACAGGCGTTCACCGAGGACTTCAGGAGCGAGGCGGAGAACGCCGACGCACTCTACCTGACCGACTTCACGGGGCTCGACGTCAAGTTGATGACGCTGCTCCGCCGCCGGATCCGCGAAAGCGGAGGTCGTTACCGGGTCGTAAAGAACCGGCTCGCGAAGCGGGCGTTCGACGACCTCGACATTGCCGGGCTGGAAGCCCACCTCTCGGGGCCGACCGGCATCGTGTTCGGCACGACCGACGCTGTAGAGCCCGCCAGGGTTCTGGTCGATTTTGCGAAAGAGAACGCCCAGCGTCCCGCGTTCAAGGTGGGTGTGGTCGAAGGGAGGGTCATCGGAGAAGAACAGTTCCTCAAAGTGGCGGCGCTCCCCGCGCGCGACGTGCTCATGGCGCATCTGGCGGGCGCGCTCGAGGGTCCCATGGCGGCCTTCGTGAGCGCGCTCGAGGGCAAGCTGCAGGAACTCGCCGGCCTTCTGGACGCACTGAGGGAGAAAAGGGAAGACTGAGTCCGCGATGACCGCGCTCGGCCGATTGCAGTGGAAACGCGGGCGCGGACACGTGGCGAGTCGGGTCACCAACCCCCGGCGGAGGCCGGGACCAATCAGGAGAAAGCAGCGAGATGGCGATCAATCAGCAGGAGCTCCTCGATAGCATCGGCAACATGACGGTTCTCGAGCTCTCCGAGTTCGTGGATGCGTTCAAGGAGAAGTTCAACGTCACGGCCGCGGTGGCGGTCGGGCCGGCGATGGCAGGGCCGGCGGAAGCCGAGGCCGAGGTCGAGGAACAGACCGAGTTCGACGTCGTTCTCGACAGCTTCGGCGCCAAGAAGATTCAGGTCATCAAGGTTGTTCGCGAAGTGACCAGTCTGGGGCTGAAGGAAGCCAAGGCGCTCGTCGACGGGGTTCCCAACGCGGTGAAGGAAGCCGTTTCCAGGGACGAGGCGGAGCAGGTCAAGGCAAAGCTGGAGCAGGTGGGCGCGACGGTCACCGTCAAGTAGGTGCGGTCCGTTTCAACTCCTGGGCAGACGGGGTACGGTCGCGGCACGCCGCTCCTGGCGCCGCGCCGCCTGCCCTTCCCTCAGCACGCGTGCCGGCCGTCCCTCCGGGGGGACTTCCGGACGTTGTCATGGTGTTTCCCGTTCGACTTGCCGCAACCGCCCTCCGGAGAGGGTGCGGCCCAAAGGGGGAGTCTAGTTGGATAGTCGCGACGCCGCTCGACCCATCGTCAGTTTCGACAAGCTGGATTCGGTCATGCCGATGCCGAATCTCCTGGATGTACAGCTCAAGTCCTTCGGCAATCTGGTTCACGGCGACGCCGTCGCAGAGGATCCCTGGGATTTCTCGCTCGACCGTGTTTTTCAGGAGATTTTTCCGATCTCCGATGTGAACGAGAACTTCAGCTTCGAATACGTCTCGTCCAAGCTGGGCGCCCCCCGCTATTCGCAGGAGGAGTGCATCGAGCGGGACATGACCTACGCCGCGCCCCTGAAGGCGACGCTTCGCTTCATTGTCTGGGAGGATCTGGACGACGGGGAGCGCCGCGCGCGCGACATCATCGAGAAAGAGGTCTACCTGGGGGATCTGCCCCTGCTCACCGACCTGGGCACCTTCATCGTCAACGGCGCCGAGCGCGTCGTGGTGAGCCAGCTGCATCGTTCTCCCGGCGTCGTCTTCGAGGAGAGCATCCATCCCAACGGGACCAAGCTGCACAGCGCCCGGATCATTCCCTTCCGCGGCTCCTGGGTGGAGTTCACGGTCGACATCAACAACGTCTGCTACGTCCACATCGACAAGAAGAAGTTCCCGGCCACGGCATTGCTGCGCGCCCTGGGCTTCGGCACCGACGAACACATCTACAGCCTCTTCTTCCGGAAGAAGGACGCTGCGATCGGCGACCTCGCCGATGCGCTCCAGACGCTCAGCGGCGCGGTGCTGGCGGACGACGTGGTGGACACCGACACCGGCGAAGTGATTCTCGAAGCCACCAGCGAACTGGAGGAAGCGGACATCGAGACGCTGGCGCGCCTGGGAATCGACCGGGTCGTGGTCTATGCCGCCGAGCCCGAAGCGGACGGTGCCGCGGCCGGCGAAGGCCCGATAAGGACGGAGAGCCCCATCGTCAAGCGTACGCTGGCGAAGGATCCAACCGAATCCGAGGAGACGGCGCTCTTCCAGATCTATTCGCTCCTGCGCCCCGGAGAGGCACCGAACGTCGATACGGCGCGTGCCGCACTGGAGAGCGTCTTCTTCAACCCCAGGCGCTACGACCTGGGCCGCGTCGGTCGCTACAAGATCAACCAGCGCCTTGGTCTCGAGACCCCCGCGTCCACCACGGTGCTGACGCGGGACGACTTCGTCGAGATCCTGCGCTACCTCGTCGAGTTGAGCGAGGGACAGGGACACACCGATGACATCGACCACCTGGGCAACCGCCGGGTGCGCACCGTCGGGGAGCTGATCGCGAATCAGCTGTCGGTCGGCCTGTCGCGCATGGCGCGGCTGGTCAAGGAGCGGATGTCCATCAACACCGACCCCAGCAAGATCAACATCGACGACCTGGTGAACGCCCGCACGGTCTCGGCGGTAATCCAGGCCTTCTTCGGTTCGTCCCAGCTGTCGCAGTTCATGGACCAGACCAATCCCCTGGCCGAAATGACGCACAAGCGGCGTCTGTCGGCACTCGGCCCCGGGGGACTCACCCGCGAGCGCGCCGGGTTCGAGGTTCGCGACGTGCACTATTCGCACTACGGCCGCATGTGCCCGATCGAGACCCCGGAGGGTCCCAACATCGGCCTCATCACCTCGCTCACCACGTACGCGCGCGTCAACGGGCTGGGCTTTGTGGAGACGCCCTACCGCAAGGTGGTGGACGGGCGCGCCACCGGAGAGATCGAGTGGCTCTCCGCCAACGAGGAGGAACGCGCGCGCATCGCGCAGGCCAACGCGCCCCTGAATCCGGACGGCACGTTCTGCAATCCGCTGGTGCTGTGCCGGGAGCGCGGTGATTTCCCGCTTCTGGCACCCGACGACATCGACTACATGGACGTCGCGCCGGCGCAGCTGGTGTCGGTCGCGGCGGCGCTGATTCCCTTCCTCGAGCACGACGACGCCAACCGGGCGTTGATGGGCTCCAACATGCAGCGGCAGGCGGTTCCGCTGCTCTACACCGACGCTCCCCTGGTGGGAACCGGACTGGAGCGCAAACTGGCGCGCGACTCCGGCGCCGTCGTCACCGCGACCCGCGGCGGCAGAGTCGTCAGCGTCACGGCCGACAGGATCGTCATCGATACCGGGGCGGTGAAGGTGAAGGAGGCCGATCAGCCTCTCATGCGCCTCTCCCAGTTCGATACCTACGCGCTCAAGAAGTATTGGCGCACCAATCAGGACACGGCCATCAACCAGCGGCCGCTGGTGGAACGCGGGCAGATCGTGGAGGAGGACGAGATCATCGCGGACGGACCCTCCACCAGCTACGGCGAGCTGGCGCTGGGCCGCAACGTCCTGGTCGCCTTCATGCCCTGGTACGGTCATAACTTCGAAGACGCGATCGTCCTCAGCGAGAAGCTGGTCAGGGAAGACGTCTTCACATCGATTCACATCCAGGAGCTGGAACTCCACGTCCGCGACACCAAGCGCGGCGCGGAGGAGATCACCCGCGAGATCCCCAACGTTGCCGACGAGAACCTCACCAACCTGGACGAGCGCGGCATCGTCCGCATCGGGGCCCAGGTCAAGAGCGGCGACATTCTGGTCGGCAAGATCACGCCCAAGGGCGAGACGGAACTCTCACCGGAGGAGAAGCTGCTGACCGCGATCTTCGGTGAGAAGGCCAAGGATGTGAAGGACTCTTCCCTTCGCCTCTCGCCGGGGATGTCGGGGACCGTGATCGACGTGAAGATCTTCTCGCGCCGGATCGACGGTCCGCTCCTGGACAAGGAGCAGGGCCAGCGGATTGGCGAACTCCGCCAGACCGAGCGCGAGGACATCGCTCGCATCACCGAGGTGCGCGACGACGAGCTCAGGGCGCTCCTGCACCTCCAGACCATTTCGCTCTGTCTCAGGCGCGGGGTGATCGAACCCGTTCTCGAAGAGGGGCGCAAGGTTACCAAGGCGGTGCTGGCGGAGCTGAATCTGGCGGAGGTCGAGCTCGACAGCCTCAAGGTGCGCAACAAGTCGATCAACGAGCGCATCCGCTCCGTGGTGGACGAATCCCGCCGCCGCATCGACAAGGTGCACAGCGACACCGAGGAGCATATCGACAAGGTCTTCCAGCCGGATGAGTTGCCGCCGGGTGTGGTTCAGCTGGTCAAGGTATACATCGCCGAGAAGCGCAAGATCGCGGTGGGCGACAAGATGGCCGGACGTCACGGCAACAAGGGCATCATCGCCCGCATCGTGCCCGAGGAGGAGATGCCCTTCCTGCCCGATGGGACCCGGGTGGAGATCGTGCTCAATCCCCTGGGCGTCCCGTCCCGCATGAATGTGGGCCAGATCCTCGAGACCCACCTGGGATGGGCCGCGTGGGTGCTCGGCTTCGGCGCCAAGACACCCGTGTTCCAGGGTGCGAGCGAAGATGAGGTCGGGCTGCTCCTCAAGATGGCGGGTGTCAAGTGGGGAGCCCAGGCACTGGGAATCAGTGCCGAGCCTCCCGCCGCGGCCGCTACCGATATCGAGCAGCTCACGGGCGCCTCTCGAACCCTTCCCTCCCAGGTGGGTGCGGCGGGCAACGGCGATCAGAGCTCGACCGGACTGGGTCATTCGCTGGACGACTACGCGCGGGTCGACCTGCCGGAGGCGGCGCAGGCCTACTTCGACCGGTTGAGGGACTTCCTGGTGGAAGCCGCCGAAGAGCACGCCGGCCGGCTCGCGGTCCCGATGGAAGAGGCGTTTCCGGCGATCCACCGCCTCGCCCGGTCCGAATCGCCAGCGTCAGGCGGCATCGACGCGGGGGTAGTGGAGTTCATGGACGCGGCAGGTATTCGCCCGGACGGCAAGGCGGTGGTCCGCGACGGCCGGAGCGGCCGGCCCTTCGACTTCCCGGTCACCGTCGGCATGGTGTACATGCTCAAGCTGTCGCATCTGGTGGACGACAAGATCCACGCGCGCAGCATCGGACCCTACTCGCTGGTCACGCAGCAGCCGCTGGCCGGCAAGGCCCAGTTCGGGGGACAGCGGTTCGGGGAGATGGAGGTATGGGCGCTGGAAGCCTACGGCGCAGCCCATACCCTGCAGGAAATACTGACCGTCAAATCGGACGACGTCATGGGCCGGTCGCGCGTATACGAGGCGATCGTCAAGGGGGAAAACCTCCCCGAGCCCGGTATCCCGGAGAGCTTCAACGTGCTGGTACAGGAGCTGAAGGCGCTGGGCCTCTCGGTAACGCTCGATCAGGACGACTGAGATCTTGAGCATCGCACTGACACCCGCAACCCACGGGGTGCACGCCATATGATCGATTTTCCCAGGTTCCGCGAGACGAGCGGTACAACCGATTTCGACTTCATCCAGCTCAAGGTCGCCTCACCGCAGGAAATCCGCAGCTGGTCGTACGGAGAGGTGACCAAGCCCGAGACGATCAACTACCGGTCCTTCAAGCCGGAGCGGGACGGGCTCTTCTGCGAGCGCATCTTCGGCCCGGTGAAGGACTGGGAGTGTTCCTGCGGAAGGTTCAAGCGCATTCGCTTCCGCGGGCACGTTTGCGACCGCTGCGGCGTCGAGGTGACGCTCTCCAAGGTCCGTCGCGAACGGATGGGACACATCGAGCTCGCGGTGCCGGTGTGCCACATCTGGTTCTTCAAGACGCTGCCCAGCCAGTTGGGCTACCTGGTCGACATGACGCTCCGCAACCTGGAGAAGCTGATCTACTACGCGTCCTACGTGGTGACCAACCCCGGTCGCCAGGACGTCGAGTTCCTCGATCTGCTGGACGAGGACGAGTACTACGATCTGCGCGTGAAGGCGCGTGAGGAGGGCGACGACGAGTTCGTGGCCGAGATCGGAGCGGAAGCCGTCCGCAGCCTCCTGCGCAAGCTCGACTCGCCGGACGTGGCCATCGGCAGGCGCAATGCGGACGGGAAGGGGCTCGACCGCCTCGCCGACTGGCTGCGCCACGAGATCCGAACCGAGACCTCCCAGCATCGCAAGAAGAAGAAACTGAAGCGCCTCAAGGTCGTGGACGCCCTGCGCAACTCCGGGCTGAGCCCCGACCAGCGCAACCGGCCCGAGTGGATGGTGATGGACGTGGTTCCCGTCATCCCCCCCGACCTGAGGCCGCTGGTTCCCCTGGACGGAGGGCGCTTCGCGACCTCGGATCTCAACGACCTCTACCGCAGGGTCATCAACCGCAACAACCGGCTCAAGAAGCTGGTGGAGATGCGGGCCCCGGAAGTCATCCTGCGCAACGAGAAACGCATGTTGCAGGAAGCGGTTGATGCGCTGTTCGACAACGGACGCCGATCGAAGGCGATCCGCGGGCGCGGCAAGCGGCCGCTCAAGTCCCTTTCCGACATGCTCAAGGGAAAGCAGGGGCGTTTCCGCCAGAATCTGCTGGGGAAGCGCGTCGACTACTCCGGCCGGTCGGTCATCGTGGTGGGCCCCGAGCTCAAGCTGCATCAGTGCGGCCTTCCCAAGGCGATGGCCGTTGAGCTGTTCAAGCCGTTCATCATTCACGAACTCGAAAAGCGCGGAGAGGCCGAGACGGTCAAGCGCGCGAAGAAGATCGTCGAGGACGACGACCCCAAGGTCTACGAGGTTCTGGAAGACATCATTCGGGACCACCCGGTTCTGCTCAATCGGGCGCCCACCCTGCACCGGCTGGGCATCCAGGCCTTCGAACCGGTTCTGGTGGAGGGGAAGGCGATCCGCATCCACCCGTTGGTGTGCGCGGCCTTCAACGCCGACTTCGACGGCGACCAGATGGCGGTGCACGTGCCGCTCTCGTTCGAGGCGCAGCTGGAGTCGCGGGTCCTGATGCTCTCGTCGAACAACATCCTGCTGCCCTCGAACGGCCGGCCGGTCGCGGCGCCCAGCCAGGACATCGTCATCGGCTGCTACTACCTCACCAAGCCCCCGCTGGCCATCTCGGACCTGGAGCTCGACGCCAACAACGGCAAGGCTGCCGCTCCCGTCCGCGACAGGGCCAATCGGGAACTGGACGAGCTCTACAGGGATGCCCCCCGCTACAGCACCTTCGGCGAAGTGGAGATGGCGGTGGTCACCGACCGCCTCCAGTTCCACTCGCTGTGCTGGTTCTGGGTGCCGAAGAAGGCTGCGGAGGGCAAGCCTTCGGGCACGTGGATGAGGACCACGGCCGGGCGTGTGCTCTTCAACTCATTCATTCCCGCGGGCATGCCGTTCGAGAACCGGACGCTGGGCAAGGGTCAGCTCGGGGACCTGGTGTTCCGATGTTTCACGGAAGTCGGGCTGCTCCCCACCACCCGGTTCCTGGACGATCTGAAGGACTTCGGATTCCGGTACGCCACCCTGGGGGGGATCAGCGTCGGCATCAGCGACCTGGAGATCCCGCTCAACAAGAGCCGGATCCTGGCCGAGGCCGACGAGAAGGTGGCCCGCTTCAGGGGTCACTACGACGCCGGCTTCATCTCGCGGGGCGAGCGCTACAACAAGGTGATCGACACCTGGACTCACGCCAACAACGATGTGGCGGAGGAGATGGTGCGGTACCTGGAGCGCTCCCGCGACGGCTACAACCCCGTCTACATGATGATGACCTCCGGGGCCCGCGGAAACCGCGACCAGATGCGCCAGCTGGCCGGCATGCGCGGCCTGATGGCCAAGCCTCAGAAGAAGTTGACCGGCGGAATCGGCGAAATCATCGAGTCCCCGATCAAGTCCAACTTCCGCGAGGGGCTGAGCGTCGTCGAGTACTTCATCTCCACCCACGGCGCGCGCAAGGGACTTGCGGACACCGCGCTCAAGACGGCCGACGCGGGCTACCTTACGCGCCGCCTGGTCGATGTCGCCCAGGACGTCACCATCACCGAGGAGGATTGCGGCACGATGGAGGGCGTCGAGATGTCGGCGCTCAAGGAGGGCGAGGACATCATCGAGCCCCTGGCGGATCGCATCACGGGCAACGTGGCGCTGGAAGATGTCATCGATCCCATCGACGGTGAGCGGGTCGTCCGGAAGGGCGAGCTCATCGAGGAACACCAGGCGAAGGCGATCGAGGACGACGCCGGGATCCAAGCCGTGCGCATCCGCTCCGTGCTTACCTGCGGCACCAAGCGAGGGATCTGCCAGAGGTGTTACGGCCGCAACCTGGCCACCATGCGGATGGTGGACGTGGGCGAGGCGGTCGGAATCCTGGCCGCGCAGTCCATCGGCGAGCCCGGGACCCAGTTGACCCTGCGCACCTTCCACATCGGCGGAACCGCCGCCCGCATTGCCGCCCAGACGCAGAGGAAGTCGAAGATTGATGGCGTCGCGGGACTGGAGCGGGTGACAACGGTGGAGATCGAAGAGGGTTCGCAGCAGGGCGAGCGGATCGTGACCTCCCGCGAGGGACAGATCATCCTCAAGACGCCGGCAGGGGCGGTCCGCAGCCGGCTGGCAGTCCCGTATGGCGCCACGCTCGCGGTGCGGGAGGGCGACGTGGTGGAGGAAGGCGGGCTGCTGTTCAGCTGGGATCCGTATTCGGAGCCGATCGTCGCGGACTGCGGCGGGACCCTCAGGTATTCGGACATCATCGAAGACCAGACGATGAGGGAGGAACTCGACGAGACTACGGGCCGCCGCCAGATGATCGTCACCGAGGACCGGAACAAGAAGCTCCACCCCGCCATCGAGATCCGGCAGGGCGCCGTGAGGGCGCGGGAGTTCATCATTCCGGTGGGTGCCCAGCTGATGGCGAAGGATGGCGAACAGGTCATGCCCGGACAGACCATCGCCAAGATCAGCCGCGAGGTCTACAAGACCCGCGACATCACCGGCGGACTCCCGCGCGTCGCTGAGCTGTTCGAGGCTCGCAGGCCCAAGGATCCCGCCGTGATCGCCGAAATCGAGGGACGGGTCAGCTTCGGGGACATCAAGCGCGGAAAGCGCAAGGTGGTGGTCACGCCCGAGCATGGAGACCCCCGCGAATACGACGTTCCGGTCGGGAAGCACCTGCGCGCCCACGAGGGCGACCTGGTGCACGCTGGCGACCGCATCTCCGAAGGCCCGATCAATCCGCACGACATTCTGCGCGTGAAGGGGCCCCGCGCGGTCCAGGAATACCTTCTCAACGAGATCCAGGAGGTGTATCGGCTGCAGGGGGTCAGGATCAACGACAAGCACATCGCCGTCATCGTGCGCCAGATGCTCAAGAAGGTCCGCGTCACCGACTCCGGGGACACCACGTTCCTCGAAGGCGAGAGCGTGGATCGAGCCGAGTTTCTCGCGGTCAACGAGGAGTTGCCGGAGGGAGGGAAGACCGCGCGCTCCGAACCGCTGCTGCTGGGCATCACGAAGGCCAGCCTCACGACCGAGTCGTTCATCTCCGCGGCTTCCTTCCAGGAAACCACGCGGGTACTGACGGACGCAGCGGTCAGGGGTGCCCGCGACCACCTCAAGGGGCTGAAGGAAAACATCATCATCGGCCACCTGATTCCGGCGGGCACCGGCATCCACCGCTACCAGCACGTCGAGTTCATGGTCGAACAGCAATTCTACGACGAGGAGATCCTGCCCCTGGCGGAGCCGGAGGGCCTGCTGGCCGGGTTCACCGCAGAGGAGACGGCGCTCGAGTAGACCACTGCGCGGAGTGTATCCGGCGTTGACACGGGAGAACGCTTTCGTATCTTTGAAAGCTGCACAGGATATGCCCGATGGCTCCGAGGGAATCCTCCCGGACGCGTCCGGGCGAGCCGTGTGGCGGGAAGCAAGCGCTCGTCGTGACGTGAACGCCTGACTGCTGAAACCAATCGTATGCCGACCATCAACCAGCTCGTGCGCAAGGGTCGCCGGTCCGTTCGAAAGAAGAACAAGTCGCCGGCGCTCCAGAAGAACCCCCAGAAGCGGGGCGTTTGCACCCGTGTGTACACCACGACCCCCAAGAAGCCCAATTCGGCGCTGCGCAAGGTCGCACGCGTCAGGCTGACCAACGGGTACGAGGTGACCTCGTACATCGGTGGCGAAGGACACAACCTCCAGGAGCACTCCATCGTGCTCATTCGGGGAGGCCGGGTGAGGGACCTGCCCGGCGTGCGCTATCACGTCGTGCGCGGCACGCTGGACACGTCGGGAGTGGGCGACCGCTGCCGGGGCCGGTCGAAGTACGGAACCAAGGAACCCAGGTAGCGGGAGCGATAGGATCGATTCATGAGCCGCCGCACGCGCGCCGAAAAGAGGGAGACCGCGGGGGATCCGCGCTACGAGTCGGTTGTGGCCCAGAAGTTCATCAACGGCTTGATGCTGGACGGCAAGAAGTCCACCGCGGAGATCATTTTCTACGACGCCCTCACGGTAGTTGAGGAGCGTTCGGGACAACCGGGCCTGGGAGTGTTCAACCAGGCTCTCAACAACGCCAAGCCTGCCGTCGAGGTGAAGAGCAGGCGGGTCGGAGGCGCCACATACCAGGTGCCGATCGAAGTCCGCCCCGAGCGACGCCAGGCGCTGGCCATAAAGTGGATGATCGACTTTGCCCGCAAGCGGGGAGAGCGGTCGATGGCGGGTCGCCTCGCAGCCGAGATTCTGGCCGCGAGCCGAAACGAGGGAAGCACGATAAAGAAGAAGGAAGACACGCACCGGATGGCAGAAGCCAACAAGGCGTTCGCCCACTATCGCTGGTAGCCGTTTCCCAACTGCGGCGCGCAGGCTGGCGCCGGGGTAGCGGGGGTTCCCGAAGTTCCAACCCTCGCGACACAAGGCAGACGGCTTCCAACCGGCAGGTGGGTTGGCCCGGCCGAATCTGCACTCGTGGCCTCGGAGTTCCTGCGCTTTTTTTGCGTACCGACGACCGAAACACAGGATTTGAAGGAATACATCGGATGCCCAGGCATACACCGCTAGAGCGTCTGCGCAACATCGGCATCATGGCGCATATCGACGCCGGCAAGACCACCACCACCGAGCGGGTTCTGTTCTATACCGGCCGGGTCCACCGCATGGGCGAGGTGCACGAAGGTGCGGCCACCATGGACTGGATGGAACAGGAGCAGGAGCGGGGGATCACGATCACCTCCGCCGCCACCACCTGCGCGTGGCTGCGCAACGGCTCCACCTTCCGCATCAACATCATCGACACCCCCGGGCACGTCGACTTCACGGCCGAGGTCGAGCGTTCGCTGCGGGTTCTGGACGGAGCCGTCGCCGTGTTCTGCGCGGTCGGTGGCGTCGAGCCGCAGTCCGAGACCGTATGGCGCCAGGCCGACCGCTATCGCGTGCCGCGCATCGCGTTCGTCAACAAGATGGACCGCGTCGGGGCCGACTTCGAGCAGGTCGTCAGAATGATGCGCGAACGGCTCGGGGCCAACGCCCACCCGGTCCAGTATCCGCTCGGCGAGGGCGAGCTCTTCACCGGCGTCGTGGACATCGTCAGCATGAAGTCGATCATCTACGAGGACGATCTGGGCTCCCGCTTCCACGACGGGCCGGTTCCCGACTCCATGGCGGATACGATCGCGGGGTTGCGCCACGAGCTCATCGAGGCGGCGGTCGAGCACGACGATGACCTGCTGGAGAAGTACCTGTCGGGCGAGGAACTAACCGAGGAGGAACTCCGGCAGGCGATCCGCGAGGCCACCCTGCGGGGCGCCATCTTCCCCGTTTTCTGCGGATCGGCCTTCCGCAACAAGGGCATCCAGGCACTCCTGGACGGTGTCATCGACTACCTGCCCTCCCCCATCGACATTCCTCCCGTCGAGGGACACTATCGTCCGGCGGGCCGCTTCGCCGAAGCACGGGAGGTGAGCGACGACGCTCCTTTCACCGCGCTCGCATTCAAGATCGCCACCGACCCCTATGTCGGGCGGCTCACCTTCTTCCGCGTCTATTCGGGATCGCTGCCGAGCGGCAGCTACGTGCTCGACGCCACCCGGGGCAAGCGTGAGCGGGTGGGCCGCATCCTGCAGATGCACGCCAACAAGCGCGAGGAACGGCAGGAGGTGTTCGCAGGGGACATCGCGGCGGTCATCGGACTCAAGGGGGTTCGCACCGGCCATACCCTGTGCCATCCCGATCATCCCATCATCCTCGAGTCCATGGAGTTTCCGGAGCCGGTGATCGCGGTCGCCATCGAGCCCAAGACCCGGGCCGACCAGGACAAGCTGGCCCGGGGACTGGCGAAGCTCGCCGACGAGGACCCGACCTTCCGGGTGCGCAGCGATCAGGAAACCAACCAGACCATCATCAGCGGGATGGGTGAACTGCATCTCGAGATCATCGTCGACCGGCTGCGCCGGGAATTCCGGGTTGGCGCCAACATCGGCCGGCCCCAGGTCGCGTACCGCGAGACCATCGTCGGTTCCGCCACGAAGGTCGAGGGACGGTTCGTGCGACAGACGGGAGGACGCGGGCAATACGGCCATGTGGTCATCAACGTCGAACCCGCCCCCAAGGGCGCGGGCTTCGTCTTCGAGGACCGGATCGTGGGCGGCAGGATCCCCAAGGAATTCATCGGTCCCGCGGAGCGGGGAATGCGCGACGCCATGTCCAGCGGGGCCGTGGCCGGCTACCCGCTCATCGACATCAAGGTCGAGTTGGTGGACGGCTCGTATCACGATGTCGATTCCAGCGAGATGGCCTTCAGGATCGCCGGATCGATGGCGCTCAGGGAAGGCGTGAGGCGGGCGCGGCCGGTCCTGCTCGAGCCGGTCATGGATGTGGAAGTCGTTACGCCCGGCGACTACATGGGAGATATCATGGGTGACCTGTCTTCCCGGCGCGGACGAGTCGGCGGCATGACCGAACGCGCCGGCGCCCGGGTCATCGGAGCCAGCGTTCCGCTGGGAGAGATGTTCGGATATTCGACCTCCCTCCGCTCCATGAGCCAGGGGCGGGCCGTGTACACCATGCAGTTCTCGCACTACGACCAGGTGCCCCGGTCGAAGAGTGCCGAGATTGTGGCAGGCAACGGAGCAGTCTACCAGAAATGAGTGGCCGGATTCGCATCAAGCTGAAAGCCTTCGATCACTGGATCGTCGACCAGACCGCTTCCGACATCGTCCGCACCGCGGAGAAGACCGGTGCCAGCGTATGCGGTCCGGTTCCGTTGCCCACGCGCCGCGAGCGCTGGACGGTGCTGCGCTCGCCGCACATCGACAAGAAGAGCCGGGAACAGTTCGAGTTGCGCACGCACAAGCGCCTCATCGACATCGTCGATTCCCGGCCCGCCACCATCGACGCCCTCACCAAGCTGGATCTGCCGGCGGGCGTCGATGTCGAGATCAAGGTCGACTAGGGGGTGGGATGGCGGGGTTGATCGGACGCAAGGTGGGGATGACCCGCATCTTCAACGACGAGGGTCTTGCAGTGCCGGTTACCGTGGTCCGCGCCGGGCCGTGCCCGGTTGTGTGCGTCAAGTCCGAGCAGACCGACGGATACCGCGCCGTCCAGGTCGGCTTCGAGGCGCGCAAGGCAAAGCATGCCACCCGGGCCGAGGCCGGCCATGCCGCGAAGGCCGGACTGGAGGTGACGCCCCGCGTTCTGCGCGAGTTCCCGGTCGCGGACGACGAAGCGTTCGAGGCCGGTGACGAACTCACCGTGGAGCTCTTCGCTGCCGACCAGTCCGTGAAGGTGACCGGCAACACCAAGGGCCGGGGGTTTCAGGGTGTCGTGAAACGGCACGGCTTCACGGGACGCCCCGCCACGCACGGACACCCGATGTCGCGCACCCCCGGATCGATGGGAGCGGGCACCGACCCATCGAGGGTCATCAAGGGCAAGAAGCTCCCCGGCCGCATGGGCAACAACCGCAAGACGCTGAGCAATGTGAAAGTCGTTCGGGTCGACACCGAGAGGAACCTGCTCTTCCTCAGAGGCGCCGTTCCCGGGCCGCGCAGCGGCTTCGTCTTCATCAGCCACTAGAGCCATGCATACGGCGCACTACTACCAGTCTGACGGCAGCCCGGACGGAGACCGGACGCTTCCGGCGGTCCCCTTCGACGGAGTCGTGAACGAGGCCGTGCTGCACCAGGTGGTGCGGGCACATCTTGCCAATCGCCGGCGGGGGACGGGCGCCGGCAAGAACCGTTCGGCCGTCTCGGGTGGAAGCCGCAAGCCGTGGAGGCAGAAGGGCACCGGCCGGGCACGCCAGGGCACGATCCGGGCCGCGCAGTGGACGGGAGGCGGGATGGCCTTCCCCCCTCAGCCTCACTCGTGGCGCACGTCCCTGCCCCGCAAGGTACGCGCGCTGGCCCGGCGATCGGCCCTCAACGCGCGCGCCGAAGGTGGTCGCGTTCTGCTGATCGAGTCCCTGGACTACGAAGCCCCGCGCACCGCGCGCCTGGCTGCCTGCCTCGCCGCCATCGAGGTGTCGGGCAAGGTGCTGCTGCTGACCGACGGCAACAAGCGCAACGTGTATCTCTCGGCCCGCAACCTGCCGGGTGTCAGCGTACGTCCCTTCGGGGAGGAGTCGGCCTACGACGTGCTGTGGGCGGCCACCGTCGTGATCGAGGCCGAGGCGCTCGGGACCGGGCCGGTGGCCACAGACCCCGCGGGCTCCACAGACAGCGAGGACGGCGATGCGTGAGCCGTGGGATGTAATCGTGCGGCCGGTGGTCACCGAAAAGACGACCGCCCAGATGGAAGCCGAGAACGTCTACTCGTTCATCGTCAACCAGAAGGCCAACAAGATTGATATCGCCCGCGCGGTGGAAGCGCTCTGGGACGTCCAGGTCGACGATGTCCGCACCATGAGATACGCGGGCAAGATGCGCCGTTCGTTCCTGGGACAGATGAGCCGCGACTGGAGCCTCGGCCGCAGGCCGTCGTTCAAGAAGGCGGTCGTCAAGCTCGCCGAAGGCGACCACATCGAACTCTACGAAATGGGCTGAGGAACGGGCCATGGCGATCAAGAAGTTCAGACCCGTTACACCCGGCTCCCGTTTCCGGTCGATCGTGAAAGACACCGTGACCACGCGCAAGGGACCGGAGAAGTCGCTGACGGAGCCTCTGCACTCCAAGGGGGGACGGAACCACCATGGCCGCATCACGGTGCGGCGCAGGGGCGGTGGCCACAAGCGCCGTTATCGGCGCATCGACTTCAGGCGCAACAAGATCGGGGTGGCGGGCCGCGTCGCCGAAATCGAGTACGATCCCAACCGCTCCGCAAACATCGCCCTCATCCACTATGCGGATGGCGAGAAACGCTACATCCTGCATGTGCGCGGCCTGGCGGTCGGAGATGAGGTGGTGGCCGGTGGCGATGCCGACATCAAGCCGGGCAACGCCCTCCCGATCGGCCGCATTCCGCTGGGCACGCTCGTTCACAACGTGGAGCTGAAGCCCGGGAAGGGCGGCCAGATGGCTCGCTCGGCGGGCGCCGGCGTGCAGATCATGGCCAAGGAAGGAGACTACGTGACGCTCCGTCTCCCCTCTACGGAGGTCCGGCGGGTGCGCATGGAGTGCATGGCCACCGTTGGCCAGGTCGGCAACACCGACCACGAGCTGAAGTCGCTGGGCAAGGCGGGGGCAACGCGGTGGCGCGGGCGCCGTCCCAAGGTGCGGGGCGTCGCCATGAACCCGGTGGACCACCCGCTGGGCGGAGGTGAGGGCAAGGCCTCCGGGGGCCGACCTCCCGTTACCCCCTGGGGCAAGCCGGAGGGGAAGAAGACCCGCAATCCCAGAAAGGAATCCAACCGACTGATCGTCCGGGGCCGCAAACGCGGCAAGGCCACCCGGTCCTAGACGACTGCGAGAAGAGAAGCAAACAGGAAACCGCCATGCCACGCAGCGTAAGGAAGGGCCCCTACATCGACGAGAAGCTCCTGCGCAAGGTGGAGCTGATGAACGCGCGCGCCGAGAAAAAGGTGATCAAGACCTGGGCGCGCGCCTCGACCATCTCGCCGGACTTCGTGGGCCATACGGTTGCGGTGCACAACGGCAACAAGTTCATCCCGGTCTACGTCACCGAAAACATGGTGGGCCACAAACTCGGCGAGTTCGCTCCCACGCGGCTCTTCCGCGGGCACGGGGGCAAGCTCGCCGACCGGCGCTCCCAGGCTCGATAGAGGCCGATCAGGTCACCCCTGCACGAGAACTCGGATGCAAGCAAAGGCGGTCGCGAAGTACATCGGAATGAGTCCCCGCAAGGTGAGGCTGGTCGTGGATCAGATCCGGGGTCTCCCCGTCAACCAGGCCTACGCGATCCTTCGGTTCTCGAAGAAGGCCGCGTCGGTGCCGGTCAGCAAGACGCTGCGTTCCGCGGTCGCGAACGCCGAGTACAGGGCGGAGGAGGACGGGGAGATGCTCGATGTGGACGAGCTCGTGATCGGCAAGGCCTTTGTTGATGGCGGGCGGACCACGAAGCGATGGCGGGCGGCGGCCATGGGGAGGGCGGCCCCGATCCGAAGGCGCTCGAGTCACATCACGATCGTCGTGGAAAGCGAGGAATAGGGGCGATGGGACAGAAGACACACCCCCACGGATTCCGGCTCGGCATCGTCAAGGACTGGCAGTCCCGCTGGTATGCGGAGAAGGAGTTCCCCCACCTGCTTCAGGAAGACGAGACCATTCGGCGGTACCTCGACCGCCGCCTGGCGCACGCGGCCATCTCGCGGGTCGAGATCGACCGCAAGCCCTCCAAGATCGTCATGACCGTGCATACTGCCCGACCGGGCGTCGTGATCGGGAAGCGGGGCGCCGAGGTGGACAAGCTGCGCGACGAGTTGGGCGTGCTGACCAAGTCGGAGGTCTCCGTCAACGTCGAGGAAATCAAGCAGCCCGAGCTTGACGCGCGTCTGGTGGCGGAGAACGTCAAGCACCAGTTGCGGCAGCGGATTTCGTTCCGGCGGGCCATGAAGCGCGCCGTTCAATCGGCGCGCCGCGCGGGCGCGGAGGGCATCAAGATCCAGTGTGGCGGCCGCCTGGGGGGCGCGGAGATCGCCCGCACCGAAGCGTATCACGAGGGTCGCGTGCCCCTGCACACCCTGCGGGCCAACATCGACTACGCGAGCGTGCGGGCGGACACCACCTACGGTACCGTCGGCGTGAAGTGCTGGATCTTCAAGGGTGAAGTAGTGGACGACCGGCGGGGCCGGACGTACTCGACGGGATCATGAGGATGCAGACGAACGGAATCCGGCCCGTGCGGCGGCGGGCCTCGCAAGGACGATAGGAGATGCTGGCACCGAAGCGGATCAAGTACCGCAAGAAGCACAAGGGCAAGATGCGCGGGGTCTCCCGTCGCGGAAACCGGGTGAGTTTCGGCGACTACGGGCTGCAGGCGGTGGAGTCCGCGTGGATCAGCAATCGCCAGATCGAGTCGGCGCGCGTGGCCATGACCCGGCACATCAAGAGGGGTGGGAAGGTCTGGATCCGGATCTTTCCGGACAAACCGGTAACCTCCAAGCCCGCCGAGACCCGCATGGGCAAGGGGAAGGGCAATCCGGAAGGCTGGGTAGCGGTGGTGAAGCCGGGCCGGATGATGTTCGAGATGGAAGGTGTCCGCGAGGAGGTCGCGCGCCGCGCGATGCAGCTCGCATCCGACAAGCTGCCCATCAAGACCCGTTTCGTCGCGCGCGAACGGCAGTTGGGAACCTGAGGGCACCGGGCATGGACATCGAAGACATTCGCGATATGACCGACCAGCAGATCCGCGAGCGGCTGGACGAACTGAGGGAGGAGCGGTTCCGCCTCAAGTTCCGGGCCGCGACCATGGAACTCGAGAATCCCCGGCTGCTCTCGCAGTTGCGCAGGGATATTGCGCGAGTCCGCACCGTGCAGCGCGAACGCGAACTCGCGGTGGCTCTGGCCACGACCGAGGAGAACGCTTCATGACGGTGACACCGGAAGCCGCGAGCGGCGCACGCAACCGGCGAAAGACGCGAACGGGGGTGGTGGTGTCGGACGTGGCCGACAAGACGGTTACCGTCCTTGTCGCGCGCCAGTTCGCCCATCCGCTCTACGGAAAGCAGGTCAAGCGCACCCGCAGGTATCACGCCCACGACGAAACGAATCAGTATCGCATGGGGGACACCGTGCGCATCGTCGAGACGCGGCCCCTCTCCCGCACCAAGCGGTGGAGAGTCGCCGAACTGGTCGACCGCGCGGAGGGATAGGCCGGCGATGATTCAACAGGAATCGATGGTTCGCATCACGGACAACACGGGCGCGAAGAAGGCCCTGTGCATCCGTGTCCTGGGGGGCTCGCGCCGCCGCTACGCCAGCGTGGGCGACCTGGTCGTGCTCACGGTCAAGGATGCCATCCCCAACGCCGGCGTGCGCAAGGGCGATATCGTGCGCGCGGTCGTGGTGCGAACCGCCAAGGAAGTGCGCCGGCGCGACGGCTCCTATATCCGCTTCGACGACAACGCCGCAGTGCTCATCGACGCCAACGGCGAGCCGAAGGGCACGCGCATCTTCGGACCGGTTGGGCGGGAGCTCAGGGAGAAGCGCTACATGAAGATCGTTTCGCTGGCCCCGGAGGTGCTCTGATGCTGAAGCCGACCGGAGCGCGCCGGAACAGGCGCAAACACCGGATCGCGAAGGGCGACCGCGTGCGCGTGATCCGCGGCAACCATCGGGACGAGCAGGGAACCGTGCTTCGGGTGATTCGCGACCGGGATCAGGTCGTGATCGAGGGCGTGAACATGCGCAAGCGCCACCAGCGGCCCACGGCGGCCAATCCGGAGGGAGGGATCATCACCTTCGAGGCTCCGATCCACATTTCCAACGTGATGTTGATCGATCCGGCCAGCGGAGAGGCCAGCCGCATTCGCATGCGTCTCGAGGAAGGGGGCGTGAAGGAGCGCATCGCGGTGAAGACCGGCAACCCCATCCCGGCGCCGAGGTGACGGGTGACGACAACGGACGGATTTGCAAGATGACGGAGACGCACCCCCGGCTTCGCCGGCACTATCTGGAGAACGTTCAGCCGAAACTCCAGGAGGAATTCGGCTTCACCAACGTCAATCAGATTCCGCACCCGGTGAAGGTCGTCCTCAACGTCGGCGTCGGCGAGGCGAGCAAGAATCAGAAGTTCCTCGACAGCGTGGTCGAGGAACTGTCGGTGATCTCCGGACAGAAGCCGGTCATCACCCGGGCTCGAAAGTCCATCTCCAACTTCTCGTTGAGGACGGGCATGCCGGTCGGATGCCGGGTCACGCTGCGCCGGCGCCGCATGTACGAGTTTCTCGATCGCCTGGTCAGCGCCACCATACCGCGTATCCGCGACTTCCGCGGGCTGTCCACGAAATCCTTCGACGGGCGCGGAAACTACAGCCTCGGGGTCCGCGAGCAGATCATCTTCCCCGAGATCGACTACGACAGGATCGACCGCATCCACGGCATGGACATCACCGTGGTTACGAGCACCAGCAAGGACGACGAGGCGCTGGCGCTGCTGCGCGAACTGGGATTCCCGTTCCGCGGCTCGCTGCCGGTCATCATCGGCCAGAACGGCGCCGCCTGACGCCCCCGCAACCCAGGGAAGAACGGAGGGACGAGACTCGACATGATGACGGACCCGATTGCCGACATGCTGACCCGGCTGCGCAACGCCGGACAGGCCGGCCACCGCTGGGCGGACATGCCCGTCTCCCGGATGAAGATCGAAATTGCCCGGCTGCTCGGCGAGAACCATTTCGTCTTCGGCTACAAGGTGCTCGACGACGGAGCCCACGGGGTTCTGCGCGTCTACCTGAAGTATCGCGACGAGGGTCGCCCGGTCATCCGGCATATCGAGCGCTTCTCGTCGCCCGGAAGGCGGCGGTACGTCGGCCGGCAGGATATCCCCAGGGTCAGGAACGGTCTGGGGATGGCGATTCTGTCGACCTCCCGGGGTGTACTCTCCGACCGCACGGCGCGCAAGGAAGGTGTAGGCGGCGAAGTGCTGGCGATCGTGTGGTAGCCAGGATTCCATCAACCACGACGTAAACGTATGTCGCGCATAGGTAAACTGCCGGTCGCCATTCCAGGCGGCGTGACCGTCGACTACAGCGAGCCCGTCCTGCAGGTCAAGGGACCAAGGGGCGAACTGACCCTCGACGTGCATCCCGCCATGACCGTCCACGTGGGGGAAGGTGAAGTCGTCGTGCGGAGGCCCTCCGACGGCCGCACGCACCGGTCGCTTCATGGTCTCACGCGCGCGCTCATCGCCAACATGGTGCACGGCGTGACTGCCGGGTACAGCAAGACGCTGGAGATCGTGGGCGTGGGATACCGGGCTCAGAAGAAGGGCAGGGAACTGGTCCTCAGCCTGGGATACTCCCATACCATCGACTACCCGGAGCCCGAAGGCATCACCCTCGAGTGTCCCAGGCAGGACGTCGTGGTGGTGCACGGGATCGACAAGCAGAAGGTCGGACAGGTGGCGGCCGAAATCCGGTCGTTCCGGCCCCCGGAACCGTACAAGGGCAAGGGCGTGCGCTACCAGGGCGAGCAGATCCGTCGCAAGGTCGGCAAGACCGCCGCATCGTAGTCTGCCCGCAGAGCGAGGAAACCGTGACCGCAAAGAGTTCGAAGTTGAGAAGGAGCCGGCGCCTGCAGCGCATCCGCCGGCATCGCAGGGTCCGCAAGCGTGTGAACGGGTCCGCTGAACGCCCGCGGCTCGTGGTGTTCCGTTCCCTGAAGCACATGGAGGGGCAGTTGGTGGACGACGACCTTGGACGCACGCTGGTCGGGATCTCCACCCGGTCCGCGGCTCTCCGCGAGTTCGAGACCGAGTCTCGCAACCCTGGAGTCGAGCGGGCCCGGGCGGCGGGCAGGATGCTGGCCGATCGTGCTCGTTCGGAGGGCATCAGCACGGTGGTATTCGACCGCGGCGGCTACCAGTATCACGGCAGGGTGCAGGCTTTTGCCGAGGGCGCGCGCGAGGGAGGGCTGAACTTCTGATGGCCAGAAAAAGGGGTACGGACGGCGACCGCTCGCGTGAGAGCGAACTTGTCGAGAACGTCATCCACATCAACAGGGTAGCGAAGGTGGTGAAGGGCGGACGCCGCTTCTCGTTCACCGCGCTGGTCTCGGTGGGCGACCAGAAGGGCAACATGGGCGTTGCGCTGGCCAAGGCGAGCGACGTTGCGGAGGCCATCCGCAAGGCATTCGAGCGGGCACGGCGGAACATGCAGAAGGTGTCGATCGTTCGCGGCACGCTCCCTCATGAGATCATCGGCCAGTCGGGCGCGGGGCGGGTGCTTCTGCGTCCCGCGGCGCCAGGGACCGGGGTGATCGCCGGCGGTCCGGTTCGGGCGGTGCTGGAGGCGGCGGGCGTCACCGACGTGCTGACCAAGAGCCTCGGTTCGAACAACCCCATCAACGTGGTCAAGGCGACGCTGAACGGCCTGGCGCGGCTGGCCACGCCAGAGCAGGTCGCGCGCGAGCGCGGCATCAGCGTCGAAGAACTGGGAGGCTAAACCGTGTCCGACACGCCCCGGAAGATCCGGATCAAGCAGGTGCGCAGCGGCATCGGGAGGCTGAGCACGCACCGGAGGACATTGCGTGCCCTGGGGATCCGCAGGCACCAGCAGTCGGTTGTCCACACGGACAACTCGGCCATCCGGGGCATGATCCGCAAGGTCAGCCACCTGGTGGAAGTCACCGAAGTCACCTGAACGACGGAGATCGCACCGATGTCAGAACTTCACCGGCTGAGCCCCGTACCGGGATCACGCAAGGCGCGCAAGCGCGTCGGGCGTGGACCCGGCTCCGGGCTGGGCAAGACGGCAGGCAGGGGGCACAACGGTCAGAAGTCCAGAAGTGGCGGCACCGTTCCCGCCTGGTTCGAGGGCGGGCAGATGCCCCTGCAGCGGCGCATCCCCAAGCGGGGGTTCAAGAACCGCGGCCGCGTCGAATACGCGGTCATCAACGTTGGCGACCTGAACCGGCTCGACACCGACCGGATCACCTTGACGGCGCTCGTCCAGGCCGGGGTGGCAGGCAGCGGCCGGAAGCCGGTGAAAGTGCTCGGAACGGGTGAAGCGGAGAGGGCGATGCATGTCGAGGCGCACGCGTTCAGCGCGTCCGCGCGCCGCAAGATCGAAGCTGCCGGGGGCACGGTGACCGTGTCCGGCGTCCGCTGACATCAATCCGCGAGACGGGGTAAAGGATGGCGAACCCGATTCCCAATCTGTTCCGGGTCCCGGAACTGAAGCAGAAGATCCTCTTCACGCTGTTCATCCTTCTCGTCTACAGGCTGGGGGCGCACATCACCGTGCCCGGCCTCGATGTGAACATCCTGCAGCAGCAGTTCGGGCAGCTGAGCAATACGCTGTTCGGGATCTACGACATGTTCGTGGGGGGCGGTCTCAGCCGGGCCACAATCCTGGCGCTCGGCATCATGCCCTATATCTCCGCCTCGATCATGTTCCAGCTGCTCTCCGCGGTGGTTCCCACGATCGAGAAGCTGCAGAAGGAGGGAGAGCAGGGGCGCAAGAAGCTCACCCAGTGGACGCGCTACACGACGGTCGTGCTGTCCATCATCCAGGCCTACGGCTACGCGGTGTTCCTGTCCAGCATTCCCGGCGCGGTTCGCACCCCCGGCCTGCTGTTCATGTTCACCACCGTCATCGCGCTCACCGTCGGCGCCGTCTTCGTCATGTGGCTGGGAGAGCAGATTACCGAGCACGGCATCGGCAACGGCATGTCGCTGCTGATCTTCTTCTCCATCATCGAGGGATTTCCGGCGGCGATCGGCCGGACCTGGGAGTCGTTCGTGGTTGGAGAGATAAGCGTGGTCGGCCTTGCCGCGCTGGGTGCCGTGGTCGTGGGGGTGACCGCGGGGGTCGTGGCGATGACCATGGCGGCCCGCAAGATCCCGGTTCAGATACCACGCAAGGTGATGGGGCGCGGTCGCATCCGCGAAGGCCAGAAGAGCTTCGTTCCGCTGCGCGTGAATTCGGCCGGCGTCATGCCGATCATCTTCGCACAGTCGTTCATCATCGTGCCGGGCACGCTCGCGGCCTTCTCGAGCGCCGGCTTTCTGCGCGAGATCTCGGATCTCTTCCAGCCGGGGAGCTGGCTCTACTACGGCAGCTACTCCCTCCTGATCCTCTTCTTCACCTACTTCTACACGGCCATCATCTTCAATCCCGTGGATCTGGCGGAGAACCTGAAGAAGCAGGGGGCCTTCATCCCCGGGGTCAAGCCGGGCGCGCGCACGGCCGAGTACATCGACAGGATCCTGACGCGCATCACCCTTCCGGGCTCGATCTATCTTGCCATCATCGCGCTGCTGCCCTTCTGGATCTTCGACTGGTTCAACATCCAGACCTTCTTCTTCGGGGGCACCAGCCTGCTGATCGTGGTCGGGGTAGGGCTGGACACCGTCCAGCAGGCCCAGCAACACCTGCTTCTTCGCCACTATGACGGCTTCATGAAGAAGGGGAGGGTCAAGATGCGGGGCCGTGGGCGCTACGTCTGATGCGGCCCGCGTGAGCGCCGCGGGAGCTCTGTGGCAAGCACCATGATCGCCGTTTTCCTGGGACCTCCCGGCGCCGGCAAGGGCACGCAGAGCGCGAAGCTCATCCGCGATGTGGGCTTTCGCAAGATCGCCACGGGAGATCTGCTCCGCGCCGCGCGCCAGGCGGGCACTGAACTGGGTGAGGCGGCCCGGCGCTACATGGATGCGGGCGAACTGGTGCCGGACGAGGTGATCGTCGCGCTGGTCGAGGAGACCCTCAAGGGGCTGCCCTCGGACGCGCCGATTCTCTTCGACGGCTTTCCCCGTACCCTGCCCCAGGCGCGGGCGCTGGACGACGCGCTCGCGCGCACGGGACGGGCCGTGGAGGGCGTCGTCGTTCTGGACGTGCCCGAGCAGGTCGTGCTGCGCAGAATCGGTGGACGCCGCATCAGCCCGAAGGGGCGTGTCTACAACATTCACGACGATCCCCCACGCGTAGACGGTATCTGCGACGAGACCGGGGAGCCCCTGATCCATCGGGAGGACGATCGTCCACAGACCATCCTGCGCCGGCTCCGGGTCTACGAGGCGCAGACGGAACCCATCATCGCGTACTACGAGGAAGCGGCGTCGCCGGTGGCGCGCCTGGACGGCACGCAGGGCATCGAAGAGACGTATCGGTCGGTTCGGGCGGCCATGCGGCGCATGCCGGCGCGTGAGACTGAAGCGAGGTCCAACGGAACCACGTGATCCGATTGAAGAGCGAACCCGAGATCGCCGAAATCGCCCGGGGCGGAGCCATCATCGGCGAACTCCTTGCCGTGCTGGAAGATGTCGTGCGCCCCGGTGTCACGACGGCCGAACTCGACCGCCTGTCCGAGGATTTCATCCGTTCCCACGACGGAGCGGTTCCGGCATTCAAGGGGCTGTACGGTTTCCCGGGCGCCGTGTGCACCTCGACCAATGCGGAGGTCGTGCACGGGATTCCCAGCCGGCGCCGCGTTCTGGAGGACGGCGACATCGTTTCGGTGGATGTGGGGGTCAGGCTCAACGGGTGGTGCTCCGATTCGGCGAGCACATTCACGGTGGGTGACGTGGACGCGGCGACGCGCCGGCTGCTGGAGGTTACGAGGGAGGCTCTGGATCGGGCCATCGCCGCAGCCTTGCCGGGAAACCATGTCGGTGATATCGGCGCGGCCGTGGAAGGCACCGTTCGCGGGACCGGATTTGCCGTCGTCCGCGACCTGGTGGGCCACGGGGTAGGGCGGGAGGTGCACGAAGCGCCCCAGGTGCCCAACTTCGGACGTCCCGGACAGGGTCCGCGGCTGCTCGACGGAATGGTTCTGGCCATTGAACCCATGCTCACGGCAGGGGCCGGGTCCATCCGCACCCTCGACGACGGATGGACGGTCGTGACCAGCGATGGTTCGCGCTCCGCGCACTTCGAGCACACCGTAGCCATCACCGGAGAGCGCGCACGAGTGCTGACCGCTTCCCCGCGCCCGGTGTCCGCCTCCACATGACGGAATGGCCATTGAGCCCCAACGGGCTTTCGGTTATCTTTCAACTTCTGTGCAGTGAAGCAGACACCCCCGTCGCCAGGGAGCAGCCGAAATGAAGGTAAGGAGCAGCGTGAAGGCCCTCTGCGAGCACTGCAAGGTGATCCGCAGGCGCGGTGTTGTCCGCGTCATCTGCGCACGCAACCCCCGCTGCAAGCAGCGGCAGGGTTAGGGACCTCCCGAGTTTCGGAACGCGAGCCGTGGCACGAATCGCAGGCGTCGATCTTCCGCGAAACAAGCGCGTCGAAGTCGCGCTCACCTACATCTACGGGGTCGGCCCCACGCGCGCCAGAGAGATTCTGGACGCGACCGGCGTGGATCCCGACAAGCGCACCTTCAACCTCAGCGACGAGGACGTAAGCCGGCTGCGCAGGCAGATCGAGACGGAGCTGAAGGTCGAGGGCGCGCTCAGGACCGAGGTGTCGATGAACATCAAGCGACTGATGGACATCGGCTGCTACCGCGGATTGCGTCATCGCCGGGGACTGCCGGTGCGAGGGCAGAGGACGCACACGAACGCCCGCACCCACAAGGGCCGCCGCCGGGCCATCGCCGGCAAGAAGAAGGCTCCCAGGAAATAGGGCCGAGGAAAGACGCGCGTGGCAAAGGGACGAAAGCCGGCTCGAGTCCGGCGTGCGAAGAAGGTTGTCGAAGCTGAAGGCGTGGCACACATCAAGGCGACCTTCAACAACACGATCATCACCATCACCGATTCGGCGGGGAATACGG
>JAJDVR010000229.1 GCA_022826025.1 Gemmatimonadota bacterium | reverse complement strand
CGCGCGTCAACGGGCGCGTGCGCCAACACGCCCATGTGGACACGATGGTGTTTCCGATCCCGGAGCTGGTCCGCTTCATCACTGCGGTCATGACCCTCGAACCGGGGGACCTTGTCGCTACCGGGACGCCCGACGGCATCGGCCCGCTCGCGTCGGGCGACCGGGTCGAGGTCGAGATCCCGGGCGTGGGGACGGTGGCCAATCCGGTGGCGGTAGAGGAGGTCGATTCGAGCTGATGGGAGATGCGCCCGCGGCCCGCTCGATCGCCTCCTCCGGGGCTCCCCGGTGGGTGCGCTGGGTCGCGGCAGCCGTCTCCGTGACGACGCATGCGATCGTGATTCTGGTCTACCCGCATCTGAAACCCGAGGAGGCGCCACCTGTCGCGCCGCTGCCGGTCTTCGTACCGGCCAGCCAGGACGGCATGCAGGTCGTGCAGCTGCTCGAACTCGACGAAACAGCTCCTGCGCCTGCTCCGGAGCCCGAGCCCGAGCCCGAGGCGCCCCCGGCGCGCGAGGAAACGGAACTCCCGGAGGACGCAATCCCGGGCGTCGTCGTGGCCGACATCGAGGTTCCGGCGGGCGACCCGCGCACCGCCGCGCAGAGGTTGCGGCCATTCATGAACAACCCGGAGGTCTGGCGCCCCATCGACCCGGAATTGCTCGACCTCACCCTCGAGGAGCGCGCCCGCTTCGAGATGGCCGCGGTCCTGGATCTCTGGATCGACTCGATCACGACCGCCGAAGCCGCACGGGTCGCCGCCATGGACTGGACCTACACGGACGCGGACGGCGGCCGTTGGGGATTCTCGCCGGGCAAGATCCACCTGGGCGACATCACCCTCCCGCTCCCTTTCCAGTTCGGCCCCAACCCCTCGCGCATCAACGAGCTGCGGGAACGCGACTGGGAATGGATGGAGCTCGAGCGGGGCGCCGTCGCGGCAGCCGTGGAGCAGTCCTGGAAGGATCGCGCGCGGGCGATTCGTGAACGCATGGACGCCGAGCGCGCGGCGACGCGCAGGGATTCGGTGCGCCGCCCTCCCGGGACATGACCGACCTGAATCTGCCGCCCCGTCTCGATCCCGGCACGATCGAGCCCCGCATCTACCGCCGCTGGCTCGACGGCGGGTACTTCCGCATGACGGCCGAGCGGGCCCGGGAGCAGGGGACCGAGCCCTTCGTAGTCGTCATCCCGCCCCCGAACGTGACCGCGGTCCTGCACATGGGGCACGGGCTCAACAACACCATCCAGGATGTCCTGGTGCGATGGCGCCGCATGCAGGGAAGGGCGGCCCTCTGGGTCCCCGGCACCGACCACGCCGGCATCGCCACCCAGAACGTGGTCGAACGCCAGCTTGCCGCCGAGGGCAAGACCCGCCACGACCTCGGTCGTGAAGCCTTCATCGCGCGCACCTGGGAGTGGATCGACAGGACCGGCGGCCTGATCCTCGAGCAGCTGCGCGCGATCGGCTGTTCGTGCGACTGGGAGCGTACGCGCTTCACGCTCGAGCCGGCGTTGAGCAAAGCCGTGCGCACCGTGTTCGTGCGTCTCTTCGAGAAGGGCCTGGTCTATCGCGGCGAGTACATCGTCAACTGGTGTCCCCGCTGCCTGACCGCGCTTTCCAACGAGGAAGCCGAGGGGCACGAGGTCGAGGGAACGCTCTACGACCTGCGCTACCCTCTCGAAGAGGCCGCCTGGGGCCGCGCCGCCGAGGCACGCGGCCTGGGCGGATCCCTGGACCGGGGGGACGACGGCTCCTGGTATCTGACTGTCTCCACGACCCGCCCGGAAACCATGCTGGGCGACACGGCCGTAGCCGTGAACCCGGCGGATGAACGATACGCCGGACTGATCGGCGCCCACGCGGTGCTCCCGCTGGCCGAGCGTCGCATCCCGATCGTCGGCGACGACTTCGTGGATCGCGACTTCGGCACCGGGATGGTCAAGGTCACGCCCGCGCACGACATCAACGATTTCGAGATCTCGCGCCGCTCCGGGGCTCCGCTGCTCAACATCCTCACCCGGGACGCACGCCTGAACGAAAACGTCCCTCCGGCCTTCCGCGGGATGAGTCGCGAGGAAGGCCGCCACGCGGTGCTGAAGGCCCTGGAGGAGGCGGAGCTGCTGGCGGGCTCGAAGCGGCACCTGCACACCGTGCCCCGCTGCTATCGCTGCGACACGGTGGTCGAACCCCGTTTGAGCAAGCAGTGGTTCGTGCGCATGAAACCGCTCGCCGAGCCCGCACTCCGGGCCTCGCGCGACGGCGTCGTGAACTTCATCCCCGGGCGACGCCGCAACGACTACGAGAAGTGGATGGAGAACATCCGCGACTGGTGCGTCTCGCGGCAGTTGTGGTGGGGGCACCGCATCCCCGTATGGTACTGCGAGTGCGGCGAGGTCTTTGCCGCCCTGGAGGACCCGGATGTGTGCCCGGCCTGCGGCTCCCGCGACCTGGAGCAGGACCCTGACGTGCTGGACACCTGGTTCTCGTCCTGGCTCTGGCCGTTCTCGGTGTTCGGGTGGCCCGAGGAATCCGATGATCTCCGCGCCTTCTATCCCGGGCATGTGCTTTCCACCGCGCCGGAAATCCTCTTTTTCTGGGTCGCCCGGATGATCATGTCCGGCTTCGAGTTCATGGGCGAGACGCCCTTCACCGAGGTGTATCTGCACGGCACCGTGCGCGACATCACCGGGCACAAGATGTCCAAGTCCCGCGGCAACGGGATCGATCCGCTCGAAGTGGTGCGACGCTTCGGCGCCGATGCGCTGCGCTATACGATGGTGGCCGAATGCGGGGTGGGAGCGGATATCCGGCTGGATCACACCGATCTGGAGGCGTCGTTCGCCCCCGGGCGCAACTTCGCCAACAAGCTCTGGAACGCGGGCCGCTTCACGCTCGCCAATCTCGGAGACGAGCCGGCTCCGCGTCCGGAAGATGTGGATGAGGACCTGGAGCTGGCCGACCGCTGGATGCTGTCGCGATTGTCGGTCTCCTGCCGCGAGGTGACGCAGGCGCTCGCGGCATTCCGGCTGCACGAGGCTGCGGAGCGGCTGCGGCAGCTCTTCTGGGGCGAGTTCGCCGACTGGTACCTGGAGATGGTCAAGCCTCGTCTTCGCGGCGATGCGGGCGAAGCGAGCCGGTCGGCGGCCCGGGCGACGCTGGCCCGCGCCTTCGACACCATCCTGAGGCTGCTTCATCCCGTGGTTCCGTTCGTCACCGAGGGTCTGTGGGAACGGTTGCGGCTCCCCGAGGGCGCCGAACGCCCTCCCGCGCTGATGGTGGCTCCGTGGCCCGAGGCGCAGTCCCGGTGGGAGGCGTCCGAGGTGGAGCGCGAGATGGCGGCTCTGCAGGAACTCATCACCGGGGTTCGGCGTCTGCGCAAGGAATACGGGGTCGGAGAGGGCCGGCGCGTGACGGTCGTCCTCACCTCGGTGTCCCCCGGTTTCGCGGAGACGCTGGCCGCCGGGGAAGAGCCGATCTCGAGGCTCGCGCGCGTCGAGTCCGTGATGCTCGACGAACGGCCTCGCGGCGTGGGCGCGCATGCGGTCCTGCAGAACGGCGCCGAAGTCTTCATTCCGCTCGAGGGCGTCATCGACCTGGACCGGGAGCGGGAGCGCCTCCGGCGGGAGGTGGCTCGCCTGGGCGGGCAGATGAACGGGGCCCGGCGCAAGCTGGCCAACCGGAACTTCCTCGAGCGCGCGCCCGAACGGGTTGTTGCTCACGAGCGCGGCAAGCTCGCCAGTTTCCGCGAACAGCACGACAAGCTGCAGGAGAAGCTGGCGGCGCTGGCGGACCGGTGATCTCCGCGATCGGAAACGGGTCGGCGGCCGCCGTAACGCGCGGGGATCGGGGGGCGATGCCCTTGCTGTTGCCTGCTGTGCTCGGCGCGCTGTTGTCGGGGTGCGCGCGCGAAGCCACCCCTCCCGGAGGCCCTCCCGACCGGCTTCCCCCGATCGTGATCCTGAGTGAGCCGGATACCTTCTCCACCGTGGAACCCTTTCGTTCTCCGGTGACCCTCCGCTTCAGCGAGCGCATCAGCGAGCGGCCCAGCGCGGGCACCCTGGACCAGTCGGTGGTGGTGTCGCCGGCTTCGGGCGAGGTGCGCGTGTCGCACGGCCGCGAAGGACTCACGGTGCGCGCGCTGGGCGGATTCGAGGCCGGGCAGATCTACCGCGTGACGGTGCTGCCGGTCATTCAGGACATGTTCGGCAATGCCCTTCAGGAACCCTTCGAGCTGTTCTTCTCGACCGGGCCGGAGTTCACCCCCAACGTTGTTGCCGGCTCGGTCATCGACCGACTTACAGGCGATCCCCTTGGTGACGCGCGGGTGGACGCGTCGGTCGCCGAAAGCGACGTTGTGCACACCGCCGTCACCGACAGCGCGGGGATCTTCGCCCTGCGCTACCTGCCGGCGGGCGACTATGTGGTGAGCGCCTACCTCGACCGCAACCGCAACGCCCAGCCGGACTTCACCGAGCCCCAGGGAACGCGTCCGGCCCCACTGGATGGCGGTGGGGAAGCCGCCGACACCGCGATCGTGCTCGAGGTTGCGCTGCTGGCCCGGGACACCACTTCGGCGCGGATCGCGCGCGTCACCGTCGAGGATTCCATCAGCTTCGGCGTCTCCCTCGACGACTACCTCGATCCGGACCTCCCGCTGGACGACGTGCGCGTCGTGGTCACTTCCGACAGCGTCGACGCGCCCGGGTCGCTGGCCGTCCTCCATCCGCACGAGGCGGAAGCCTATCGGAGCGCGCTGGCCGACAGCCTTGCGCGGGAACAAGCGGTCCGGGACAGCGTGGCGCAGGCGCAGGCGGATTCGGCGGCCCGGGCGGAAGCTGCCGCCGGGGATACAACGGCAGCAATCGATCCCGGAGAAACGCCCGAGCCGGCCGAGGCGGAACCCGACCCGCCGCCGGCTCCGGCAGCGCAGGACACGGCACAAGCCGGGGAAGCGGAGCCGCCCACGGCCCAGCAGACCTTCATCGTCATCCTGGACGGAGTGCTGGTCCCCGAGGTGCCCTACGAGGTCGAGATATCGAACATCACCAACATCAACGGCGTGGGGGAAGGCGGGGGAACCGTCGGCTTTACCCGTCCCGCCCCGCCACCGCCCCCCGAAGACACTGCCCGCACCGAGGCGGACAGCGTTGCCATGGATACCATCCCGGCGGCCCCTGGCGACACGCTCCCTCCCGCCGACTCGACCGCTCGCGATACCATTCCCGCGGCAGCGGCCGCCCCCGCGGCAGCGGCGCCCGGCGATACGCTGGCCGTCCCGGCGGACTCGACCGCTCGCGACACCATTCCGCCGCCTCCGGCCGACTCCGTCCGCAGGGACACGATCCCCGCGCCCGCCGCCGACTCCGTGCGCCGCGACACGGTACCGGCGCCACCCGGTGATTCGTTGCGCCGCGATACGGTCGCGATCCTCCCGGCCAGGGACCCGCGCCGGCGCGGCAGGAGGGTCCGGATGTCGCCGGCACGGAAGGGGCTCTCCCGCAACGCTCCGTCCGGCACGGTTCGATGACCGATCCGCGCCGCCACCTGCCGAGCGTCGACCGGGTGCTGGCTTCCACCGCCTTCACCACGCTGCTCGCCGAGCATCCCCGGCAGCGCATCATGCACCATCTGCGCTCCGCGCTGGATCATGCCAGGAGGAATCTCGCACGCGAAACCGGCCACGCGCCGCCGGACATCGGCGACCTCGCCGGCGAAGTCGAGCAGGCACTTGCCCTGGACGGCATCCCGTCGCTGCGGCCGGTGATCAACGCCACCGGCGTGGTGCTCCACACCAACCTGGGCCGGGCGCCCATCGCACCCGCTGCCCGGTCCGCCATGGCCCGCGCCGCGCGCGGGTACGGCAACCTGGAGTTCGACCTGGAGCGCGGGAGCCGGGGATCGCGCTACGTGCATTGCGTACAACTCCTGAGGGAACTCACGGGCGCCGAAGCCGCGCTCGTGGTCAACAACGCCGCCGGCGCGCTGGTGCTGGGCATGAACACCCTGGCGGCGGGGAAGGAGGTCGCGGTCTCACGGGGAGAACTGGTGGAGATCGGAGGCGGCTTCCGCATACCGGAAATCCTGGTCCGCAGCGGGGTCCGGCTGCGCGAGGTGGGCTCCACGAACCGCACCCGCATCGCCGACTATCAGGCAGCGTTCGAAACGGGCGAAGTCGCGGCGCTGCTCAAGGTGCACCGCTCCAACTTCCGCATCGAGGGGTTCACCGAAGAGGCCGGCGTCGCCGAGCTGGCGGAACTGGCCGATCGCCTGGGCGTCCACTTCTTCCACGACCTGGGAACCGGGCTGATGATGGACCCCGCCGCGCTCGGCCTTCCAGGAGAAACGCGGGTGGCCGACAGCCTGGCGAGCGGTGCTCACGTGGTCGGCTTCTCGGGGGACAAGCTGCTGGGCGGGCCACAGGCGGGGATCCTCGTGGGACGGAGGGCGCCGATCGCGCGGATGCGACAGAACCCGCTCTGCCGCTCCCTGCGTGTCGACAAGGTGACGCTGGCGGGGCTTGAGGCGACCCTGCGTCTCTACAGGGATCCCGCCCGCGCGCTGAGGGAGATACCGGCGCTGCGCATGATCGCCGCCTCTCCGGAAGAGCTGCTCGAGCGGGCCACCCGCCTGGCCGCCGCTCTGGAGGCCCGCGGCGTGGAAGCCCGCGTGAGTCGGGGGACTTCGCTGGTGGGGGGCGGAACCTGTCCGGGGGTCGTCCTCGACACGTTCGTCGTGGAGCCGGAAACCGGCGCGCGATCCGTGTCCGCCGTCGCACGGCGCCTGAGACGCGGCGATCCGCCGGTGCTCGCGCCCCTGGACAACGATCGCCTCGGCCTCGATCCCCGCACGGTCGAGCCCGAAGAGGAATCCCTGCTCGTGGAACGGCTTGTCCGCGCGTGCCTTTCGGGCGAGGATTGAGGCGCCCTTCGTGGGCAGGGCCGGAGGGCGTCGGCGCCGGAGCCGGAAGATGTGCCGGCGGCGTACTGGAACACGGGCGCGCCATCCGGGTTTTTCCCGTTTGACCCGTCAACTGATGGAGTCGCACCTTCAGGAGCAAGACCATGCTGATTACCCTGACGCCTGAAGCCACCGCGAAGATCAGGCAGTTTCTGGAAGACCACGATTCCAGATCCGCCGCCGGACTGCGTGTCGCCGTGCTTCCCGGCGGTTGTTCCGGCTTCCAGTACGGCCTGAACATCGAAGAGGCGCCCGAAGACGACGACGAGGTGCTGGAGCTGGACGACTTCCGGGTTTTCGTGGACCCCTTCAGCGCCCAGTATCTCGAGGGCGTGCAGATCGACTACGTGTCCAGCATGATGGGACAGGGCTTCAGCTTCACCAATCCCCAGGCTTCGGGCGGATGCGGCTGCGGAAGCTCCTTTACGGTCTGACCCTGTTCCCGGTCCGAGCGGACCGCCCCAGGACCCTCACGGCGGATACATCACGCAGGTGATCCGCCTACGGACCTTCACCGGCGCGGACGACTTCCAGCAGAACGCGTGGCTGGCGATCTGCGATGCAACCCGCCAGACGCTGGTCATCGATCCCGGCGCAGGCGCGCCCGACATGTGCCGCGCGATCGAAGCGGACCGACTGGAGGTGAAGGCGGTCGTTCTGACCCACGCCCATCTGGACCATGTCGAGGGGGTGCCCGATATCCGTGGCGTCACCGACGCCCCGATCTTCCTCCACCCGGCGGATGGTTTCCTCTATCGGGCCGCGACCGAACAGGGGGCCGCCTTCGGGGTGCACGCGCCACGGCTGCCCGCCGTCGACGAAGAGCTTGCCCACGGGGACGAACTGAGCTTCGGGAAGTGCGCATTCCGCGTGCGCCACGCCCCCGGTCACTCCCCCGGTCACGTCGTGCTGGTCAACGAGGACGAGCGGATCGCCGTAGTGGCGGACGTCGTCTTCGCGGGTTCGATCGGACGCACGGACCTCCCGGGCGGAAACATGCAGCAGTTGCTGCAGTCGATCCGCGAGCAGGTGCTGACGCTCCCCGACGACACCCGCCTGTTCACCGGGCACGGTCCCGAGACCACGGTGGGATGGGAGCGCCGAACCAATCCCTTTCTGATGCCCTTCCAGGGAGGCGAGTTCGTGTGAGCCTGCGGGTGGCGGTGTTCGCGTCCGGTTCAGGTTCGAACCTGCAGGCCATCCTCGATTATCACGCCGGCCTCGACGCACCCCGCTGGCGTGTTGAACTGGTCGTCAGCGACCAGGGGCACGCGAGGGCGCTCGAGCGTGCCCGCCGCGCGGGGATTCGATCACGCTTTCTCCCGGTCGCGGGGCGATCGTCCTGCGATGTAGCCGGCGAGACGCTGAGCCTCCTGCGCTCCGCCGATATCGGGTTCATCGCGCTCGCGGGCTATCTCCGGCTGATCCCCCCGCGCGTCGTCGGAGCGTTCCGCGAGAGGATGGTCAACATCCATCCGGCGCTCCTCCCTGCGTTCGGAGGCAAGGGCATGTATGGGATGCGCGTGCACGAGGCGGTTCTCGCTGCGGGTGCGAGCGTAACCGGGCCCACGGTGCACTTCGTGGACGAGGAGTACGATCGGGGCCCGATCATCGCCCAGTGGCCGGTGCCGGTGCGATCGGGCGACAACCCGCACACGCTCGCTGCCCGGGTGCTTCGCGTCGAGCATCTCCTCTATCCGCGGGTGGTGGACCAGTTCGGCCGAGCTCTCGCCCGAGGGTGCCGGCCGACGCCGTTTTCGCCGCCGGGAAGTGCCTTCCTGGCGTATTCACGGGCCGCAGTCGACGTTGAGCGCGCGATTACCGCGGGCTTCGCAGAGGACTAGCGCCAGCCTTGCACGGCAACGAGGAGCGAACATGACTCGAAGGCGGGCGCTGCTGAGCGTCTCGGACAAGAGCGGGATCGAAGAGTTCGCGCGCGGTCTCGTCCGCCGCGGATGGGAGATCGTCTCGACCGGGGGCACGGCACGGGCGCTCGCCGACGCGGGGCTCCCCGTCGTGCAGGTGGCGGAGGTGACCTCGCACCCGGAGATGATGGACGGGCGGGTCAAGACCCTGCACCCGGCCATCCATGCGGGCATCCTGGCCCGGCGCGGGAACAGGGACGACGCAGCCGCGCTCGCGGGGCAGGGCTACGCGCCCGTGGGCCTGGTGGCGGTCAACCTGTACCCCTTCCGGGAGACTGTGGCGCAAGGCGGCGTCTCGGTGGGTGACGCGATGGAACAGGTCGACATCGGCGGACCCACCATGATCCGGGCGGCAGCGAAGAACCACGCAGACGTGTGGGCCCTCGTGGATCCCGTGGACTACCCGCGTGTGCTTGCGGCCCTGGACCGGGAAGAAGACGGCCACGCACTTCGCCGGGAGCTGGCTGTGAAGGTGTTCGCGCACACGAGGGCGTACGATGACGCTGTGGCGGCATGGTTGGGGAAGGCTGCCAGGCGGGAGAATGGAACCGGTATCGATGGAGAGGAGCCGGCCGGCGGCGGGAGCGGAGGCGGCATGTTCCCGGCCCACCTCGCGTTGTCCGCCGAGCTGGAAGGCACGCTGCGCTACGGCGAGAACCCGGACCAGGAGGCCGCATTCTATCGCTGGCGCGGACACGGGCGCGCCGGGCTGGACGGTCTTGAGCAGCTGCACGGCAAGGCGCTCTCCTACAACAACTACCTCGACCTCGACGGCGCCCTCCAGTGCCTTGCTCCGTTCGCTTTCTCGGCGCGCCCCGCCGTGTGCATCGTCAAGCACACCACACCCGCGGGGATGGCGCTCGCGGAGACGCTGGAAGAGGCCTACCTGAGGGCTCTCCGAACCGACCCGGTGAGCGCCTTCGGATCCGTGATCGCGGTCAACCGGCGCATCGACGCCACCACCGCCAGGCGAATGTCGGAACTCTTTATCGAGTGCCTGGTCGCGCCCGCTTTCGATGACGAGGCGATGGAAATCCTGACCCGCAAGTCCGGTCTGCGGCTGCTGGCCATGTCCGGTGACCCGGTCGCGCGCGCCGACCTGCCGTTCGATCCGGACCACGTCGAGTGGTGGGTGGAGGCCTCACCCGCGCGCCGCGCTTCGGCCGCGTTCCTCGCGGCGCACGGCCGCCTCCCCCAGCCGCGCACGCTGCGCACCGTCTCCGGCGGCCTGCTGGCACAGTCGGTGTCATCGCCGCCCTTCTACGGGCTGGAGAGCGCGAAGTGGAAGATCGTCACCCGGCGTACGCCCTCCGCGCGCGAACTCGACGACCTGGACTTCGCCTGGTCGGCGGTCGCGGGGGTGAAGTCGAACGCCATCCTGCTCGCCCACGATGGCGCCACCCTGGGCATCGGCATGGGACAGGTGAGCCGGGTGGACGCCTCCGAGCTCGCGGTCAGAAAGGCCGCCGCCGCCGGCCTCGACCTTTCCGGCTGCGCTCTCGCCTCCGATGCCTTCTTCCCCTTCCGGGACGGCGTCGACGCGGCCGCCGCGGCCGGCGTGCGCGCGATCGTGCAACCAGGCGGTTCGATCCGGGACGAAGAGGTCATCGCCGCCGCGGACGAGCACGGCGTCGCGATGGTCTTCACGGGGAGACGGCTCTTCCGGCACTGACCGGGCGCGGCCATTCATCGCGGCTGCGCCCGCGGCGCCTCGGTTCCCGAGTACGTCCACTTTCGGGTACGCGATCCGTCCCACATCGGCCGGGTCAAACCCCGACGATGAACTGGTTGCCAGCTATGCGGCTCTTGAAGCGGGCGGCCTGCCGCGACGGTCCCGGATGGTGCCGGTCTCGCGATGCTGGGCAACCAGGCGGGTCAGCTGAGCACGCGAGAACCCGGTCACCCTGGTCAGGAACGTCTTCAGCAGGCTCTTGTCGCGTTTCCTGAGATCGTGGTATTCGAATCTGTCCAATGTCTTGCTGACGAAAGCATATATGGATTCACGGCTGTCAGCCTGTAAATTCGGGGCGTCGGCTGCACTCAGGAAGCGCCGAACCTGGTCGAGAGTGCGAATACGTGTAATGCGAGGCATCACAGTTCATTCCTAGTGTTTCCGGGGTGTCCACGGAGCCGTGTTTCAGGCTCACGATTCTCAATTGTCGGACTCATTGTCATCATCCGCTGGCCAGTTCAAGTCAATAATGTCGTCCCGGCAATATGGATCCGTATCCCGGTTCACGTACATATCCCAGGCACGAACCATCGACGGGCGGCAGAAAGTACCCGCACTGTGGCTCGGTGTCTCGGGGACGGACCCCTGTCGCGCGCTACTTCTGCAAATGCCGTGCCGGATCTCGCATCTGCCATGCCGTCCGTGGCTCCGGGTACCGACCGCCATGCCCCGCGACGCACGCCCGTTTGTCGGAACGTGACGCCGGCCTGTGGCGCACTCCCGGAATCGGCTTGCGGGCGCTCCGTTCCGGCTTGACCGGGTCGGGACGCATGGGTAGCTTTCTGCCACCCGAACTCCTGCGAAACCCCTCCACATGCGGGCGACTCGATGTCGGACGCCTACCTGCCGATCCTGCTCATCTTCGGGGTCTCCGCCCTCAACGCAGTGTTCATGGTGGCGTTGTCTCACATCCTCAATCCTCGCAGGCCAACTCCCCAGAAGGCAATGCCTTACGAGTCCGGCATGATCCCGCTGGGAGACACTCGGACTCGCTTTTCGGTGAAGTTCTACCTCGTCGCCATCAGCTTCATCGTCTTCGACCTGGAAGCCGTCTTCCTCATCCCCTGGGCGGTGGAGATGCGCGCGCTGGGATGGAGCGGATTCGTGGCTGCTTCCATCTTCGTGGCGGTGCTCACCGCGGGGCTGGTGTACGAATGGAAGAAAGGAGGCCTCGATTGGGATTGAGCGAAAAGCCCGCTGAACGTCTTCCCGTAGCCTCCTCGCCGGGCGGGGTGTTCGGCGCGGGAACACCGACCTTTCTGACCACGCGCCTCGATTTCGTCGTCAACTGGGCTCGTCGCAACTCGCTCTGGCCCATGCCCTTCGGGACCGCCTGCTGCGCCATCGAGATGATGGCTGCGGCCGCCAGCAACTTCGACCTGGCCCGCTTCGGTATGGAGCGCATGTCGTTCAGCCCTCGGCAGGCCGACGTCCTGATCTGCGCGGGGCGGGTGCCCTACAAGCTCGCGCCCGTACTGCGCCGCATCTGGGACCAGATGCCCCAGCCGAAATGGGCCGTCTCCATGGGGGCCTGCGCTTCTTCGGGGGGCGTGTTCGA
>JAJDVR010000276.1 GCA_022826025.1 Gemmatimonadota bacterium | reverse complement strand
GGCATCGCGGTACGCCCGCAGCCGTTCATCGACATCGGCTTCGTAGGTCTTCGGCGAGAGGCTGGAGTTGTAGTGGAGGCACATGGTGATGCCCGACTCGATCATGGTCTTGCAGGCGTAGAGAACGTCCAGGTACGGGTCCAGGGCGCCACGTGGATCGGCCGCGAACCGTGAGATCTCGAAACAGTCGTCCCTGCCCCCGAGCTGGAAGTCCGTGAGCCCCTTGCCGTGCTGATGCGCGTTGACGAAGCCCGGGATCACCCAGTACCGCGAGGAACCGACGACGGTGGCGTTGGGATATGAGGCCTTGAGGTCCCGGTACGAGCCCACTTCGACGATATCGCGGCCCGACACCACCACGGCGGCGTCACGGATCACCCCCTGGGTGCCGTACCGCGGCTGCATGGTGACCACGAACTTTCCTCGAACGAGGTATTCCATGTCGACCCCCTTTGCCGGCGGACGTCTTGTGCGGCGCGAGCCGCAGGCCGGCGGTCAAACCTCAACCCTCCAGCCCGAGAAACCGCAGGCAGTTACCGGACGACACCCATTCCCGCTCCTCGGCGGTGAATCCCAGCTCGTCGAACTCATCCTCCGGCGACTGGTCCCGGAACATGAACGGATAGTCCGAGCCGATGACCACCTGGCTCGCGCCCACGGTGTCGATGAGATAGCGCACCGTGCGGTTGTCGAAGAAAACGTCGTCGTAGAAGAACATGCGGGCGTACTCGGAGGGCTTCCGGGGCATGAGCGCGTGGAAGTTGGGGTTGTTGTGCCAGGCGTTTTCCAGGCGCGGCAGGAGCTGCGTGAAGGTGCCGCCGCCGTGGCTGAACAACAGCTTGAGCCCCGGGCAGGCTTCCATGAGGCCGCCGGTGACCATGCTGGCGATGCCCAGCGCGCCTTCCAAGGGGAAGGCCACGATGTTCTCGATGAACGGCGGTCCCGTCACCCGGTCCATGAAGGTGGCGTGCTGGGCGTGTACGAAGATGGGCACGTCCAACGCCTCGGCGGCCCTGAAAAAGGGCAGGAACTCGGGTTCGCCGAGGCTCTTGCCGTTGACGTTGCTCAGCAGCTCGAGGCCGTGAAGACCCAGGGATTTAACGTGTTCCAGCTCGGCCGTCGCTATTTCCACGTCCTGGAGGGGCACAGAGCCCAGCGCGTAGAAACGGTCCGGCGCCTGGTCCACCATGCGCATCAGCACCTCGTTGAGGTAGCGCGCCAGGTCGAGGCCGTCCCGGGGCTCCAGCCGGTAGGCGAGCAGCTCCGGCATGGGCGACAGCACCTGCCGGTCCACCGCGTAGTCGGGGGCGGCCATCTCCCGCAGGCGCCGCGGCACCGACCAGCACCGGTCCAGCACGGTGCGGAAGTTCCGGCCCGCGATCATGACGTTGGCGGTCTCCGCCCCGGTATGGTCCATGGACGGCCAGCGGTTGCCCGCGGCGCGGTCTGCCACCGGAGGGAAGTGTTCGGGAACGATGTGGGTATGAGCGTCGATGACCATGAGCGGTGCTCCCATACAGGATTCGCGAGTCAGCTCCGGTTATGCGGTATCCGCCTGCGGCGGAGCGACGATGAACAGGCTCAGGAAACCGGAAATCACGAGCGTCACGGCGAAGAGGGTGAAAGGAACCGTGTAGCTGCCCGTCCAGTCGAAGAGAAAGCCGAAGAACGGCGGCCCCAGGGCCGCAAAACTGTGGGTCATGAGAATCCCCAGGCCCCGGATCCTGCCCATCGACAGACGCCCGAAGATCCGCGCCCACACAACGTCCTGCAGCACCATGTTACCACCGAGCCCCACCCCGTAAAAGAAGAACCCGACATAGACGAGAGGCAGGGAGCCGGCGGTGATGGCCACGATGAGACCGGCGGCCTGGATCAGGAACTTGGCGAGAGTGCTCCAGCGCACGTCCACGCGGTCCGCGATGAGGCCCCAGACGAGCGGCGAGCCGAGTTGGGTGGATGCAATGACGCTCAGGGCGCCGACGGCGCGCAGATCCGAATAGCCGAGGTCGGTGACATAGGCGAACACGTGCAGATTGACGCCGGTGACGCCGACCGCGGACACGCCGAAGACCGCGACGATCAACCAGAAGGCCCGGGTTTGCAGGCCTGCCTTCCGGGTCCAGATGCGGGCCTCGCTTCCAGCGGACGGCTGCGGCCGCGGCGTTTTCCCGTCTGTCACGGCCACGGGATCCAAGCCGTCCGGATTGAGCCCCATGTCTTCGGGCGACCGCCGGATGTAGAACAGGGCCGGGGCGACGATCAGCACCAGGGTCAACACGCCGAACACGGCCCAGGTGTGGCGCCAGCCCAGCCAGGCCAGCAGGGGCACCACCAGGAACGGCATGACGATCTTGGCGAAGCCGATGCCCATGCTGGAGACGGCAATGGCCCGGCCGCGTTTCCGGACGAACCACCGGGCGATCATGACGTTGATCACCATGTAGCCCAGCAAGGCGTCGCCCACCGTCACGAAAGTCCAGCGCACCAGGACGAACTGCCAGAAGACCTCGACTTGGCTGAGGATGAAATAGCCCACGGCGGCCACCACCGCACCTCCTGTCACGAGCCACCGGCTGCCGTGCCGGTCCACCAGCGGACCGACGAAGGGCGCCATGAAAGCGCCGATGAGACCCTCGCCCGAGCGCAGCAGCGAGAAGACGCCGCGGGACACTCCCAGATCCAGTGTCATCGGTTTGAGGAAAATGCTCAGGGTGCTGGCGAGGGCGAACGAGGAGGTGACGTTGGCGATGAATCCGACGGCGACGATGTACCAGCCGTAGTAGATCCGTCCCGATGCGTGCGCATGATGCGCTGAAATCGGCGTGACCACCTGTCACGGGTAACAGGGTTCGCGGTGCATGGAAAGCGCGGCCCCCGCCACCGTGCGCGCGCAAATGGACGGGAGGGCCGGTGTTTTGCTACGTAGATTGCAGCGAAGATGGCGAGGGGACCCGCGCCGTCATTCCGGCGAAAGCATGCCCCGTACCCCGATACGGGGCCGGAATCCAGGCGGGCAGGGCAAAAGGAGAAATCATGCGCGTATTGATCACCGGAGCTGGACTGATAGGCTCCCACGTGGCCGCGGAGCTGAGCTCGCGCGGGGACGAAGTCACTTTCTTCGACGTGGTAGCCAAGCCGGACTACATCCGCCACGTCACCGGCAAGGACCTGCCGCTGATCCGCGGCGACATCTGCGACTTGGCGGCCTTGATGGACGCCTTCCTGACCGTACGGCCCGAGGTCGTCATCCACCTGGCCGCGTCCGTGGGCGAAAACAACATCCCCAACCTCTATGCCGGATTCCAGGTCAACCTGGTGGCCACCCTCAACGTGGCGGAAGCGGTCCGGCTCGCCGGCGTGCGCCGGCTGGTGCACGCCAGCACCCAGGCGGTGTACCAGGACGCGGACCCCGCGGAGCTGCTCCGGGAAGACTCGCCCGTGGACGGCCGCGGACGGGTCTATAACTCATCCAAGCTGGCCTGCGAGCACGTGCTCCGGACCTTCGCCGCCAAGCAGGCCTTCGAACTGGTGATGCTGCGCTTCGCCGGGGTTTACGGGTACCGCTCGGTGGCCGGAGGCCCGGGAGTGGCGGTACAGGAAGCGGTCTGGGCCGCCATGGCGGGCGAAGAGGCCCTGCTCAACGCCTACGAGACCGTGGACTTCGTCTACGTCAAGGATCTCGCCGACGGCATCGCCCGGGCGGTGCACACCGCGCCGCTGTCCCATGACGTCTACAACCTCGGCAGCGGCGCCCTCACCACCGTGGCGGATGTCGAGGCCGCGCTGGGCGCGATCTTCCCGGGCGTCCGCCTGCGCCGGGGCACGCTCACGCCCAAGCGGCCGCAAATGGACATCAGCCGGGCACGGGACGAGCTGGGCTACGCTCCGGAATACAAGCTGGAAGCGGGCCTGCGGGACTACATCGCCGAGTTGAACCGCGAGTAGGACTCGGCCCGAATTGGTCAATCCTTGTTTCCATAGAACACCGACCGGAAATCCGACCCGGTGGCGTGACCGACGACACCAGCCTGGTTGACGCCGCCGAACTGGCCCACGGCGTCGTAATTGCCGGAGTTGACCGTCGTGCTGCCCATGAATCGTCCGTTCGTGACGGGCATGTCGTCCCACTGCAGCGTGCCGAGGGTCGGTACGCCCTGGAGGGTCAGGTCCGCTTCGGCGGTGCCCGTGCCTAGTGTCACGGTCACGTTCGCCGCACCTGTGCTGACAGCGGCCGGACTGGACCCGTAGTAGCCGGCCCATTCACCCGTCCATGTAGCGTTCCCCGTCGGCTGATGTTCCGGGGCGGCGTTTGGGGAAAGATGCGGCGTCCAGAT
>JAJDVR010000050.1 GCA_022826025.1 Gemmatimonadota bacterium | reverse complement strand
GGTCGCGACCGCCCCCATCCCGTCGCGGATGATCTACAAGAGCGAGGCGGAAACGCTCGACCTGGCGGCCTTCTTCTCCGACCCGGACGGCGACCCGCTGGCCTGGGCCGCCGAGGCGTCCGACGCCCGCGTGGTCGCGCTGGACCTCGCCGCCGGCGAGGGCACGCTGGTCGTCACGCCTCTGGCCACCGGAGAGACCCTGGTCACCGTGACCGCGACCGACCCGGACGGCCTGGCGGCCTCCCAGAGCTTCGCGGTCACCGTCCCCAACCGGCCGCCGGTCGCGACCGACCCGATCCCGTCCCGGATCCTCTACAAGAGCGAGGCGGAAACGCTCGACCTGGCGGCCTGGTTCTCCGACCCGGACGGCGACCCCCTGACCTGGGCGGCCGCCGTGTCCGACGGGAGCGTCGTGGCGCTCGAAGTCTCGGCGAGCGACGGTGCGCTGATCCTGACCGCCCTTTCCCAGGGCGAGGCCGTGGTCACCGCGACCGCTACCGACCCGGACGGCCTGGCGGCCTCCCAGAGCTTCACGGTCACTGTTCCCAACCGCGCCCCGGTCGCAACGGAGTCCATTCCCGCGCAGACCCTCCATAAACGCGAGACGGCGCCGCTCGACCTCACCCGCCACTTCAACGACCCCGACGGCGACCCGCTGCAGGTCGAGATCGCGTCGAGCGACGACCGGGTGGCCACGGCGACCGCCAGCGGCACCGCGCTCACAGTGCGGGCAGGGGCCACGGGCGAAGCCACCCTGACCGTGACAGTCATCGACCCCGGCGGCCTGTCGGCCCGCCAGAGCTTCGCGGTGACCGTGCTCAACCGGGCGCCGGCCGCAACCACCCCGGTCCCCGCGCAGACGCTCCCCCGCGGCCAGTCCCGCAGGTTGGGCATGGCCGCCCACTTCGCCGACCCCGACGGCGACCCGCTCCACTACGCTGCATCGTCGTCCATCCCCCGCGTCGTGCAGGTCCGCGTCGACGGGAGCGACCTCATCCTCACCGCATTATCGGCCGGCACCGCCACCCTCACCATCACCGCAACCGACCCCGACGGCGCCTCGGCCACCCAGTCCGCCGAGGTGACGGTCCCCGCGCCGCCACCACCGCCGCCACCGCCGGCGTCCGGATTCGATATCCAACTCGGCTTCGGGTCCGGCGTGAGCGCCGACGTGGAATCGGCGATGCGTGCCGCCGCGGCGATCTGGGAGGCGATCCTCAGGGACACCGAGTTCCCGGATATCGCGGTCAACGACACCTTCTCCTGCACAGTCGCCGGGACGGAGTTCGAAGTGGAGGTCGGATCCGTGGACGACCTGGTGATCGCCGTTGCCGCGCACACGGATGAAGCGGGCGGCACGATAGCCCTGGCAGCCATTTGCGCGATACGCGTTTCCGACGATACCCCGGTGTTCGGCGTGATCCGGTTCGACAACGCCGACGCGGGCCGGCTGGCCCGGACGGGCAATCTGGTCGAGGTCGCAATGCACGAGATCGCCCATGTCCTGGGGATCGGCCTGGGTCCGGCCTGGCACTCCGTGCTCGCGAATCCATCGGAATCGCTTCCCGACGCCGACACGCACTTCCCCGGATTCCGGGCCGTCGCGGCGTTCAACGCCGCCGGTGGCGCCGGCTACACCGGTGGCAAGGTGCCGGTCGAGAACGGGGGCGATGATGGGCATTGGCGCGAATCGGTCATGGGCCCGGAGAACATGACGCCGCGAATCACGGTAGGAGCGGCGAATCCCGTGAGCGCGATCACCATTCAGGCGCTGGCGGACCTGGGCTACCACGTCAATGCCGGCCTCGCCGAGCCGTACATCGTATCCCCGGCCCTCGCGGCCGCTGCCGCCGAAGGTGCCCCGCCCATCGACCTCGGCAACGACGTCTACAGGGGACCGATCCTCGAGATCGACGGCGAAGGCAACGTCGTCCACGTCGTTCCGGGCGAGCCCGGCACCCGGCCCGGCGCCCGGGGAGCCCCCGCGGACGGGGCGGCCCGGGCCGACTCGACCGTCAGAATCTCCATCGGCAGCCGCCCGAGCCCGCCACCCGCACCCCGAGACCCCACATGATCTCCGACCCCACCCGCTTCCAGAACCGTTTCCTCCTCGTGCTGGCGCTGGGGATCTCGCTCCTCTTCCTGGTGATGATCCGCCAGTTCCTCGTCGCCATCCTGCTGGCGGCCGTCTTCAGCGCCATGACCCGGCCGCTCTACCTGCGCCTGGCCGCGGGCATGAGGGGGCGCGAGCGGGCCGCCGCGGTCGCCACCCTCCTGCTGGTGCTGGTCGTCCTGGTGGCGCCCGCCATCGCCTTCATGGGGCTGGTCGTCTCGCAGGCCGTGGACGTCTCCCAGGCCGCGGCCACCTGGGTGCGCGGCAACATGGACCTGGTCGAATCCATCGAGGCCCGCGTGCTCGAGATCCCGCTGCTGGGCGACTTCCTGCCCGACCGCGAGCGCATCGTCAGCCTCGCGGGCCAGTTGGCCCAGAGCGCGGGCGCGGTGCTGGTCAACAGCCTGACCGCCGCCACGCTCGGCACCACCAACTTCCTGTTCCAGCTCTTCATCATGCTGTACGCGATGTACTTCTTCCTCACCAGCGGCCCGGCGATCCTCGACCGCGTCCTTCACCTCGTTCCCCTCCCCTCGGCGGACGAACAGCGGCTCCTCGACCGCTTCGTCTCGGTCACGCGCGCCACGATCAAGGGATCGCTCGTGATCGGGGTCCTGCAGGGCGGCCTCGCCGGCCTCAGCTTCGCCGTCTTCGGGGTGCCCGGAGCCGCCTTCTGGGCCACGGTCATGGCGGTCCTGTCCATCGTGCCCGCGCTGGGGACGGGGCTGGTGTGGGTGCCGGCGGTCATCTGGCTGCTCGCCACCGGCCAGATCGCGGCGGGCATCTCGGTCGGTCTCTGGTGCGGGCTCGTGGTGGGCACCGTCGACAACTTCCTGCGCCCGCGCCTGGTCGGCCGCGACGCCAGGCTCCCCGACCTGCTGATCCTGCTCAGCACCTTCGGCGGAATCCTCTTCTTCGGGGCCGTCGGTTTCATCCTCGGGCCCATCGTGGCCGCGCTTTTCGTGACCGTCTGGGAGATCTTCGCGGAGGCCTACCGGGACGTCCTTCCGGAGGTGCGCCCGCGGGATGAAGAAGCCCCCGAAACACCCCCGGCGGACCTTTCTTCGGAAGGCGATTCAGTCCATATTCCATGAGCATGATGCACGCGAATCGCCCCGTGCCCGGCGGCCCGCTCCCGCGCCGCGCCAGACCTCTGGCTCCGGTCGCCGTATCCCTGGTCGCTCTGTCCCTTTTCGCCGCGTGCGCGCCCGGGAACGGGGGCGACTCCGGCGACTCCGAGTTCCAGGGCGATCCCCTCCCGATCCTCATCGAGCGCCCCGACTTCACGCTCACCGACACCGAGGGCCGTCCCTACTCGTTTCTGGAGGAGACGCGCGGCCGGGTGGCGCTGCTTTTCTTCGGCTACACCTGGTGCCCGGACATCTGCCCCATCCACATGGCCAACATCGGCCAGGCGATGAAGACCATCCCCACCGAGGACCGGCACCGCCTCGAGGTCGTCTTCGTGTCGACCGATCCCGCCCGCGACACGCCCGAGCGCATCCGCGAATGGCTCGACGTCTTCGACCCCTCGTTCGTCGGGCTGCGCGGCACCCTCGAGGAAGTCAACCGCATCCAGAACCAGGTCGGCCTTCCCGCGTCGCTGCTCGACGAGCCCGACGAGGACGGCAACTACCTGGTCGGGCACGCGGCTTCGGTGCTGGCCTTTTCCGCGGATGGCCCGGCGCGGCTGCGCTATCCCTTCGGGACGCGCCAGGCGGCATGGGCCCACGACCTCCCCAGGCTGATTGAACAGCCCGGCTCCGGCCCATAGCGACATGAGCCCGTCCCCTCGCCGGCAATGGCACCTCCTGCTCCTCCTCGCCGCCACGGCCTGCGACACCGCCGAGCCCCGGTGGGTGTCCACCAGCCGGGACGGGGTCCTGGAGATCTCCGAGGCGTTCGCCGGCGAGTCGGTCACCGGCGCGACGGCGGCGGTCTACTTCTCCCTCCGCAACCGCGGGCCTGTGGAGGACACCCTGGAGGCGATCGTGGTCGAGGGCGCCGGGTCGGCCTTCATCCACGAGGCCGGGGAGCGGGACGGCATCCGCGTCATGGCCCCGGTCTCCGCCCTCCCGCTCCCCGCGGACCAGGTCACCCGCCTCGTGCCGGGGGGCACGCACGTCATGCTGCTCGACCTCGCCCGGCGCCCGGTGGCCGGCGATTCGCTGAGGGGCGTACTGCGCTTCCGCAGCGGCCGGGAGGTCTCGCTGCGCGCGGAAGTACACGGCCTGACGGAGCTCGATGACATCCTCCACGAAAGCACCCGGCGCAGCGCGGGTTAGGTGACGGCTCCGGGCCCGGCGCTCTCTGACACCAATCCGGTTCACTCTCGTATTCCTTGGACTAGACGCCGGTTAGCGTTACCCTGTCCCGTACGGATAATGTTTTCGTGCCGCAGTTTGCCGATGCGACACACGCACTGGAGGAGCACCATGACCCGAGTGAGTCCTTGGGTTAAGTACGCGGCGTTGTGCCTGGCCGCCGCGCTGGGACCCGCGGTGGCGGTCGGCCAGGAGCTGCCTCCGGAAGTCCGGATAGACCTCTACCTCGTGCGAGCGGAGCGCCACGTTCAGAACCAGAACTGGCCCGCTGCCCTGGAAGCCCTGGACGTCGCCATGCTGCTGCAGGCCGATGCAGGCGTGGAAACCCCGGCCGAGCTCTGGTTCACGCACGCCAGGGCGGCTCTGGGAGCCGGATTCCCCGATACGGCCATCACATCCGCGACCCGCTATCTGCAAGAGGCGGATCGGGGGGGCGAGAACTACGGTTCGGCGCTGGTACTTCTGGACGAGGCGATGAACCGCGCCCAGGCCGATCCCGCGCCTGTGGTGCCGAGGGCGCAGCAACCGGCGCGTGCCGCTGCTCCCGCGCCCCCCGCTGCTCCGCCCCCCGCCGAACCTCCCCCTGCCGCGGCGCCGGCGCGTGCCGCCGCTGCTCCCCCTCCCGCCCAACCGGCGCCTGCAGCCGCTCCCGCGCCTGCGGCCGAACCTGCCCCCGCCATTCAACCTGCGGGGCCGGGAGGCGGGCTTACCGTGCTCTTCCCCCTGGTCGCGATGAACGCATCGACCATGGCCTTCAGCGGTCCGGCGTCCATCGGTGCGTCGCAGATCATCGGCGTGGGCGGCGGGTTCGGCGTCGCATTCCCGGTCAGCGGCCGATACGGGGTCCAGCTCGGCGCCCAGTTCGCGCAAAAAGGGGCCAGAATGACGCTGGGAGCGGGTGACCTTTCCGCCAACGCGGACGTTACGTTCGACAACCTCGACTTCACGGCGCTCGCGCGCATCTCCGCGCTGACGGTGGCGAATTTCCCGGTGTACGCGCTGGTCGGCCCCTACGCGTCCTTCGAGCTGGGCTGCCGCTTCGTGCTGGACGCCGCCGTAGGCGCCGAGCGCCTCGCGGTCGGCGGCGATTGCGGGAGCCAGAACATCGACACCCGGTCGACCGACTTCGGCGTTTCCGGGGGGTTGGGCATCGAGATGGGCACCGGCGAAACCCGCCTCACCGCCGGGCTCCTGTACAACTACGGAATCCAGGACATCGACAAGGTCGCGGGCGAGGCGGCCCGGCATCGGGTCCTCAACATTCATGTCGGGGTTGCCAGGACGTTCTGAGCGGGTGCTCCTGAGACCACTCGGGAAGACGCCCGGCTGACGTGCAATGGTGGTGTTTTTCCCAGAACACGGCCTGGAGCTGGGAGTGGCAGGCCTATCCCGGGGTATGGTTCTTCGTGGCCGCCATGGCCGCCGGCTACGCACGCTGGAGCGGAGTTCCGCTCCATGACCGGCGCGCGCGCTGTTTCTACGGCGGCGTGCTCCTGCTCTGGGCCGCCTTCGATTGGCCGCTCGGTCCGCTGGGGGCGTCGTACCTGGCCAGCGCGCACATGGCCCAGTTCCTGCTTGTAGGGCTGATCGCACCGGCGCTCCTGCTGCTCGGACTGCCGGCCCGTTTCTTCGACCGCATCCGCGAGCGCCCGCGCGCGCTCGCCGTCCTCTCCGACCTCACGCACCCGCTCGCGGCGTTCATGATCTACAACGTCATGATGACCGTCACCCACTGGCCGGGCGTCGTTGACACCCTCATGGCTACCCAGCCGGGGATGTTCGCGCTCGACATGGCCTGGCTCCTGGCCGGCCTGATATTCTGGTGGCCGGTCCTCTGCCCGGTCCCGGACCGCAGCGGCTTCCATCCGCTGGCCAAGGTCGCGTACCTGGGCATCAACGGCATCCTCATCCGCCCGCCGTTCGCGATGATGGTGTTCTCGGAGTTCCCCATCTACGCCACGTACGAACTCGCGCCCCCGATTCCCGGCACCACGGCGCTCGGGGACCAGCAGATGGCCGGCGCGGTGATGAAGGTGGGGCAGGGGTGGATCATGGGAATCGCCCTGGGGATCATCTTCTACCGCTGGTGGCTGGAGACCAGGCACGCCCGCAAGGCGAGGACGACGGCATGAGCGATTCCCACCTCCCGTTCGTGCGCACGGCACTGGCCAACCCCTACCGGGTCGCCCTGGTGATCCAGGAATCGCAATGCCGGTACCGTGACCTGCTCTCCGTGTCCGAACGGGTGGCGCACTTCCTGCTGCGCGGGCGCTCCGACCTCCAGGAGGCCCGCATCGTTCTGCTGGCGCCTCCCGGCTTCGCGTACGTCGCCGCGCAGTGGGGCATCTGGCGCGCCGGGGGCGTGATCGTCCCGCTGGCGCTCGCGCACCCGGTCCCGGAGCTGACGTCGCTCATCGCGGACGCCGACCCGGAACTGGTGCTCGTGCACCCGTACACGGAGAAGCAGGGGATTCCGGCGGCGGAGGCGTGCGGCGTCCCGTGGGCCGACGTCGTGGATTCCCTCAGGGGTCCGCCCGGCACGGTCCTCAGCGACCTGTTCTCGCCCATGCCCGACGCGCCTCCTCTCCCGGCCATCGACGAATCGCGCGACGCGCACATCATCTACACCAGCGGCACCACCGGGAAGCCCAAGGGCGTGGTCACCACCCATGCCGCCACCCGGCACCAGGTGGAGAGCGTCGCCCGGGCCTGGGAGATCACGCGCCACGACCGGATCCTGCACGCCCTCCCCCTGCACCACGTGCACGGCATCATCAACGCCCTGCTTTGCCCGCTCTGTCAGGGCGCCTCGGTCGAGCTCCACAACCGCTTCGACCCCGATGCGATCTGGGACAGCTTCGCGCGCCTGCGCATTACCGTCTTCATGGCCGTGCCCACCATGTACGTCCGCCTGCTCCGGGTGCTGGAGCGCATGCCCTACCAGCGCCGGGAGGTGGTCGGCTGGTCCGCCGGCGACGTGCGCCTCACGATCTCGGGCTCGGCCGCGCTCCCAGCCCGGGTCCGCCAGCGCTGGGAGCAGATCACCGAGCAGGTCATCCTCGAGCGCTACGGCCTCACCGAGACCGGCATGGTGCTCACCAACCCCCTGCACGGTCCCCGCGCCCAGGGCTACGTCGGCGAGCCCTTTCCGTCCGTGCAGGTGCGCCTCAGAGCCGACGGGGGCGGCGAGGCCGTCCCCGGAGAGGAGGGCTGCATCGAGGTGCGGGGACCGGGGCTGTTCCGCGAATACTGGCGCCGCCCCGAAGAGACCGCCGCCGCCTTCCGCGACGGCTGGTTCGACACCGGCGACCGCGCGGTCCGGGACGCGGACAACGGCTATCGCATCCTCGGACGCGAGAGCGTCGACATCATCAAGACCGGGGGAGAGAAGGTCTCGGCGCTCGAGATCGAGGAGGTGCTGCGCCGGCATCCCCGCATCGCGGACTGCGCGGTGGTGGGCATCCCCGACGACGAGTGGGGCGAGCAGGTGTCCGCCGCGGTTGTCCTCGTCCGGGGAGCCATCTTCCCCGCGGCCGAGCTGCGCGCCTGGGTCAAGCTCCATCTTGCGGGCTACAAGGCGCCCGCGCGTATCATGTTGGTCGATGAGCTGCCCCGGAACTCCATGGGCAAGGTGCTCAAGACCCAGGTGAGCGACCTCTTCCTGCAGGCCCCATGATCGACTCGCTGCGCGAATACTGGCCGGTCCACGCCCTCCTCGCCGTCTACACCCTGCTGCTCGCCTATCACGCCTGGGAGGGCAACCGGGGCACGAAGCGGCTGGCCGACTACTACGTGGGCGGACGCAACATGGGGGCGGTCACCATCGCCCTCTCCTTCTTCGCCACCTACTCGAGCACCAACAGCTTCGTCGGCTTCTCGGGGCAGTCGTGGTCGTGGGGCGCCCCCTGGCTCCTGATGGCCCCCCTCATCGTCCTCTTCTCGACCTCCGCCTGGATCTGGGTGGCGCCGCGCCTGCGCGACTTCACCGCCGCGCTCGACTCGCTCACCATCCCCGACTTCGTGGGCTTCCGCTTCGAGAGCCCCGCCGCCCGCGTGCTCGCGGCCATCATCATCATCTTCGCGTCGTTCTTCTACATGACGGCGGTCTTCAAGGGCATCGGCAACCTGCTCGAGACCTTCCTCGAGATCCCCTACCGCACCGCCATCCTCATCGTCTTCGTGATCGTGATGCTCTACACCGTCATCGGCGGCTTCATCTCGGTGGTGAAGACCGACGCGGTGCAGGGGGTGGTGATGGTCTTCGCGGCCGTGCTCCTCTTTCACGGCACCACGCGCGCCGCGGGCGGGGTGGGCTCCATCTTCGAGATGGCCGACGCCCCCGACACCGCGCACCTGTTCACCTGGAACGGGGGCGAGGCCTTTCCGCTGGTGATGGGGGTGATGGTGGCCGCCACCATCAAGTTCATCGTCGAGCCGCGCCAGCTCTCGCGCTTCTACGCGCTCAGGAGCGCCCGCGAGGTGCGCACCGGGGTCTGGATCTCGACGATCATCTTCGCCGCGGTGTACGCGATGCTGGTCCCGATCGGGATGTACGCGCGCAACATCCTCCCCGGCGGCATCGGGGACACCGATCTGGTGGTGCCCGGGCTGCTCACCGAGCCCGGCGTCTTCGCCCCGGGGGTGGGGGCCTTCCTGCTGGTGGCGATGGTCGCCGCGGCCATGTCCTCGCTCGACAGCGTGCTGCTGGTGATGGCCTCCACCACGGACCGCGACATCTTCGGGGCGAAGCGCGCCAGGCGCGACGAACGCTCGGCGATGCGCCGCACCCGCTGGTACGTGGCGCTGTTCGCCGCCATCACCGCCGTCATCTCCCTCAACCCGCCCGACGGCGTGGTCGGCCTGACCGCCTTCTCGGGCGCGATGTACGCCGCCTGCTTCTTCCCGGCGGTGATCCTCGGGCTGCACTGGCGGCGCGGCAACGGCGCCTCGGCGGTCGCTTCCTTCCTGGTGGGCCTCGGGGTGCTGGTGATCTGGCGGCTCACCCCGCTGGGCGAGGTGCTGCACGAGGTCTTCCCGGCCCTGGCCCTCTCCCTCGCGGCCTACGTGCTGGTGGCCCTGCGCACCAGCCCGCCCAACGCGCCCCACAGGGTGGAGGTGCTGTTCAAGCAGGCGGAGCGGCGCGGCCGCAGGCGCGCGCGGCGCTGAGGAAAGAGGGAAGCAGCTCCCCTCGCGCGCGCGTGCGGTTGTATCTACCGGTGCGAAAACCGGCCCTCGGCCCTTTCGATCTGCGGCCCGGGGCCTTACTCTACTGGCTTGTTCACCCAGGCGCGCAGAGGCGCGGAGGAGGAGAAAAACGCCCCGGAGCATCGGAAATCCGGCGCTTTCACGGATTTCCAAGACCCCCAGCCACAGGATCCGATTTCGTAATCTCCTGTCAGCCAACAACTTACGAACCCCATTTTTTGGCACCAGCCTTGCATCCAAGGCACCTGCCAACTCATGTTCCTCAGGAAACCCGCAACCGACTCGCTTTTGGCGTAAAGCCCTGATTCGTTCAACCTTCACAAAGGGACGGTATCATGAACCGACTCAAACTCCTTGCCACAGCAACGCTGGTGGCGCTGGCCTTCACCGCCTGCGACGAGGGCACTCCACCGCCGGTGGAGCCCCCGCCGCCCCCGGCCGCCGTGGGAACCATCTCCGGGTCGGTGACGATTGAAGGGACGGCCGCCGCCGGCATCACCGCCACTCTTTCCTCGGGTGCCACCACGACCACCGGGTCGGGTGGAAACTTCGCCTTCTCGGGCGTGGAAGCCGGGACCTACACGGTCACCATCAGCGGCTTCCCCGAGGACGCGACGTTCGCGCAG
>JAJDVR010000065.1 GCA_022826025.1 Gemmatimonadota bacterium | reverse complement strand
GGTCGCGAGCACGAACGCGCGCGGAGAGTCGTCCGAGTGGGGGTACGTGACCCTGTTCGACGGCGTCTTCCGCGCGGTGGAGGGCCAGGAGAACGCCGAGACCGCCGTCGAGGTCGTGGACGAGCGCAGCACGCGCATCCTGAACAGCCGTGGCGGAAGGGTCTACCAGGTCATCATCAACACCCTCTCCGAGGACGGCAACACGATTCAGAACGAGTACGTGCGCCTCGACGAGGAGGGCAAGATCACCGGGGTCGGGCACGCGACGTACCGGCGCATCATGGATTAGCGGGCGCGGTCGCTACCGGCTGCCCTCCGGGGCCGCCGCGATGCACTCCACCTCGACCCGCGCATCGAAGGCGAGCCCGGCCGCGGCCAGCGCGGAGCGGGCCGGCGGGTCCTCCGGGAAGTACTCCAGGTAGACCTCGTTGAAGGTGGCGTAGTCGGCCATGTCGGCGAGGAAGACGGTGCACTTGACCACGTCTCCCCACCCCGCCCCGGCTGCCTCCAGCACGGCCGCGAGGTTGTCCATGGTCTGACGGGTCTCCGGGATGATCCCCCCCTCGGCCAGCGTGGGCGGCGACACGCCCGGGAGCGCCCCGATCGCGCCCGACAGGAAGATCAGGTCACCGCTGCGCACGGCGGACGAGAAGACCGGCAGCCGGGCCACTCCCTCGGGCTGGATGATCTCCTTGCGCGGCGCGGGTTCGGCCGCGGCCTGGCCGCCCTCCGCGTCCGGCGACGCGGCCGGCGCGCACCCGACCGCGAGCATCACGGCCGCAACGCGCCCGGCGCGCCACCACGGCCAGCGCATCCGACCCGCTGGCACGCGTCCGACCGCGAGCACGCCCGCCACCAGGCACCCGCCGACCCGCCGCGTCCGGACCGCACGCGGTACGCGCGCGACTTCGGCCCCGGGATCCGCCCGCATCCTCATCCGCTCCACGGCCACTCCTCCATCTCGATTCCCTTCGCCGCGAAGAGCAGCTCCAGTGCACGCTCCCACGACTCCCAGCTGGTGGTGCGCCCGTACACCGAGTTGGTCTTGTGCGCCACCACCAGGTCGAGGGCGGGGAATACCGTGATCCACTGTCCGACCGCCCCGCGCCCGCTGTAGGCCCCCTCGAACGGGCCGGTGGCGCGCGGGCCGTCCCACACCCACCACATGTAGCCGTAGCCGAAGTAGCCGTCCCGGCGCCGCTCCGGGTTCATCTCCTCGAGCGGGGTCACGACGCTGACGATGCGCCGCGCCCACTCCCGCGAGATGATCTGCTCGCCGTCCCACGAGCCCTCGTTGAGCATAAGGTGCCCGATGCGCGCCATGTCGCGCGTGGACAGCCAGAAGTGGTACGCCGGATTGCGCGAGATCGTGAGGTTGCCGGACTTGCGGTGCATCGACCGGTCCCAGTCCTCGAACTGGAGCGGGATCGCCAGCTGCGCCTGGGCCTCGTCGTAGAGGTTGCGGCCGGTGAGCTGCTCGAAGACGGCACCGGCGGCGTTGAAGTCCCAGTTGCTGTAGAGCATGTAGGTGCCGGGCTCCTGCGACCCGCGCGGCGGCGCCTCGGAGAGATTGTCCCCGCCGTTGGAGGCCGGATGGTAGACGCCCGAGCGCGCGGTGACCAGGTGGTCCACCGTGGCGCCCAGTTCGATGGGCAGCAGCCCGCCGATGTCATCCACCCCCAGGTCGGCCATGGTGGCGTTCAGGTCGATGGTGCCGTTCTCCACCCAGTAGCCGTACAACATCGCCAGGATGCTCTTGCGCACCGAGGCCAGGTACGACAACTCCTCGATGTCGCCGTACTGGAAGACGATTCGGCCCCGGTCCGCCACCACGATGCCGGTGGAGTTGGCGCTGTCGCGCACGAAGTCGCGCACCAGCCCGAGCGCGTCGGCGTCCCAGCCGAAGCCGGCCAGTCCATCCCGGGGGACGACTTCCCACTCTTCTCCAGGGAAGACGCAGGTTGGACAATCGTTGCGAGGCGCGAGCGCGAAGAGCAGTCCTGCGGGGGCCGACAGGGCCCACGCAACAAAAAACGTTGCGAGGAAGCGTCTCATGGCGGTTCTCACGGTGAAGGTGGCTCCCGGCGCCGGGAAGGACGAAATCACGGGCTGGATGGGCGATACGCTCAAGCTCCGCGTCTCCGCGCCGCCGGAGAAGGGCAGGGCCAACCGGGCCGTGATGGCGTTGCTGGCGCGGACGCTCTCGGCGAGCAGGGACCGGATCGTCATCGTCGCCGGGGCAGGGTCGCGACGCAAGCGGGTTCGGATCGAGGGCCTGTCGCCGGAAGAGGTGCGCGAGCGGATTCAGGCAACCCTGGACAAACGAGCCCGATGAGCGGGTGTCTCCAACGCCCGGGGATCGCCGTGGCCTACCTCAGGAAGATGTCCTTCGGGATGTACCCCGTAACGACCTGGGTCAGGTCGACCACCTCGCTGATCCGGAAGTCCACCGCGATGCTGGCCAGAGAAAGGGCCTCGGCGGGCGACAGGCCCTTCTCCTCCCCGAGAAAGTTCACGACCTCCCAGGTGGCGTGACGGGCGGCGCGGTCGAGATCCAGATCGATGCCCATGATCATGTAATGGTCGTCGTCCTCGGCGCGCGGCGCGGAGATGGTGCGGTCCTTGTGCACGGCGAAGCGGAACACGCCCGAGAGCGACTGCTCGATCGCGGTGCCGCTCACCTCCCCGTCGCCCTGCGCGCCGTGGGGGTCGCCCGTGTAGAAGAGCGCGCCCTCGTGGAAAACGGGCAGATACAAGGTGGTGCCCGCCTTGAGGTCCTTCACGTCCAGGTTGCCGCCGAAGGCGCCGGGCGGCCGGGAGCCCTGAACCCCCGGCACGGTCACGCCCGGCTGGCCCACTACCGGATCGGGCGCGACCGCCATGATTCCCATGAAGGGCGCCAGCGGCACCTGTATGTCGTCGGATATGAGGGCCACCTCGCGCCCGTCCACGTCCCCGGTGCGGATGACGTGGCGGGTTCCGGGCGGGATGTCGAGCGCCGGGTCGTCCGGACGGGCGCCGGGGTAGTCCATCGAGAACACGCCGCCCCGGGCGGAGGTGTTGTTGATGCCCCA
>JAJDVR010000265.1 GCA_022826025.1 Gemmatimonadota bacterium | reverse complement strand
GGCGCGTGCGACACCCCGCTCTGGGATCCCATCGACCCGGACCGACATCCCGGGCTTCCGCCCCGGGACGGAATGCTCGAGGCAGGGCAGGTCGCCGAGGCGATCCTGTTTCTGGTCACCCGCCCCGCCGCCGTTCAGATCCCCCTCCTGCAGATCGAGCGCACGTGACGCGCGCGATCCCGGTCCTTCACCGTCGCCGGTCGTGAATCCGCAGCTCACTGAGCGCCTGATCTGTCCGCGTTGCGGTCCCGGCTTCGGTCTGGTGCTGCGTGCGGACCAGGTTGAGGAGGGGAAGGTGCTCGACGGCTTTCTGGGCTGCTCCAACTGCCGCGTGCTCTACCCGGTCGCGCGCGGCGTCGCGGACCTGCGTCACCCTCCGCGCTCCCGGTCCCGCCTGCGCGCGCGCGCCGCTCCTCCGCCGACCTCGCGGGACGCCTCGGAGCCCGACACGCTGCGTCTGGCCGCGCTGATCGGCGTGGCGCGCGGGCCCGCTCTGATCGCGGTTGCCGGCAACCTTGCGGGCCGCGCCTCCGAGTTGGCGTCCCTGCTTCCCGGCGTGGAGGTGGTGGCGCTGGCCCCCCGGTTCCACTCTCGCCCTGCTCCCGGGGCGAGCCATTTCATGGCATCCGAACGACTGCCGCTGCGCGACGGATCGCTGGCGGGGATCGCGCTCGCCGGGTCGTGGGCCGAATGGCTGCTCGACGACGCGTTGCGATGCCTGGCACGCTCCGCGCGCATCGTCCTCATGAGTGCGTCTCCCGAGGGCGAGAAGGTGTTCCATGGCCAGGACCTGACGGTGCTGGTGGACGAAGCGGGCGTGCTGGTTGGGCGCCTCGGCCAAGGGTAGAGCGTGTTTGCTTCCCGCCCCGGCTGCGGATAGTTTTTGCAGCCATCGGCACTCCTGATCCCTGTCCTCCTTCCCCGTAGACAACGTACGAAATGGGTTGGATAAGAGGTCTTTTCGGGGGCTCCGGCCCCGACAAGACAGACTACCATGAGGATGCGCGTGCCCTCGTCGAGGAGGGCAGGTTCCAGGACGCGCTTAACTCCTTCAATCTCGCCCTGAAGGAATCTCCCGGAGATCCGATCATCCTGCAGGAAATCGCCATGGTCTACACGCGCATCGGCATGTCGGACGAAGCGGCGAAGACCTATCGCCATGTACTGCGCAAGCACCCGGATACGGCCGGGGCCCACTATGGACTCGGGTTTCTGCTCCGGCGGGCCGGACAGAAGAGGGCCGCCGTCGATCACCTCAGCACGTTCCTGGCCAACCCTCCCCAGGGCTCCGAGTACGAGCAGCACATTTCCCACGCGCGCAGCACGCTCGCTACCCTGATGCGTGAACTGGAACAGGGATCTGCCGATGGGGATGGATAGGGAAGTCCGGCTTTCCTGGCTGGGCTCCGGCCGTGCCTACGAGGGCTGGTCCGGGGTTGGCGATCCCGCTGTGATCATCGACGGAGACGGCGCGCGCGGGCCCTCCCCGATGGACACGGTCCTGCTTGGTGTTGCGGCCTGCATGGGGATCGACATCGAGGAGATCCTGCGCAAGTCGCGGGTGCCGCTTGAGGAAATGGATTTCGTCGTCCGGGGTGCGCGCGCGGAGGACCATCCCCGCCGCTACACCCGAATCGACCTCGACATCGTGCTCTCCGGGCCCCGACCCGGGGACCGGGCGCGGGTCGAGCGTGCGGTCGAGCTGTCCCGCGACAAGTATTGCAGCGCCCTCAACTCGCTTCGCACCGACATCCGGGTGACGACCCGCGTCCGGGCCCGGACGCCGGTTTCGACGGGGGCGCCGTGACCTCCGCCACGCTCACCACCCTGTTTCTCGAGGCCGTCGAGCGATTCGGAAGCGCAACTGCGCTCAGGGCACCGAGCGCCGACCTGACGTGGTCGCGGATCTCATACGATGAAGTGTTTCGGACCACCAGGGCGGCGGCCAGCGGGCTGCGGGCGCTCGGCGTGGAACGTGGAGAGGCGGCGGCCATCCTGTCCGGCAACCGCCCCGAGTGGGCGTTCGCCGACTACGCCTGCCTGTGCGCGGGCGTCCGGGACGTTCCGATCTATCCCAGCCTGACCGCGCCGCAGATCGCCTACATCCTGCGGGACTCCGGCGCCCGGGCGGTCTTCGCCGAGGACGAGGTACAGCTGGCGAAGCTCATGGAGATTCGGGACCAGTGCCCTGAACTCCGTCACATCATCGTTTTCGATGCACCAGGCGAGATGCCCGACGGTGTCCTGGCCTGGCGCGACTTCGTGCAACTCGATCCCGTCGGCCTGAGCGACGAGGCGTTTCGAGAGGAGGCGCTCGCCGCGCGGCCCGAGTCGGTCGCCACCATCCTCTATACGTCGGGCACCACCGGCAATCCGAAGGGCGTGCTGCTCACCCATGCCAACGTCGGCTCCAACGTGAACGTCTGCCGCACGCTGCTCGACATTTCAGACACCGACACCACGCTCAGCTTCCTGCCCCTGTCGCACGTCTTCCAGCGCACGGTGGACTACGTCTTCTTCAACGTTGGGTGCACCATTGCCTACGCCCGTGACATGACCACCGTGGCCGAGGACCTGAAGATTGTCCGGCCGACCGTGGCGGTCTCGGTTCCCCGGCTGTACGAACGGGTGTACAACGCGGTGACCGGAGCGACCGGCGTGAAGGGGCTGCTGGTGGGCTGGGCGGCATCCGTGGGGCTCGCGCACGCCGACGCCGTGCTGGAAGGCCGCGATCCGGGGTGGTGGACGCGAACCCGCAAGGCCGTGGCCGACAAGCTGGTGTTCAGCAAGCTGCGCGCGGCAGTCGGCGGGCGGCTGCGTTTCTTCGTCAGCGGCGGCGCGCCGCTTTCGCCCGGAATCAACAGGTTCTTCTTCGCCGCCGGGCTTCAGATCCTCGAGGGATACGGGCTGACGGAGACCAGCCCGGTCACCAACGTCAACACCTTCGAGAACTTCCGCATCGGCACGGTGGGCAAGGCGGTTCCGGGCACGGAGATCCGCATCGCCTCCGACGGCGAGATCTGCATTCGTGGGCCCCAGGTCATGAAGGGATACTTCAACCGGCCCGAGGAGACCGCCGAAGCCATCGACGAGGAAGGGTGGTTCAAGACCGGCGACATCGGCGAGCTCGACGAGGACGGTTTCCTGCGCATCACCGACCGCAAGAAGGACATCATCGTCACCGCGGGCGGCAAGAACATCGCGCCACAGCCGATCGAGAATGATGTCAAGCTCGATCCGTACATCGAGCAGGCAGTCATGGTGGGCGACCGGCGCCCCTTCCCGTCGCTCCTGGTGGTGCCCGACTTCGAGCAGTTGAACCAGTGGGCCGCCGCTAGCGAGATCGACGCATCGGACCCCGGGGCGCTGCTCCGTGATGCGAGGTGCCAGGAGTTTCTCGGTGGGAGGGTCAAGGAATCGCTGGCGGGACTGGCCAGCTTCGAGACGCCCAAGAAGACGGCCTTCCTGGCGACGACGTTCACGATCGAGGACGGGACGCTGACCCCGACCCAGAAGGTCCGCCGACGGACCGTGGAGGAGCGCTACGACGCGCTCATCGAGTCGCTGTACGACGCAGCCAACGTCGACCGCGACTGGTTCGCGGGCTGAGCGGGCCCTTCTCGAGTCAGGGGAGCTTCGGGGTGTCCGACGCGCACCGGCTGGTGCTGATTTCAACGCCCGGAGCCGAAGCCGGCCGGCAGTTGGCCCGCGTCCTGGTGGAGGAACGGCTGGCCGCGTGCGGGAGCGTGGTGCCGGCGGTGACGTCGGTGTACCGCTGGCAGGGCGCGGTGGAGGAGGAGGAAGAGGCGCTGGTGGTGCTCAAGACGGCGGCCGACCGGGTCGAAGCGCTCACGCGGCGGACGCGCGAACTCCACCCCTACGAGGTCCCCGAGATCCTCGCTCTTCCCGTCTCGGGCGGCAATCCCGGGTACCTGGAATGGGTGATCGAGGAGACGCGCGCCGCGCGGTCCGGGCAAGCCGGCGGGCAGACCTGATGGACAGGCTTCCCCGCGAGGCCCATATTGGTGCCGGCATCGGGGGCTTCGTCTCCCGTCTCCACGAACCCCGAACCGGTCGCGCGAGGGAAACATGAGCTGGGTGCCTGGCGGCTACATCTTCACCCACGTGGTCTTCTGGGGCGTGGTGGCGCTGGTCGCGGTGGGGACCAACGCGGTCGCGATCATGATGGTCACCGGTCTGATGCTCCTTCTGGTCCCGGAGTCGCTCAGGCGCTGAGTACTCCCCGGAGGAGGACTGAATGCTGCTGAAGATACTGGGCGGCGTCCTCGCGCTTGCGCTCGGGGTCTTTCTGGGGCTTTCCTTCGGCAGCGGTCCCACCGTGGAAGAGGTCGAAGAGCGAATGGGCAAGAACCTGCCCAGGGAGCGAGCCACCCGCCACTTCACCTTCCTCGGCCTGATGCAGAAGAAGCAGCAGCGGGGGTCGCATCGTCGCCGTC
>JAJDVR010000158.1 GCA_022826025.1 Gemmatimonadota bacterium | reverse complement strand
TGCGCGTGGACCACATCGCCATGGCCAACCTCATCGCCGGCCGGCGGGTGGTGCCCGAGCTGATCCAGCACGAGGCGACGCCGGCCCGGCTCGAACGGGCGCTGCTTCCGCTCCTCGACGACACGGCGGAACGACGAGCTGTGGTCGCGGGGCTGGGCGACGTCCGCCGAGCGCTCGGTTCGGCGGGCGCGGCCCGCCGGGTGGCCGGGATCGCGGAGTCCCTGTTGTTCCCGGCACCGAAGGTGGCGGCGGGATGAGACGGGCCGTGGAAGCGGGACTGGGGTGGGTGTGGGGGGCGTCCACGCGGGCGGCGGCCGCGGCCGGGCTGCCTCTGGTGCCGCTGGAAATGGCCTTCACGGCGGGGGTGGCGGCCCGCAACCGCCGCTACGACGCCGGGCGGTTGCCGATCCGGTCGGTCGAGGTGCCGGTGGTGTCGGTCGGAAACCTGGCGGTGGGGGGGAGCGGCAAGACACCTTTGGCGGCCTGGTTGGCCGCCTGGTTCCTGCAGCGCGGCGTGGCCCCCGGCATCGTGACCAACGGTTACGGTCTCGATGAGGTGCTGCTTCACCGGCAATGGAATCCCGAGGCGCCGGTCGCCGCCGATGGCCATCGGGCGCGCGCCGCGGCCGCGGTCGTGGAACGGGGCGCGCAGGTGGTGATCCTCGACGACGGCTTCCAGCACCGGGCCCTGGCGCGTGATCTGGATCTGGTGCTGGTCGCGGCGGAGCACCCGACACCGCTACGGCTGCTGCCTCGTGGGCCTTACCGGGAGCCGGAGAGCGCCCTGGCGCGCGCCGGGGGTGTGATCGTAACGCGGCGAATCGCTAGTTTTCGCGCGGCCCGTCGCCGAGCCCGGGCGCTCGAGGCGGTCCACCAGCTGCGCTCTGCCCTTGTGAGCCTGGCGTTCTCGCGATGGAGCGATGTCGCGGGTGCTCCCGCCTCCGCCCCGACGGGCTCGGCGCTGGTCTTGTCAGGCATTGCCCGCCCGTGGGAGTTTCACGGGTTGCTGCAGCGGGATTTCCCCGGCATGGAGTTGGAGTCGATGACCTTCAGCGACCACCACCGCTATTCTGCGGCGGACATGGCCGCGATCGCGCGCCGCGCGCGCGGGCGCCCGGTCGTGACGACCGCCAAGGATGCGGTGAAGCTGCAACAACTGAGCGAGCAGGGCGTGGACGCGCGCGTTCTGCACCTCGAGGTCGTGGTCGAGAGGGGCCGGCGATGGCTGGAAGACGCACTCGGTGAGCTGCCGGGGATAGCCCCGCCCAGCCTGGCCGGAGGTAGCGCCCGGTGAACCTGGAGCTGCTCGTCGGCCATCCCTCCGGCTCCCGCCTGGTGGCCGACTACCTGACCCGCCAGCCCTCCGCCCTTGACTTCTTCCAGGGCGACCCCACGCTTGCGGCCAGCTACGCGTCCGCGGCGGAGGCAGTGACCGCCCGCTTCAACCGCGCCGCTCGAGCCCGCGCCGTGGAGTGCATCCACGCCCCCACGCCGGCGGTGCGGGCACGGCTGGATCGCCTGGTCGAGGAGGGTGGCTTCTTCGTGACGACGGGCCAGCAGCCCGGTCTCTTCACCGGCCCTCTGTACAGCGTCTACAAGGCGCTCACTGCCGTCCAGCTGGCGGGCACCCTCGAGGATGTCCTGGGAAGGCCTGTGGTTCCCCTCTTCTGGGTGGCGTCCGAGGATCACGACTGGAGGGAGGTGGACCACACGTACACCGTGAGCGTCTCCAACGAGCTGCGGCGCGTTGCACTCGACGACGGTTCGAAGCGCGGGGACCGTCCCGTCCACCGGGTGCCCATGGGCGAAGCCATCAACCCGGTGCTGGACGAGTTCCTCTCGCTCTTTCCGGATAACGACTTCAAGCCCGCCTGCGCGCGGCGCCTGCGTTCCGCGTACGCGCCCGGGCACTCTCTGGGCGAGGCCTTCACCCATGTCCTCGCCGATTGGCTGGGGCCGCTGGGGATGGCATTCGTCGACGCCTCTTCGCTCCCGCTCAAGCGTGCCTCGCGGACGTTGTTCACGGCCGTGCTGGACGGCGCGACCGAGCAGGAGGCGCTGCTGGGCAGAACCGCGGAGCAACTGCAGGCGGCTGGATACCACGTACAGGTTCCCATTCTCGACGGCGGGGTCAACCTCTTCTTCGAGGGAGGCTCGGGAAGGGAGCGCGTGTACCGGAGCGGGGGCAACTTCCGGCTCAGGCACTCCGGCGAGCTTCTTTCGCGCCGCCAGATTCTCGCCGAGTCGGATGCCGACCCCCGCGTGCTGAGCCCCAACGTCCTGCTCCGCCCCGTGGTCGAGGGTGCAGTATTCCCGGTGGTGTCCTACGTCGCCGGACCAGGAGAAATCGCCTACTTCGCACAGCTTCGGGAGCTGTTCGAGGTCTCCGGGATCCGGATGCCCGTGGTCCACCCCCGGTTCTCGGTTACGGTCATCGAACCCAAGATCCGCAAGGTCCTCGACAAACTGGACCTGTCCCTTCAGGACCTGGTCCGACCCTTCGGCGAACTCGCGGGACGCGTCGTGCAGGACGACGTACCCGAGGGCGTCCGTCAGGCACTTGCGGACTTGCGCGGGGGTATCGGCAGGGGTGTGGAGGAGTTGAGTCGCGCGGCGGCTACGCTGGATCCCACCCTCAAGGGACCCGCCAGGCACGTGCGCACCGTGGCCTTCGACGCACTCGAACAGATGCGGAAGAAGATCATCCACAGCCTGAAGCGGGAGAAGCAGACGAAGCTCCGCCAGCTCGAGAAGGCTCAGGTGCACCTGTATCCCCGGGGAGGTCCGCAGGAACGATCCTTGAATGCCTGCTACTACCTGATGCGTTATGGACGGGAATTCCTGGACGCGCTTCACGATCGTTTCTCCGTCCGGCTGACCCGTGACGGGTCCCACGCCGCGAACACCGCGGGCATCGGGTCGTTCCGCGGCTGAAGGCGGCGGATCGTTGTCAGACGCGCTCCCCCAAACCTAGTTTCGGACCATGTTGCTCTGGTTAGTCGTTCTTGTCCTGCTGATCCCGATCCTGTCCATCGTACTGGACTCCCAGGTCGGCAAGGCGCTCGCGACACGTCTGGAACGCCGCGGGCTCGGCGACGGGGACCGTATCGCCGACGAGCGCATCGCCCTTCTGGAGAGCGAGACCGAGCGGCTCAGTTCGGAGGTCGACAGGCTGTCGGAGGAGAGCAGGTTCCTCCACCGGCTTCTCACCGAGCGCACTCCGGACAGGGATCTTCCTTCCGGTGACCGACAACGCTGAGTCGGGAGCGTCAGCCGGGAGAGACGGACGCCGCTCCGCGGCCTGGGTGGCGACGGGCATTCTCGCGAGCCGCGTCGCCGGACTCGGCCGCGATGTGCTGTTCGCGTTCTTCTTCGGCAGCAGCATTTTCGCGGAAGCGTGGAGAGCGGCGCTCCGAATCCCCAACGTGGTGCAGAACCTGCTCGGTGAAGGCACGCTCACCGCGTCCTTCGTTCCCATCTACGCCGAGATGCTGGAGCGCGGCGAAACCGAACGCGCAGGACGCTTTGCCGGGGCCGCCTTCGGGATCCTGACCGCGGTCGCCGGACTGCTCGCCCTGCTTGGAGCTTCTCTGGCGCCGCTGGTCGTTACAGTGTTTGCGCCGGGCTTCGAAGGACCGACCCGGGAAGTCACCGTGCGGCTGGTGCGCATCCTCTTTCCCATGACCGGCGTGCTGGTGCTCTCCGCGTGGGCTCTCGGGATCCTGAACAGCCATCGACGCTTCTTCGTGTCCTACGTGGCTCCCGTGCTCTGGAACGCGGCCATGATTGCCACAATGGTCGCGTTGGGCTGGATCTGGGCCTTCGACGCGGACGATCTGATCGTGGCGCTGGGATGGGGCGCGCTTGCCGGAGGGGTGCTTCAGTTCGGCGTTCAGCTTCCGTTCCTGGCGGGGAAGCTGCAGCACTTCCGGCCCTCGCTCGACTTGCGGGCGCCCGGCATCCGGGAAGCGATCCGCAACTTCGTTCCGGTGGTGTCGGCGCGGGGGGTGGTCAGCCTCAGCGCGCTGGTGGAACTCCAGCTGGCCAGCTTCCTCGCCGCCGGGGCGGTCGCGATCCTCGGCTACGCGCAGAGGCTCTACCTCCTGCCCATCTCGCTCTTCGGCCTCGCGGTCGCAGCGGCCGAGCTCCCGGAACTCTCGCGCCGGCGCGGTCAGGCGAGGGAAGTGCTTGCCGGACAGGTGTCCGAGGCGCTGGAGCGGGTGGCGTACTTCGTGATTCCGTCGACGTTGGCCTACCTCCTCTTCGGGGATCTCGTCACGGCGGCCATCTACCAGCGCGGCGAATTCGGTCCGATGGACACCACGGCCACGTATGCCGTCCTCGCCGCCTACAGCCTCGGGCTGTTTGCCTCGGCCAGCTCGCGCATGCTCTCGTCGGCGTTCTACGCGGTACGAGACCCGCGCGCGCCGGCCCGGGTGGCCGGGGTGCGCGTGGCGGTCTCGCTGCTGGTGGGTGGAGCGCTCATGTTTCCTTTCGATGCGTTCGAGGTGGGCCCCCTGCGCCTTGGCGCGGTGGGGCTCGGGCTGGGCACCTCGCTGGCGGCCTGGCTGGAGTACGCGCTGCTCCGCCGAAGGCTCCGGCGCGCGCTGGGACCGCACGGGATGGCGCGGGGGCGGCTGCCCCGTCTGCTCGCGGCGGGGCTGCTCGCCATCGCCGCCGGGTATGGAGGAGAACTTCTCTTTGGAGATCTCCATCCGGTTCTCGCGGCTGCGGGCACGCTCCTTCCATTCGGGGGCGTCTATCTTGCAACCACGCGCCTGCTCGGACTCCGTCTGGGAGGCGGCGGATGACGGTCGCGCCCCGGGAACTCGACCACCTCCCGGTCCGTCCGGGGGTGTACATGCTGAGGGATGGCGACGGGGAGGTGCTCTACATCGGCAAGGCCGACGCCCTGCGCGCGCGCGTGCGCAGCTATTTCCGTCCGGATCGCGCCCAGTCGCTCCGAACGCGCGAGCTGGCCCGCCGCACGGCCGCCGTGGAGACGATCGTGGTGGGCTCGGGCGCCGAGGCACTCATCCTGGAGGCGAACCTCATCAAGGAGTACCGTCCGCGGTTCAACATTCAGCTGCGCGACGACAAGAGCTATCCGCACATCAAGGTCACCGTCGCCGAGCCCTTCCCGCGCGTCTTCGTAACCCGGCGGCTGCGCCAGGACGGATCGCGCTACTTCGGGCCCTATACTTCGGTCGGCCTGATGCGCCAGTCGCTCGAGGTCGTCAAGCGGCTCTACACCGTCCGCTCGTGCCGCTACCGGCTGCCCAAGGAAGCTCCGGCGCGTCCCTGCCTGGACTACCACATCGGGCGTTGCCAGGCCCCCTGCGTAGGTCTGCAGAGCCGGCCGGCCTACCGCGAGATGATCGACGAGATACTGCGCGTGCTGGGGGGCGATACCGAGTCCGTGCGAACACGCGTGGAGGCGCGCATGCAGGCGGCCGCCGAGGCGCTGGACTTCGAGGCCGCCGCAAGGCACCGCAACGTGCTCCAGGGGCTGGATGCCCTGAGCCGCCACCAGCGGGCCTACCGCCTGGGAGGCGGCGATCAGGACGTGATCGGGCTGGCCCGCGACGGTGAACTCGGCACCGCGGTGTTTCTGCGCATCCGGGGTGGACTCCTGCTGGGCCGCGAGACCCGGCGGCTATCGGGGCTGTCCGATGAAACCGATGGCGCGCTCCTCAGCGCCGTGGCTTCCCGGTTCTACCTCGGCTCGGGACGCGAGGGGCAGGCCGAGCTTCCCAGGGAGGTGCTCATTCCCGCCGAGTTCGAGGATCGCACCCTGCTTGAGCGCATCCTCAGCCGGGCGGCCGGGCGCAAGGTGGTGTTCCACCGGCCTCAGCGGGGTGACAAGGTGCGGCTGATCGAGCTCGCCAGCGCCAATGCGCGCCACACCATGGAGGACCGGGTCACCGCGCTCGAGTACGCCGCCGACCGCGCCGACGAGGTGCTGTACGACTTGCAGAACCGGCTCGAGCTCAAGGTGGTTCCCCGGCTGATGGCCTGCTTCGACGTATCTCATACCCAGGGTACGGATGTCGTGGCGAGCGCCGTCGTCTTCCGCAACGGCGAGCCGCGCAAGGCCGGGTATCGGCGCATGCGCATCCGTGGCGGTTTGGGCAACGACGACTTCCGCTCGATGGGAGAAGCCGTCTCCCGTTATGCGAAGAGGCTGGTCAGGGAAGGAGCCCCGGTTCCGGACCTTGTGCTGGTGGATGGCGGCAGGGGCCAGCTCTCGGCCGCGCGCGGGGCGCTCCGTTCGGCGGGGCTGCACGAGACGGCGGTCGCGTCGCTCGCGAAGCGCGAGGAGGAGGTGTTCCTGCCCGGCAGGCGCCGGCCGGTCCGCATGGGGCGAGCGGACCGCGCGCTCCATCTCCTGCAACGCATGCGCGACGAAGCTCACCGCTTCGCGGTATCCTACACCCGCAAGCTCAGGCGCAGGCGCACGCTCACGAGCGAACTCGAGCGGATTCCCGGGATCGGCGACAAGCGGCGGCAGGCGCTGCTGGCGCGCTTCGGGTCGGTGCGCGGAGTGCGTTCCGCGAGCCGGGCCGAGATCGCCAGGCTGCCCGGCTTCAGCGACGTGCTCGCGACGCGCGTGCTCACCTATCTGGGGAAATGACCGTGTCCAGGCCAACAGGGGAGCAGCCCGGAATGACCGTCCGCACCCGTTTCGCTCCCAGTCCCACAGGCCGCCTGCACGCGGGAAACGCGCGCGTGGCGGTCTTCAACTGGGCGTTCGCACGCCATCATCACGGGACCTTCATCCTGCGCGTGGAGGACACCGACATCGAACGCAACGTGGAGAACTCGCTCGAGACCATTCTGGAAGACCTGCGCTGGCTCGGGACGCTCTGGGACGAAGGCCCCGAGGTGGGAGGCGGTTTCGGCCCGTACCGACAGAGCGAGCGGAAGCGCGCGTATGGCGAAGCCGCCCGACGTCTCGTGGAGGCGGGACTGGCCTACCCCTGCTACTGCGGTCTGGAGGGCGCAGGGGAACCGGGCTTCCGCTATCCCGGGACCTGTCGGACCCTGACCCGGGACGAGCGGGTCCGGCGCGAGCGCGAAGGGATTCGCCCGGTGACGCGCTTTCACGTCCCCGCCGGCGAGATCGTAGTGCGCGACGAGGTCTACGGCACGGTCTCCTTTCCGCCGGACGAGTTCGGCGATTTCGTGATCGTGCGCGCGGACGGGCGCCCGACCTACAACTTCGCGGTCGTCGTGGACGACATCGCCATGCGCATCACGCACGTCATCCGCGGGGTGGGCCACCTGTCCAATACCCCCAGACAGGCAGTGCTCTTCGAC
>JAJDVR010000199.1 GCA_022826025.1 Gemmatimonadota bacterium | reverse complement strand
AATCGAGCCCCGCCTGATGCGCCGCTGGTTCTGACGGCCCGCGAATACGAACTTCCGCCGGACTGCCAGCGAAGGAGGACAGCGCGACCGATGAGCGATCGAGACGCATCCGCCCAATCCCGGCCCGCCACCGGGCTCGTCCGCGAACTCGGGCTCATGGGGCTGGCGGCGACCGGGATCTGCGCGATGCTCGGCGCCGCCATCAACGTGATGCCGTTCATGATCCAGCGCAGCATCCCCGGAATCGGGCCCTGGGTGCTGCCCGCGTACCTCTTCGCGGCACTCCCCGCGGTCCTGGCCGCGCTGGCCTACGCCAGCCTGGGCTCGGCGATGCCGCGGGCGGGCGGCAGCTACGTCTATGCGAGCCGGGCGCTGAGTCCGTATTGGGGCTTCGTGGCCAGCTTCTCGCAGTGGTTCGGGCTGTCCATCGCCATCGGCGTCGTCTCCTACATCCTGATTCCCTTCCTGCGCGACATTGCGGGCGCGCTCGAGCTGGTCGCCATCGCGGACGCGCTCGACACCGGTGCCGTGCGGGTGGGGCTGGCGCTGGCCTTCCTGTGGACCTTCGTGCTGGTGAACGTGCGCGGGCTCGCGCTCTACGAGCGGACCCTGGTGCCGATGATGTTCCTGATGTTCGCGCTGGGCGCAGTGGTGATCGTGGCCGGATTCGCCTTCGACCACGGGGACTTCGCTGCCGCGCTCTCCGCGTCCGAGGGCCGGTCCGTCCCCGCGCAGGTCGCACCCGCGCTCGAACCGCGCACCCTGCTGGCAGCGTCCGTGCTCCTCTTCGCCACCTTCATCGGCTTCGACTCCATCGCCCAGGCCGGAGGCGAGGCGAAGAATCCGGGGCGCAACCTGCCGCTCGCCATCGGGCTCGCGATCACGATCGTGGGTGGCTTCTACTTCCTGTTCACGGCGGCGGTGTACCACGCGGTTCCCTGGAGCTTCATCGCCGCCGAGGCGCAGGTGCGGGATCTCACCGCGCCGGGACTGCTCGGCTATCTGCTCCCCGCGGGATGGACGGTGGTGATCGTGGGCGGGGCCGCGGTGGCGCTCATCAACGACCTCCCGGCGATGCTGCTGGCGGTTTCGCGCATGATGTTCGCGTGGGCGGAGGACGGCATCTTTCCGAAGAAGGCCGCTGCGGTGCACCCGCGCCGCCGCACGCCCCACGTCGCGATCGTCGCCAGCGGAGTCATGGCTTCGGTGGGGATCACGGGAAGTCATCTCGCGGGCGACTTCTTCCTCGGGATCGACATCCTCGTCATCTCGATGCTGGTGAACTTCGGACTCATGTGCCTGGCGCTGCTGACGCTGCCGCGGCGCAACCCCGACCTGGCGGCGCGCGTGACCGTGCTGACCGGGCGCACGGCGAGAACTCTGGTAGGCGGTGCGGGAGTGGTCGTGCTGGGGACCTTCCTGTTCGTGCAGGTGATGCGCGACCTGACCACCGAGGTGGAAGCGTGGTACTTCCATCCCACGTGGGTGTGGCTGCTGGTGATGGCCGTGGCTTCCGGGGTGTTCTGGTGGAAGATGACGGCGCTCACGACCTCCGGCGCGGATGTGGAGCGCATCTTCCGCGAACTCCCGCCTGAATGAGCGTAGAGCATCGGAGGCTGGCACCGGGACTGCGCGTGTCCCGGGTGCTGAACGGGCTCTGGCAGGTCGCGGACCAGGAACGGGACGGTGCCCGGCTGGACCCGGAAGAGGCGGCGCGCGCGCTGGAGGCCCATGTGGAGGCGGGGTTCGACACCTTCGACGCCGCCGACCACTACGGGTCCGCCGAGATCATCGCGGGGACCCTGGCCCGCCGCCGGGAGGCGGTTCGCGTGCTCACCAAGTGGGTGCCGTCGCCGGGCGCGTCGTCTCGGGCCGAGGTGGAGGCCGCCGTCGACCGTTCGCTCCGGAGGATCGGCGTGGAGCGCATCGATCTGCTCCAGTTCCACGCCTGGAACTACGCCGACCCGAGCTGGCTGGACTGCCTGTTCCACCTGGCCGACCTGAGGGCCGAGGGCAAGATCCTGCACCTGGGCGTGACCAACCTGGACGCGGTGCACCTGGACATGGCGCTGCACAGCGGCATCCCCATCGTCTGCAACCAGGTCTGCTACTCGCTGCTGGACCGGCGCCCGGCCACCGCCATGGCCGAGGTGTGCCGGACCCACGGCGTGCAGCTGCTTGCCTACGGGACACTCGCCGGGGGGCTGCTGAGCGACCGCTGGCTGGGGCGGGCGGCGCCGCCGATCGACGACGCGCTGACGTGGTCGCAGATGAAATACCGCCGCTTCGTGGACCAGGCGGGGGGATGGGACCGCTTACAGGAGGTGCTGCGGGCGGCGCGCCGGGTCGCGGACCGGCTGGGCGTGTCCGTGGCCAACGTGGCCGGACGCTACGTGCTCGAGCAGCCCGGGGTGGCCGGGGTGATCGTGGGCGCCCGGGCGGGCGGGCGGAGCTACCTCGAAGACAACCTGCGGCTCTTCGACTTCTCGCTGGACGGCGATGCTCTCGCCGAGCTGGATGGGGCGGCCGCGCGTCTGGATCCCATCCCGGGGGACTGCGGCGACGAGTACCGGCGCCCGCCCTACCTGACGGCGGCCGGGGATCTGAGTCACCATGTCACCCGCTTCCCTTCCCCGTATCCGGTGCGACACGGAAGCGACGGACGCGCGCGCGCCTCCTCCGGGACCATGTGGGAGGAGGTGGCCGGCTTCAGCCGCGCGGTGCGGGCCGGCAACCGCATCTGGGTCGCAGGCACCACCGCGACCCACGGCAGCCGCCTGATCGGGGGCGACGACGCCGGCGCCCAGACCCACTTCGCGATCGACAAGGTGGAGGGCGCGCTGAACTCGCTGGGCGCGGGGCTCGCCGACGTCGTGCGCACCCGGCTCTACATCCGGGACGCCGCCGACTGGGAGGCGGTGGCGCGCGCGCACGGCCACCGGTTCCGGGAGGTGCTGCCCGCCAACACCCTCATCCGCACGGGCCTGGTCGGCGAGGGCTACCGGGTGGAGATCGAGGCCGAGGCCGAGGTCAGAGCATCTCCAGAATGAAGTCCGGCGTGAAGCGGATCAGGTACGTGCTGAGCAGGGTGAACGTCCCGCTGACCAGCATCACTCCGACGACGATCAGGAGTACGCCGGCACCGACCTGAAGCGCGGGAAGCAGGTGCCGGAAACGCTGAAATCCGCGCAGGAAGGCATCCACCGCGAGCGTGGCCAGGAGAAACGGCACCGCCAGCCCCATCGAGTAGACGAAGAGGTATCCCACGCCCGCCCACATGTATTCGGCCGTCGCGGCCAGGGTGAGCGCCGTCCCCAGCATGGGCCCGATGCAGGGCGTCCATCCGGCCGCGAAGGCGGCCCCCACCCCCAGCGTTCCCAGGTGACCGACGGGCTTGTCGTTCAGGTGCACGCGCCGTTCCCGGTCCAGCGGGGTCAGGCGCAGCACGCCGGCCAGATACAGCCCCAGGACGATGATGATCACACCGCCGATTCGCGCAATCCACACGTCGTAGGCGCGGAAGAACTGGCCCAGAAAGGAAGCCGACGCGCCCATCAGTACGAAGATCAGCGTGAACCCGGAAACGAACAGGAGAGAATGGGTCAGTGCGGCGCGCCGGTCCACGCCGGTGCGCAGGTCCTCCAGGCTCATGCCCGTGATGAACGAGAGGTAGCCGGGCACGAGAGGAAGTACGCAGGGGGAGAGGAAGGAAATCGTTCCTGCCAGGAAGACGCCTGCCAAGCCTATCGAATCGGTCACGGATTGCCTTTCCGGGGCTGAGGACGAGCTGCGGATGTCGGTGGCGGCCGGATGTCCGACTGCCCGGTCTCCTCGGATGCCGGGCCCGAGCGGGCGCGTCTGGCCTCCGCCCACGCGCGGGCGCCGGCCGTGACACCCAGCCACCCCAGAAGGGCGGCGAAGGTCCACGCCACGGTTCGGGGAAAGAAGGCGGACAGCAGCGCGAGTCCGATGAGTATGCCGGCCGTGGTGCCCAGCACGGTGCGCGCCTCACGTTCCAACAGGCGGCGGCCGGCGATGGCGTCGCCCAGCGTCGAGCCCGCGCGCACCAGGTCGCTGATGCGCCACCCACCGCGATCCGGGGAGTTGCGCCAGTGCTCCAGTCGCTCCATGAGGCGTTCCGGAGGCTCGATTGGGCGCTGCTCGGGCTCCCTGGCGGGCGGTTGCGGCGCACGTCCGTGCCGTCCGGAGGGAAGAACGATCTCGACCGATGAGGCCAGATCGGCCAGGAAGAGACCCTCCAGCTGCCGGGCCAGCCTGCGGTCGAGCACGCCGATGTCGATCTCCCAGTTGCCGAGCAGGCTGGCCGCGTTGAGGTTGCTCGATCCGATGCGGCTCCAGACGCCGTCGGCAACCGCCGTCTTGGCGTGAATCATCGGCCCCTGCCACTCGAACAGCCGTACGCCCGCCTTCAGCAGATCGCGATAACCGCCTCGCGCCAGGCTTCCTACCAGAGGCCAGTTGTTGTGAGCGGGCACCAGGATGCGCACATCCACTCCGTCCCGGGCGGCCGCAGCCAGCGCCTCGGCCACCGGGCGAGGGGCGATGAAGTAGGGATCGGTGATCCAGAGTCGCCGGCGCACGCCGGCGGCGGCCAGCTGGGTCACCCGGTAGACCCGGGCTCTCCAGGGCCTGCCCTCGATGACCCAGACCGGGGTCTGGCCTGCCGCCTCCGGCACGATCCCGTCCAGCAGTTCCGCGGGCACGGGGTCGCCGATCTGGTCCCACAGCCGTCCGAACGCGCGCGCCGCCGCCAGCGCCGCCGGGCCCCGCAGTTCGGCGCCGGTGTCGCGCCACGGCGCGCGATCCTCCGTGCCCGCCCACTCGTCGCCGATGCAGAACCCCCCGACGAAGGCCACTTCGCCATCGACGCACACCAGCTTGCGGTGGTCGCGCTGAAGCACCCCGAAGGGATCGCGCAGAGCGGGCCGGTTGAAGGCGCGCACCTGGACGCCCTTCTCGCGGAACGGCTTCCAGTAGCGCGCGGGCGTCGCCCAGCACCCCACCCAGTCGTAGAGGACCCGTACCTCCACGCCCTGCTCCGCCTTCGCCACGAGGATGTCGCGGAAGGCGCGGCCGGTCCTGTCGTCGCGCACGACATAGTTCTCGAAGTGGACGAAGCGGCGGGCGCTCTCGATGGCGTCGATCCAGCTTGCGAAGGTGTGCGGTCCGTCGAAGTTCAGCCGGATGTCGTTGTCGTCGATGCGCGAGGCGCCCGCGGAGCGGTCCATCGCCTTCGCCAGAACGTCGTAGGGGGTGACTTCCAGACCGAAGGACAGAGTGGATGTGCGCTGCGGTGCGCGCGCGAAGCCGGTGTCGGCGGCGCCGGCCGGGGTGCCGGGCCGCTCTGCGGGCTGTACGGCTCCCGGCGTGTCTACAGGTTGGGGTCGGGCGGAGGCGCTCATCTGGCCCCGCTCGCGGTGGCGTACGCGATCAGCTTGTAGACAAGTCGCGCCACCAGAAAGTCCGGTGCCCGGAGGCCCGGGATGGGCGCCAGTTCCACCACGTCGGCGGCCACCACCCGGCGTTCGGCGAAGACCCGGCGCAGGAAGCGCAGCGTCGGGTACCATGCGCCGCCTCCCGGCTCGGGCGCTCCCGTGCTTGGAACCAGCGACGGGTCGAAGTAGTCGACGTCGAAGGTGAGGTACACCAGCGGCCCGAGCGCCTCGAGGGCGCGGTCCATCCAGGCCTCGTCCCGCTCCATCTCGTCCGCGAAGATCAGCGTGACGCCGGGTTCGCGGCGCGCTGCCTCCACCTCCTCCAGGCTGACCCCGCGCAGCCCGACCGCGACGATGTCGGCGTGGTCCACGATCCGCGTCATCGCGCACGCGTGCGAGAAGGGAGATCCGTCGTGGGAGGCGCGCAGGTCGGCGTGGGCGTCGAGTTGAAGCACGGAGAGGCGTTCCCGATGGCGCTCCGCGGCCGCGCGAATGGCCGCCGAGGAGATGGAATGCTCGCCGCCCAGCATCGTCAGGAACCGACCCTCGGCCGCGTCGTAGACGGTCCCCCAGGCCTCCTCCAGCTCCGCCAGGGCGGCGGCGGGTCCGTCGCGGGTCAGCTCCAGGGCGGGAAGCGTGTGGATGCCGGCCCTGCACGGCTCGGCATCCAGCTCGTTGTCGTAGAGTTCGACGTAGTGGGAAGCATCCAGGATGGCGCGTGGGCCGTAGCGGGTTCCCGTGCCCCAGGTGGTCGTGGCCTCGTAGGGAACCGGCAGGATGAGAGCGCGCGCGGACGCGAAGGCGCTCGTCGCCTCGTCGAGGCCGAGAAACGTGCGCGGAAGCCCCCAGCTCAGCCCCGTCAAGGCTTGTGGAAGGGACCCGGTCGCGGTTTCTTCGACGACGGCGCCTCGGCCCGTGCCCGGCGACCTCAGATTCGGCATCGTCCGGTGCCCGCTCAGACGCTCTCGATGGGACAGGTCAACCCTTCATCCTCGAGCCTCGCTCCCGACTGCCGGCAGTCGGCGCACAGGCCGTAGATCTCCAGCTTGTGGCGGGAGGGCCGAAAGCCGTGCTCGCGCGCAACCCGCTCCTCCAGCCGCAGGATCTCGCTCGAGCGGAACTCGGTGACCTTGCCGCACGACAGGCAGATGAGATGCTCGTGCACCGGCTGGCGCGAGAGGCGATGTTCGTAGCGCTTGAAGCCTTCCCCGAAATCGTGCTCGTCGACCAGCTTGGAGCGCACCAGCAGATCGAGCGTGCGGTAGATGGTGGCCTTGCCGATGCGCTCGCCCCGGCCGCGCAGACAGCCTTCGATCTCCTCCACCGAGAGGTGCTCGTCGGAGCCGAACACCACATCGGCGACGGATGCGCGCTGTTGGGTCATGGGGAATCCCTGGTCACGCAGATAGCGACCGAACAGGCGCACGAAGGGGTGGGCTTCCGTCGTCTTCATAATCCTTGGACCCTGACGCGCTCCTCAAGTTCAGCCGCGAGGCGGTCCAGCGTCGCAGCGTCGCCCCCGACGACGATCTCGCGCGGCTCCCCGAGGTGGAGGGATTCGCGCCGGACGACCCCGGTCATCACGCGCGCAAGCGAATCCGCCGGAGCCAGGCCCTGCTCGACCAGTTCGGGGTCCACGCCGAGATCGAGGCCCCGCCTCCTGGCCTGGTAGGCGGCCGTGAACAATCGGCGGCGCTCCTTTTCAGCAAAGCAACTTATCGCAACCAGCCCGCGCTCGCGCCGCCCGCGGGTCATCGGGGGGAAGATCCAGAGGCGATCGATGGAGTCGGCGCCAAGGCGGCTGCGCACCAGGGCGAGGGTCGTGGCGAGCCCCTCCGGGACCCCCGGGTCGGCCGGGTCGTCCGCCGTGGAGCCCGCTCGTAGTTCGGCGGGCGTGTGCGGCCGCGGGGAGCCTCTTCCGCCCATGCGGCCTCTCATTCCCGCACCAGGGCGCGGGCGGCGGTCACGACGTCGGCACGCACCTCCTCGAGGGGGCGCGACACCAGCGCCCCCGCCGCCTTGGCGTGGCCGCCACCCCCGAAGCTGCGGGCGATTCCGTCCACGTCGACCCGTCCGTTGGAGCGGAACGACACCTTGGTCGCACCGTCGTTGGTGGTACGGAACAACATCGCGACCTCCACCCCCTTGATGGCGCGGGGATAGTTCACCAGCCCCTCCAGATCGTCGCTGGTGGCCTTCAGCTCACGATAGGCCTGGTCGGGCACCGTGATCCAGGACAGGCCATCCTCGGCCCGCAGCTCTCCCAGGCACTCTCGCAGCAACTCGAGCCGGCGCACGTCCATGGACTCGAAGAGCTGCCGGTGGATGCCGACCACATCGACGCCCCGCTGCACCAGTTCGGCCGCCAGGAGGTGGGTGTCGGGGGTGACGTTGCTGTAGGCGAAGGACCCCGTGTCGTCGACGATGGCGGTGTAGAGCGCGTCGTCGATGGCACGGGTCCAGCGTGCTCCCGCGGCAATCAGGATATCGTACACCAGCTCCGCGGTCGCGCATGCCCGGGAATCGACGAGGCGGTCGCCGGGGATGGGGCGGGCGGGGGTGGTGTGGTGGTCGATCACCACCGTGGGCCGCCCTTCGACCATCGGCTTCACGCGGCCCAGGCGGGGCAGGTCTCCCGCGTCCACCACCACGACCAGATCCGCGGCCGAGCACGCGCGCGCGGCGTCGGCGGAACTCGCGGGAAGGTGCCACTCCTGCTCGGGAAGCAGGAACCGGTAGCGCGCGGGAAGAGGCGTCGGCGGCACGAACCAGCCCTCGGCGCCCCGGTCGCGCAACCACGCGAGCAGCGCAACCGCGGATCCCGCCCCGTCGGCATCCGGGTTCATGTGGGTTGTGAGATCGGAAGAGCGTAGTGT
>JAJDVR010000197.1 GCA_022826025.1 Gemmatimonadota bacterium | reverse complement strand
ACCGCAAAGCCAAGCCAGCCCAGCACGCCCCACCATGCCCACCAGCCCCTTCTTCCTCGCTGCTTCGCTACCCAATAGAGCGCCGCAGCAGGGATGAACCAAATGAACAGGAGCAAGACAGCGAGTTCGAGCGGACCCATTACGCCAGCACGGCCTCCCGCGCCTTCGTGAACGCCAGGTGCAGCTCGTACAGCCCCAGCATGATCCCCGGCTGGTGCTTGAAGTCGTTCTTCCCCGGCGCCAGCTTCAGCTCGTCGATGCGGTCCAGCATCACGTTCACGGCGATGTTCTGTTCCAGCCGCGAGAGGCCCGCCCCCGGGCAGCCGCGCGGACGGATCGAGAATGTCAGGTGCTTGCCCGGGCTCTTGCGGTCGAGCCGGATCTCATCCGGCGCCTCGCACAGCTCCGGGTCGCGGTTGGCCGCCGCCCAGCGCAGGTGCAGCAGCGACCCCGCCGGGATCTTCACCCCGCGAATCTCCGTGTCCCGTGCGACCATGCGGCCCGAGAGGCCCTGCGTGGGCGCGTAGAGGCGTAGCGCCTCCTCCACGAAGAAGCGCACCTTCGAGCGGTCCGCCCGCAGCTCCTCGACGATCTCCGGGTGCTCCGCCAGCAGCATCGCCTCCGAGGTGAGCGCGTACTGCGTCGTCTCGTTCCCCCCGATGTGCATCCCCGAGACCACGCTGATGATGTCGCCGTCGGCCAGCGGCTGCCCCTGGTACTCGACCTCCGTCAGGAACGTGATCATGTCGTCCTTGGGGTTGCGGCGCTTCTCGTCGATCTGCTCCTGGATGTAGCGGTTGAACGCGACCAGCGCCTTCGCGTTGTCCTCCTCGTCCGGGTCTTCCATCTGGCTCTTCGGCCCGAATCCGTAGACGAAGCGGCGCACCTGCGCCTCCTCCCACTCCTTCGTCATCGGCATGTCCTCGAGCGGGAACCCCAGGATCGTCGAGATCACGGCCTGCGGCAGCGGCGCCGCGAACTCCGTCACGAACTCGACTTCGCCTTTGTCGATCCAGTTATCCATCAGCCGGTTGGCGTGGGCCGTGATCATGTCCCGGTGCTGGAGCGCCCCGGAGGCGCCCACCCACGGCTCCGTCAGCGTCTCGCGGTGCAGCTTGTGCGTCTCGATGTCCGGCCGCAGCCGGTCCCGCGCCGTCACCACGTCGCCGAAGCCCTCGTCCTCGAAGATCTCGTCGTGGATCCTGCTCGTGCCCGAGGAGCCCGGTCCCTGGCGCGTGGGGAACAGGTCCGGATCGCGCACCACCCTGCGGATGTCCTCGTACTTCGTCAGCACGTAGGCGTCCGAGCCGGGCTCGTAGCCCTGCCCCGGCAGCCGCAGCACCGGTTCCTCGGCCTGCAGCAGCTTGTAGGAGTCGTACCAGTGCTCCTGGGCGCCCGGCGCGAAGAGGTCTACCTCTCCAACGCTCATCGGGCATGCGGCCTGGGGCATCGCTTCGAAGTCTTCTCGGTTTGCGGCCATCGTGGGGTTCCCCTGCTGGAAAGTGCCCCGGATTATAGCCGTTATGACACCCGCCGGGCCCGCCCCGCTACCGCGCCGAACCCCCCGAGACCGTCAGCAGCGCCCCCGTCGTGAAGCTCGAGGCCTCCGAGGCGAAGTAGAGCGCCGCCCCCACGATCTCGTCCGCCTGCCCGCCCCGCGCCAGCAGGATCGTGCTCGCCGCCCGCTCCTCGAACGCTTCCATGTCCCACGCCTTCGAGATGTCCGTCAGGAACGGCCCCGGGATGATGCAGTTCACGCGTACCTTCGGCGCGAACGTGCGTGCGAACCCCAGGGTCAGGTTGTTCAGGCCCGCCTTCGCGGCCCCGTACGCGAGCGCGTTCGGACCGGGGCTCTGCGAGGCCGTGCTCGAAACCATGATCACCGAGCCCCCCTCGCCCTCCGCCATCCGCGTCGCGATGTTCGCCGTCAACCGGAACGGACCCTTCAGGTTCACGTCCAGCACCTTGTCGTAGAGCGCCTCGCTCACGTTGCTGACGTGGTCGTACAGGGGCGAGAGCCCCGCGTTGTTGACGAGCACGTCCACCCTTCCGAACTCGGCGTAGGCCGTGTCCGCCAACGCATCGAGCTGGTCCCATTCGCCCACGTGGCACGCCACCGGCAGCGCCCGCCGCCCCGTCTCCGCCCGCACCTCCTCCGCCAGCGCCTCGCACGACTCTAGCTTGCGGCTCGCGATGACGACGTCCGCCCCGGCCCGTGCGAAGCTGCGCACCATCGCCGCCCCCAGCCCCCGGCTCCCGCCCGTGACGAGCGCCACCTTCCCGCTCAGGTCGAACAGCTCCGCCGCTTCGCTCATGGCGCCCCCTTCCGGCCCGGCGGCATGATACGGCCCTTCCTTAGCCGTGGTGCGAGGGCAGGTCGCGCCACGAGACGCGCCGCCGCGGGACCAGGGGACGCACCTCGTCCCACCGCTGGAAGACCGTCACTGCCCCCGCCATGAAGGCGCGCGTCACGTCCTCGCGCAGTGCCTCGCCGGGCGCGCCGGCGCGCCCCCGCTGCTCCTTCCAGTAGGCATCCGCCCACTCGGAAACCATCTCCGCGAGACGTTCGCCCGGGTCGTCGTTCGTGCTGCCTTCCGCCATCGGTCTGCCCCTGTCTCCGGCCTTGCGCAGAGTCTACGGCGGCGCCCCCACCCGCGACTCGCGCCTCACCCCGGCCCCGGAATGCTTGCCATCCCCCGGTCGATCGCAGAGAATCCCGGAATCTCGCGGGGCGCCCGTTGGGCCTGACCCTGCGGCTTGGGGGTGGCGCGCCAGGCAACGAGGGCCCCGAGTGGCCCGCCGATGCCAGGGTGCACTGCACATGACCGGCTATATCGTCCGCCGTCTGATCGCCGTTCCCCTGATGATGCTGGCCATCTCCTTCATCCTGTTCATGTTGCTCTTCGTGCGCCCCGGCAGCGCCGCCTTTGCCGCATCCGGCTTCGTTGGCGACAACGACCCCAAGGCCGTCGAGCGCTTCGAGGAACGCTACGGGCTCAACCGCCCCTGGTACGCCCAGTACGGCGACTGGCTCTGGAACGCGGTCCAGGGCGATCTCGGCGTCCGCCTGACGCCCCCGCAGGATCCGGTGACGGACAAGATCTGGGAGCGCCTGCCCAACACCGTCGAGGTGGGGCTGCTCACCGTCGTGCTCTCCGCCATCTTCGGCATTACCATCGGTGTCCTCTCGGCCGTCCGGCGAAACAGCATCCTGGACTACGTGCTCCGGACCATGGCCATCGCCGGCATTTCGGTCCCGAACTTCTGGCTCGCCATCCTCGTCCTCACCTTGCCTGCGATCTGGTGGCAATGGACGCCGTTCGCCAGCGTGTGGGTGTCATTCACCGACAATCCCCTCGATAACCTGGCTATCGTCATCTGGCCGGCCATGACGCTTGCCCTCGCCAGCGCCGCCGGCACCGCCCGCCTCGTCCGAACCTCCATGCTCGAGGTCTTCTACTCCGACTACGTGCGCACGGCCCGAGCCAAGGGGCTGCAGGAGCGGCGCGTGATCTGGAGCCACGTGTTCCGCAACTCCCTCATCCCGGTCATCACCCTTATCGGCTTGCAGTTCGGCGCCGTCCTTGGCGGCGTGGTCATCGCCGAGGTCATCTTCGGCATCCCCGGGCTCGGCAGCCTCACGCTGGCAGGCGTGCTCGCGCAGGACTACCCGCTCGTGCTCGGCACGATCTGCATATTCGCCCTGCTCTTCGTCCTCGTGACACTGGCGGTCGACTTGCTCTACACCGTCGTCGACCCAAGGATTCAGTACTAGGCCATGTCGCTCGATTCTTCTGCTCAGGCCACCGACGCTCCCCTCTCCGATGCGGCAGCTGCGCTTGAATACGGCATCCCGCCGAAGCAGCGTTTCAACCCGTTCCACTGGATGAGGCGGGAGCCGCTTGGCGCTCTCGGACTGGCGCTCATCATCATCGTGTCCGTCGGCGCTGCCTTTGCCCCCTTCCTCAACACCTTCCCCGACCCCAGGGAGCAGGGCCTGGGCCCGCCCCTCGAGGGACCCAGCGCCGACCACTGGTTCGGGACCGATCGCTTCGGCAAGGACGTGTGGACGCGCGTGCTCCATGGCGGACGCATCTCCCTCAAGATCGGCGTCGCCACCGTCCTCATCGGCACGGTCGCGGGCACCCTGGTCGCTCTCCTCACCGCGTTTACCGGCGGCGCTGTCGACTTCGTCGTAGGACGGCTTGTCGACGTCATCATCGCCATCCCCAGCATCCTGCTCGCACTGGTGCTCTATACTTCTGTAGGACAAGATTTGCCAGACTTACCGGTCTTGCCCAGACAGGAATTCGTCCTGGTGATTGCGATCGCGTCCTTCTTCATGCCCGGTACCTACCGGATCATGCGGGGCATGGTGCTCGAGCTGCGTGAGCAGCAGTACGTCGAGGCGGCGCGCGTGGTGGGGGCGGCCAACTTCCGCATCATGTGGCGCCACATCGCCCCCAACATGGCCGGGCTCATGATCGTCATCACGAGCATCTCGCTCCCTGCCGCGATTCTCGCCGAGGCCAGCCTCAGCTTCCTCGGTGTCGGCGTCGAAGCGGGCACCCCCTCGTGGGGCGCGGATCTCTCCGGCACCACCCGCACGTACTTC
>JAJDVR010000023.1 GCA_022826025.1 Gemmatimonadota bacterium | reverse complement strand
CCCACGGTGTGGAGGGGCGAGAGCGAGGTCATCGGCTCCTGGAAGATGATGGAGATCCGCCCGCCCCGGAGCGCCCGGTACGCGGAGGCGTCCGGGTCCAGGCGCGCGAGGTCGAGGGGCGGCTCGCCAAGGCCCCGTTCCGGGTCGGCGAAGAGAATCTGCCCGCCGGTGACGTGGGCGCTCTTCGGGAGGATCCCGAGCACTGCCTGGGCGATGACCGACTTGCCCGAGCCCGACTCGCCGACGAGGGCGACGGTGCCGCCGGCCGGCACGTCGAAAGACACCCCTCTGACCGCCCGCACCGTCCCCTGCTCACGGAGCCGGAACTCCACCTCGAGGTCCCGTATGGAGAGGAGGGCAGGCGGCACGGCAACGGCCGGTCCGAGCATTGGGAGCCGTCGAACGGTCGGTTCAACCATCCCGAGAGCCGCCCTCCCGCTCTCGGCCGTCCGCAAACGGCTCCTCGGCGGGCGCCTCGGCCACGGAGAGTCCGGCCGCCTCGAAGTTCGCCCGGGTGATCGGATCGAGGTCGAGATCGGAGGCGGCCGCCGTGGTTCGGCGCAGGACGTCGTCGAAGCCGTCGAGACGCGAGTCGATCCGTACCACCCCGTCGTCACCCTTCAGCACGAGCTGCATCCATCCTCGCCGGCCGCCCTCCCCGCGCTTTCGCTCCCGTTCGCGGCGGACCGCGAAGTAACGGAGCTTAACGTGTCGGAGCCCTCTCCAGCGGATCCGGCCGCGACGGCCGGGACACGTCTCGATGCCGTCCTCGTCGACCCGCACCCGGGTGCGCACCCGGAGCACGGTCAGCACGCCGAACACCCCGAACAGCACCACCCCGGTCGCGAGCACGATACCAAACCAGAGCGCGACGGGAACGGTCGCGAGCGGCACGCCGGTGAACGCGAGACCCACGAGGGCGCGGATCCCGTCCGGCAGGAGGCTCGCCACCGGGTAACGATACGTCACCACCATCACATTCACGCCTCCCACTCGCCGTACCACGGCGCACTGCAACATGCCGGCTAGAATGCACCAAATATACCGGTGCGACGCGGCACCACGGTCAGTGAGGAATGGCATGGGATTGACAGCCTTTTCCCTGTTCGGTCGCCTGGCGCTGGTGACCGGCGCAAGCAGAGGCATCGGGCGCGCCATCGCGGAGGGCATGGCCGATGCGGGCGCTGATCTGGTGCTGGCTGCACGGAGCGCCGATTCGCTGGCGGAAGTCGCCGGCATTATCGAGCGCAAGGGACGACGTGCGGAGACGTTGGTCGCCGACGTCCAGGATCTTTCCTCCCTCGAGTCGATGAGTACCGGACTTGCGGACCGAGGCATGTTACCCGGAATCCTGGTCAACAACGCGGGGGTCGAGGAAGTCCGCCCATCGACGGATGTCGACGAGGCGCTCTGGGACCGGATCCTGGACACCAACCTCAAGGGCGCATTCTTCACCGCCAGAGACTTCGCGCGCCGCCTTCAGGAAGCCGGCCAACCGGGCTGTATTCTGAATGTATGCTCGTTGACGTCCGTTGTGGGTGTCCCGACAGCCGTTCCCTACACAAGTTCGAAGAGCGGGCTTCTGGGAATGACGAGGGCACTCAGCGCCGAGTGGGCGAAGGCCGGGATCCGGGTCAATGCCATCGGGCCGGGGTATTTTCGCACCGAACTGACGGAAGTGTTCTACCGCGACCCGTCGTGGAGCGACGCGATGCTGGCCCGGATCCCGCAGGGCCGCTTCGGCAACGTGGAGGACCTCGTCGGAGCCTCCGTGTTCCTCTGCGGGGACGCGGCCGCGTACGTGACCGGTCAGGTGCTGATGGTCGATGGAGGCTATAGCGCATCCATCTGAAGGAATGTCCCGGCTGGCACATCGTCCTGTGGTCGCCGGTGTTCTGGCGCCGCTCTCGACAAGTCCGAAGTAAATTGCCAAGGCCTGGTTCGTCGACCCGCGAACAGGCGGCTAGGATCGCAGCCGGTCGAAGCTCACGAATCTCCGGAGAAGCGGCATGGGCAAGGGCGACGCAATGGTCGAAGTTCGGCAAATCTCCCGGCGTTTCGACAGTATGCTGGCCGTCGAGCGCGTCTCCATGCAGGTGCGCCGAGGGGACTTCCTGACCATTCTGGGGCCGAGCGGATGCGGAAAGACGACGCTTCTGCGGATGATCGCAGGCTTTCTGGACCCCTCGGAGGGTCATGTCCTGATCGACGGTCAGCCGATGAATGATGTACCGGCCTACCGCCGGTCCATCGGGATGGTGTTTCAGCGCCTCGCCCTGTTCCCGCACATGACGGCGGCCGAAAACGTGGCGTATCCGCTCCGGATGCGGGGCTTCCATCGTAGCGAGATCCCCGGTCGGGTGGAGCGGTATCTCCGACTGACCCGCCTGGAGGGAATGGAGGGCCGGCGCCCGCACGAGCTCTCCGGCGGGCAGCAACAGCGGGTCGCGATCGCGCGAGCGCTTTCCTTTGGGCCGGACCTGTTGCTGCTCGACGAGCCACTCTCCGCGCTGGACCGGAAGCTGCGCGAAGAGATGCAGCTCGAGTTCCGGCGCATTCAGCAGGAGCTGGGCGTGACCACCATCAACGTTACCCACGACCAACGGGAGGCCCTCGTGATGTCCGACCAGATCGTGGTCATGGAGGGTGGACGGATCCAGCAAAGTGACGATCCGGAGCGGGTCTACCGCCTGCCGGCCAACCGCTTTGTCGCGAGCTTTCTCGGCATGACCTCCATTCTTCCGGGCGTAGTCACCGCGGTCGACGCGGGCGGCACCCGGGTACGCTCCGGTACCGCCGAACTCCGCGGGAGGACGAGTATCGATCTTCAGCCCGGCGCCGTCGTTGCATGCGCCATCCGGGCGGAGCAGGTAAGAATCCTGACGGACGAGGGCGCGCATTGCGACACCACGCTGGACGCGGTGATCCGGCAGCGCGTTTTCGAGGGGGATCGAAATCTCTACGAGCTGCGGGCTCCTGCGCTCGGCGAGATCCGGCTTTACGCGTTCGACCATGACGCCAATCGTCGCAGACGCCACGCGCCGCAGGAGAAGGTTAGAATCGGCTGGAATGTCGGCGACCTTCTGCTGTTCCCGGCCTCCGAGGTCGGGACGCAGCCGGGATCAATGAATCAGCAAGGGGAGAACTGAAATGGACTGCAAGAACTCGACTGGCGGCGTCAGTCGGCGCGAGTTTCTGAAGGGTTCGGCCATCGGCGCCGGCGCCCTCATGGCGCCCAGTCTCGTGCTAGGCCAGGACAAGCCGGACGAGATCATCGTACGGGCCTGGGGCGGTGCCTGGGGCGAATCGCTCCAGTCCGGCGTTGCCGACGGCTTCACCGCGGAGACCGGCATCAATGTTCGGCTGGACTTCACCGAGGACAACGAGATCAAGCCGAAGATCTGGGCGGCGGTGGACCAGGGGCGCGTACCTCCGATCCACGTCAACTGGGACACGACGACCAACGCCACCATCTCGGCCCGGCGTGAGGTCACCGTCGATCTGAGCGACCTTCCTAATCTCGAGGGCCTGCTTCCGGCCGCGAAGCCCATAGGGCTCGACGGCTATCCGCTGGTGAACACCTACTCCTATGTCTATGTCTGTGCCTACCGGCCGGAGGCATTCCCCGAGGGTCCTCCGGAAAGCTGGCGCATCATGCTGGATCCGAAATTCAAGGGCCGGTGCGCACTCTATGACGACGGCATCGGCTTCAACCCGATTGCGGTGATTGCCGGCGGTGGAACCATTGGTGACATTCCCGACAACATGGAGCCCGGCTACGCGTTTTACCGGGAGCTGAAGGAGAACGAGCCCCTTCTCGGTGAGGACCCCGACTTCACGGCCTGGTTCCAGAACGGGGAAATCGACGTCGCCTGCACGATCTCCGTCAACGCCCGGGCGGCTCGCCAGAGCGGCATCGCCGTTGAGTGGACCGTCCCGAAGGAAGGCTGCAAGGTCGACACGGACGGCTTGTGGATTCCGAAGGGGCTGCCGGAGAACGAGGAGTACTGGGCAAAGCAGTTCGTGAATCACGCGCTCTCGAAGGATGCCCAGGCGAAGTGGTGCTCGGCGCTCGGCCTGCCGCCGGTCTATCCGGACCTGGAGCCGCCGGCGGATCTTGTCGGCGATCCGGCATATCCCACGACGCCGGAGGACTTCGCGAAGCTGGTCTCGATCCCGTCGCCCGTGCTTGTGGACAACCAGCCGATCTGGTTCGCGAAGTTCAGCGAGATCTTCCAGAGCTGACGACCGAAACCGCGCACCGCGCACCGCAGCCGCCCTGGCTGCGATGCGCGCCGATCCCGGCGACCGCCCCGAGAGTCCTGCATGGCTGACGGGTTGAACGCAAGGTCCCGCGCGGTAATCCGACTTCGCGGCGCGGCCGGCTGGCTGTTTCTGTCGCCGGCGCTCCTCCTTGTCGGGATTCTCGCGATCGGGCTCGGCTATATCGTGGAATACAGTTTCCACGAGCTCGATATCGCGACCTACCGGCTACGCGAGGCGTACAGCGCCGGAAACTACACGGACATCGCCACGCGGCCGGTCTACTGGCGGGTTCTGGGCCGGAGCGTTCTCGGCGCGCTCCTGGTCACCGCGATATCCCTTTGCCTGGCATTCCCTTACGCCTATCTGCTCACGCGAATCCGGTCCGCCGCGTGGCGCAAGTTCCTTCTCGTCGCTCTCTTCCTTCCGTTCTTCATCGGGCAGGTGGTGCGGGCGTACGGCTGGCTGATCATCCTCGGAAACAAGGGCATCCTCAACGCTCTCCTGGAAGGGATGGGATTCCCGGCGCTTGACCTGATCTACAACTACGGTTCGGTCATCTTCGGGCTCGTGCAGTACATGCTTCCCTTCGCGGTGCTGCTGATCCTGCCCGCAATGGCAGCGATTCCCGAGGATGTCGAACACGCCTCGGAAGGACTCGGAGCGACTTGGCCGCGGACCATCGCCTACGTTGTGCTGCCGATGGCCCGTCCGGGGCTCGTCGGAGCCGCGATTGTCGTCTTCACGCTCACCCTGACCGACTACGCCATGCCCGAGATTCTTGGCGGCGGAGGCAACGATTTCATCGCCTCGGCGATCTATGACAGCTTCTTCCAGATCTCGAATGCCGGACTCGGCGCGGCGCTCTCCGTGGCGCTGGTTCTTGTCGGCAGCATCTTCGTTGCGCTCTTCTTCTCGTTGGCGCGAACCACGACGCTGGATATCGGAGGACAGGACCGATGAAGGACGGCGGCAAGACGCTCTGCTTCGCCCTGGTCGCGGGGCTCTGCGTGCTGATCCTGAGTCTGCCGACCATCATCATCATCGGGGCATCGGTAACTTCCGGCTCCATCCTCCGATTTCCCCCTGAGGGGTTCTCCCTCCGATGGTACGAGGAACTGGTCGAGGCGGACGCATTCCGCGATGCCTTCTGGCGCACCCTCCATGTAAGCTTGGTCTGCACCGCGATCAGCATTCCCGCCGGCGTCCTCGCCGCGCTCGCCACGGTGCGCTATCGGTTGCGATTTCGGGCCGCCATCCAGGTGTACCTGTTGCTTCCGTTCACGGTTCCCCTCGTCGTGTCGGGGATCGGAATGATGGTGTTCTTCGGCGAGATCCGAATTCTTGGCCAGATCTGGCCAGTTGGAATCGGGCTCTGCGTGATCAACCTGCCCTTCATGATCTGGGCGGTCAGTGCCTCGGCCGGTGCGCTCGATCCGGAACTCGAGAATGCCGCCGCAAATTGCGGGGCCAATCCCGTGCAGGTGTTCTTCACGGTCACCATTCCCGCGGTGATGCCCGGGGTGATAACCGGTGCGCTCCTCATGTTCATCCTCGCCTTCAACGAGTTTCTTGTGAGCCTGTTCCTGACCGACAGCCGCACGGTGACGCTCCCCGTCCAGATCTACAACTCCATCCGAAGCGTGATCACTCCCGATCTTGCCGCAGTTTCCGTCGTCTATATCGGGGTTGCCCTGGTGACCGTCTGGGCGATCGACCGGCTGGTCGGGCTGGAGATCTTCCTGAAATCGCGATGAAGGAGATCGCGTCGTGAACGAGAATGTCAATTTCGTCGAGCTCGCGAAGCTTGACCCGGCTGGGCGGGCGGAGCTCCTGCTGCGAGCGGAGGCCGACCTCGACGCCTTTGTTGCACAGGTTCGCCCCATCATCGATGCGGTGCGCGAAGAGGGGGATGCAGCGCTGGCACGCTTCGCGCGCGAGTACGACCACGCGCCGGTGGACCCCAGCGCCATCGCGGCCACGAAGGCCGACTTTGATCGCGCGTTTGATTCTCTCGGCAGCGAGATGATCGGGGTGCTCGAGTTTTCCGCCGACCGTGTGCGGCGGTTCCACGAAGCGCAGATGCCCAAGGAAATGTGGCTGAAGGAGATGTCTCCCGGGGTCTTCGCCGGTGAGCGCGTGCGACCCATCGACTCAGTTGCCTGCTACGTGCCGAGGGGAAAGGGCGCTTTCCCGTCCATCGTGATGATGACCGCGATTCCTGCGGCGGTTGCCGGAGTGCCGCGGCGGATCATCATCACGCCGCCGGGCCCCGATGGCGGGGTTGATGCCGCGACGCTGGTGATGGCGCGGCTTGCGGGCATCGAGGAAGTCTACAAGTGCGGCGGCGCGCAAGGAGTGTCGGCGGTTGCCCATGGCACGGAAACGGTTCCGCGCTGCATGAAGATCGTGGGTCCCGGCAGTCCCTGGGTGGGCGCGGCGAAGCGGCTCCTCGCGGACCGGATCGATCCCGGACCGCCGGCCGGGCCGAGCGAGGCGATCGTGCTTGCCGACGAGACGGCGGATGGCCGCACCTGTGCGCTGGACCTCCTGATCGAAGCGGAGCACGGACCGGACAGTTCCGCTTGGCTGGTAACGCACTCGCGGGATGTGGCGGAGGTTGCTCGCACGACCCTGCCGGAATACTGGGACCGAATGGGGCCGCAGCGGGTGGCGTTCTCGAAGGCAGTGCTGTGCGGGTCGAAGGGCGGGATTCTCCTGACGGGAAGCCTGTCGGAATCCATCGAGTTCGTGAACGACTATGCGCCGGAACACTTGGAGATCCAGAGTGCAGAGCCCTTTGCGCATCTCGGAAAGCTGCGGAATGCGGCCGAGATTCTGATGGGGCAACACACGCCGATCTGCATCGGGAATTTCGTGCTGGGACCGAATGCGGTGCTCCCGACGGGAATGGCGGCGCGTACCGCTTCACCGCTTGGCGTGTTCGACTATCTCAAACGAACGTCGGTGGGCTACGTGACTGCCGAGGGATACCGAACCCTGGCTCCCGTGGCACGGCTATTCGCGGAATACGAGGGGTTCGATGCGCATGCCAACGCGGTTTCCGTTCTGCGGCCAATGACGTCCGGCTGAATCCGGCGGCCGGTGGAACGAAGCTGCCTTCTCGCAGCGAGCCGGAATTCGTCCCGCGGACGGCGCCAGGGCGGAATTGGACCGCAAGACGCGAGCGGTGCGGGTCTCCACCTCGCCGGCGGCGCCGACGCCGGTCAGGCGGCCACCCGGTCGATGTGTGCGAGCTTCACCATCGTTTCGAACCGTTGGCTCAGGGAATTGCGATCCTCGAGCGCCCGCGATACGTGAGGCGCATCGGATCCGGTCCCCGTCCGGGAGCTGGCCGGGCCGGTGGCTCAAGCGGCGGCGGGGCGGACGGTGCAGGGGATCCCCTTCAGGTGGGGGATGCCCTGCTCTCGGTCGAGGAAGTCCGGGTCGTCCGCGCAGAGCTGGGCGTCCGCGTGGGTCCACGCGGCGGAGAGGCTGCCGTCGCCCTCCGCGACTTCCGGGAGCCACCACCCGTGCGGCACCCGGACGAGGCCCTCCGGCATGTCCTCGCGGACGGCGACCCGCATGCGGCACCCGCCCTGGCGCGTCTCGACCTCCGCCCATCCGCCGTCCGCGAGCCCGGCGCCCGCCGCATCGGCGGCGGTGATGAACATGCGCGGCTCGGGGCAGCGTCGCCGGAGCGCCTCGATGTGGCGGTGCCCGGTCTGGAAGAAGGGGTCGTCGCGGAGCCCGGTGAAGAGCAGGAGCGGATAGTCCGGGTCGGCGGCCGGCTCCTCCCGCCAGTAGGGCAGGGAGTCGAAGCCGAGCCCCTCGAGGACCGACGACTCGAGCTCCACCTTGCCCGAGGGCGTCGCGAACCCGGTCTCCTCGTACTTCCGGAACCGGGGCTCGCGCATGTGGTAGGGGTGGCGCTCCGCGAACTCCGCGAAGGTCATGCCGAGCTTGGCGACCCGGTAGTCCAGCATCTCCTCCACTGTCTCCCAGGGGAAGCGGTTCCCGAAGCCGAAGCGCACCGCGAGCCCGCGCCAGAAGTCGTAGACCGGCCGGCTCTCCCCCGCCGGGGCCACTGCCTGCTGCGAAGGGCGGTGGATCGAGGTCCAGCCGAAGCCGTCCGAGAGGCACGCCCGCTCGGTCCACGCGTCGCCGGGGAGGATGAAGTCGGCGAGCTGCGCGGTCGGGGTCTTCAGGTGCTCGACGGCGACCACGAGATCCTGGTTGCGGAGACCGGCGTGGATCCGCTGCATGTTGGCGAACCCCATCAGGGTGTTGTTCCCGAGGGTGATGAACGCCTTTACGGGGTACGGCTCACCGGTCGCCATCGCCCGGAACGTCGCGGTCGGGTTGGCCATGTAGCAGCCGGTGACGAGGTTCGGGTACTCGTGCCCCCAGACGCGCCGGGCGGGCTCCCCGAGCCGCTCCATGCCCCGGTAGGTGAACGCGGGGTAGGTGTCCACGCCGAGCTGCTTCGCCTTCTGCGCGGGCGGCAGCGCCTCGTGGAGCTCGAGCTCGCTCTCCGGGACGATGTCGGGGTGAAAGCCGTGCATGACCTCGCCGCCCGGCACGTCGAGCGAGCCGGTGAGGGTGCGGAGCGCGCAGTGGAGGCGGATCGCGGAGGTCGAGTTTCGCTGCTGGTCGGTGATCGGGGTCCAGGGGATGACCCCCGGGGTGTTCGTCGCGTACATCCGGGCGGCGGCGGCGATTTGCTCCGGATCGCACCCGGTGATCGCGGCCACCCGGTCGAGGGAAAACTCGTCCACCCGCCGCCGGAACGCGTCGAACCCCGAGGTCCAGCGGGCCACGAAGTCGCGGTCGTAGAGACCCACGTCGAGGATCACCTTGATCCAGCCGAAGCACATCGCGGCGTCGGTCCCGGCCC
>JAJDVR010000202.1 GCA_022826025.1 Gemmatimonadota bacterium | reverse complement strand
GACCGTGATCGCGCTGATGATCCTGCTCGGATCGTCCCTGTTCTCGAACGTGCTGGCCGCCTCGGGCGCGAGCGCGGCCCTCATCGAGTGGGTCGCGGGCTTCGACGTCTCGCCCTACGTCATGCTCCTCATGATGTTCGGCATCCTGCTGCTGCTCGGCATGTTCATGGACCAGCTCGCCATGATGCTGCTCACCGTCCCGATCTTCTTTCCGATCGTGCTGGGTCTCGACTTCGGCCTGGCCGCCGAGATGAAGCTCATCTGGTTCGGGGTCATCATGCTGCTCGCGATGGAGATCAGCTTCACGACCCCGCCCTTCGGCCTGCTCCTGTTCGTGATGCAGGGGGTCGCGCCGCCCGGCACGCGCTTCGGCGAGATCTGCGTCGCCGCCCTGCCCTTCATGGGCTGCGCCCTGCTGCTGGCCGTGCTGATCGTGGCGTTTCCCGGCCTCGCGCTCTGGCTGCCGTGGCTCGGCGGGTAGTTTTTCGATCGTGGCTGTCCCGACAAGCGGCGGCGATGATGAAGAGGGCATTCGCGACGGTGGCAAGGAGGAGCGCGGATGCATCAAGGTTCGAGGCCCGCGCGTTGCTCCTCACTGACGGGGATGTGGAGGGAACCACTCCTGCAGAGTCCCAAGAAATTCGCCGAAGGCCGGGTCTTGACACCCTGCCACGTCAATCACGCTCGCAAGTTCGAAGAACTTGCGCGGAGACTTCCTGGAACGGGCCGTGCGCATTACGCGTTCCATCGCTTCCTTCGGATCCGGCGGCTTGTCCTGCTCCAAGGGCCAGAGCCCCTGATTGCGGAGCCAACGCCTGACTTCGCCATACCTGGTCTCCCACCCGAGGACTTCAGGCACCTTGTCCGAAGCCGCCCAGACCCAAGCTTCGAGCTCCGGTTCAATCACTATGACCTTGGCGCGATTCTCCCATCCGTTCCGCCCCAGCTCGATCTCCAGTTCGCACTGTGTATCTATTCGTGACCTGTGGCTTCCGCTTCCGTCCAGATCGAAAACCACGATCGCGTGGCTATAGCTGTTGAGAAACGGACGCAGGTACTCCACCGCACCGGTTCGACACCCACTGTCACGCCGGGGATGCCTACCGACTTCGAAGCTCACAGGCCCAATTTCCAGAAACTCGGGCCGTCCGAGGAGACCCCTTATCGCCTGCTCCATGTCCTGGTCTGCTACCAGTACGAAGAGCCGCACGTCCTTGTGACGGTGATTCACCCGATCACACCCGTGGCGAACAGCAGGTCCATGTCGAATGCTCCCTGCCACCCGCGCAGTAGCGGGTGATCGTTTCCACGGACGATATCGGTTGCTCCTTCGTCGTTCTTGGCGAAGCAAAGAACCTCTTCCGGTTTCGCAAGCCGGAGAAACACCGGAGAATGAGTAGCCAGGAGAACCTGCGCACGGTAGACCGATGAGAGAGAGTCGTAGACGGCATCCGTCGCGAGTGGATGAATCCCGTTCTCCGGTTCTTCCAGAACATGAACTTCGCCGGAATCAGGAAGGTATGGAAGCAGAGTCAGGGCGAGAAATCGCAGAGTTCCGTCCGATGCGGTCCAGGAGGGGACTTCGACGCCCGTCCTGTAACGAAGCATGAGGTACGCGTGAAGATCCTCCGGCCGCTCCACGACACGAATACCTTCCAGGTCTGGTAGCGTCGTCTGCACGTGCGCCAACCATTCAAGGTAGTCTGCCTCGTGTTCCTCCCTGAGCTTCAGGACGGACCAAGGAAGACCCGAACCGTCTTCACCAAGACCGGCGTTCCGCCTGCTGGGGGGGCTCGGTTCTCGCATCACCGGACTGTCAAGAAATGCATATCGGATCCGACTTTCCAACGCCTGCTTTACGTAGGTAGCCATGGGGAACCGCTCGGGGGACTCGAGAAGGTTGCCCAGCGTCGAGCGCCTGGAACCAAACGAAATGTTGGTCACCCACCCTTTTCCGGATTTCTCGTCCGTCTCGACGTTGAATGTATCCCGACCCTCACTCGACTTGCTCAGTATCGTGCGCGCTCCGCGACGCCCGCCCCGAGTCAGGAATGTATCCGGAGGCGGAGGCGGATCCGGAAAGAGGGACTTCTGCGTACAGTCAGCGGCCTCGCGTGCGCGTCTTCCTTGCGAGATCAGAATGCCCCGCTCGGACTCTATGCATGGACCTTCGCCGTTTCGACTTATCGCAATCTCATAACGGAAGGCCTCGAAATTCTTGCTGGCAGGGAGCTGTTCGCGAATTTCTTCCGGTACGTCAAACTCCACGGCAAGCTCGAATCGAGCATGGGTACGCGGCCGATTCCAGACGAGATCCTGGAAGTTCCTGGTCCTCCAATCGACGGCGGCATCAAGCCCGTCACGCATGAGGTCGCCCAGGAAGTCCAGGCCATCGAACATCGTGGTCTTGCCGCTGGCATTGGGGCCCACGAGCACATGAAATCGGTCGAGCGCGACGTCCACGTAGCGCAGGCATCGAAAGTTCAGGGCTTGGAAGCGCCGTATCATGGACGGCAGTCTATCCCAAGGGCCCCACTTCGGGGTCGGCCTCCGCGAGACGTACCGGGAGCATGATCCGGCCGGATTCCGAGGATTGCCGCCCAGCCTTGCTCGCGATGGAGATCAGCTTCACGACCCCGCCGTTCGGCCTGCTCCTGTTCGTGATGCAGGGGGTCGCGCCGCCCGGCACCCGCTTCGGCGAGATCTGCGTCGCCGCGCTCCCCTTCATGGGCTGCGCCCTGCTGCTGACCGTGCTGATCGTGGCGTTTCCGGGCCTCGCAGTCTGGCTGCCGTGGCTCGGCGGATAGACGAAAGCCGGTGCAATTTCCGGGCGGGAATCCCGGCTGGCGGCCGGGTCATCCGACTGCCGCAAGCGTGCCCCGTTCCACCAGTGTCGTTTCGAAGACGGCACTGGTGACCTTCTCCTCCCCGGCCAAGGCCCGCAGCAGCGCCGACCCCGCCGCCCGCCCCATGCGCACATGGGGAACGTGCACGGTAGTGAGGGCCGGCTCGAGCACGGTGGCAAGATCGATATCGTCGAAACCGGTCACCGAAACATCGGCGGGCACCTCGAGACCCATCGACCGGCAGCCGATCAGGGCACCGGCCGCGAGCACGTCGTTCCCGCAGACGATGGCGGTTGGCGGGCGCGCCGCGGACATGAACCGCCGTGCCGCTTCCGCCCCCGCATCGAGAGTGTAGGGAACCTCGACCAGCTTGCCCGGACCGAGCTGGAGACCGCGACTCGCCAGCGCATCCCGCACGCCCCGAATCCGCGCCGTCGCCCGGTCGTTGTCGTGGGCGATTCCGCCGATCATGGCGATGCGCCTGTGCCCCAGGTCCAGCACCCTCTCCGCCATCGCTCGCGCCGCAGCGCGGTTGTCGAAACCGATGCAGGGCCAAGGACAGTCCATGCGCCACCACCAGACGAGCACGAACGGCACGCCGCGCCGCTCCAGCATCCGGTAAACGGCCGGATCGCAGGACTCGCCGACCAGCATCAGCCCGTCCACCCCACGATTGAGCAGGAGCCGGATTTGCGCCGCTTCGCGCGCCGGATCGTAGTCGGTGGTAGCGATGACCATCCCGACTCCCGCTTCGTCCAGCGTTTCCTGCAGCGCCTGAAGGCCGCGGGCGAAGATCGCGTTCTCCATGGTGGGAATGACCGCGCCGACCGTATCGGTCCGGTTCGACGCGAGCACCCGACCGCCGAAATGCGGCGTGTAGTCGAGCTGCGCCACTGCCGCCTCCACTCGCCGGCGGGTGGCCTCGCGAACCAGTTGGGGGTTGTTGAGGGCCCGCGAGACCGTCGCGGTGGACACTCCGGCAACGCTCGCCACATCTTCGAGCTTGGCGCGCTTTTTCATCCGCTATCGGCCCTCGTCTCGTGGGCAGGGCTTCCGGAGCGAGGCGTCGTGACCTCGGGGTAGCCGTTTTCGGTTCCGGGCTCGCCCTGCGGGGTCTCGGCCTTGCGCCATCCACAAGCGACCGGCAAGACCCGCGCGGCACCGTCAAATTCCGCGGCCCGGCGGCCGCCTGGCCGCCTTGCGATCTTGACAGCCACGACCGACGCGGACAAACCGGAATCGCCATCGCGCACCTGCCTCACGGATGAAAGCGCTTGCTGCAAGCGTTTACTGTAAACGCTTGCATTCGTGAAGTCGAGACCCCACAATGGAGCCCTCAGGGAGTCGAACGGCGGAGGAAGGAGGTTCCGAGGTGAGTCGTGACGGCCTCATCGCGCTGGGAGGCCTCGCCGCCGGGGCGCGGGCGCAGAGCCCCGTCGATCGACGCATCCGCCGCCGCGCACGAGGCGGACTCGGGTACGAGGGACCAGACCTTCCCGGTGAAACACTCCTCGGCGGCATCCGGCGTGATCCGGCCCGCGGCCCATCCCATCGTGACCCACCGAGCGAGCCTGGCCACGCGCGCAGGTCGGGGCCGGGTCCGGTACTGGTTCGGTTCGGATTCGATCCAGGTACAGGTCTGGTCCAACCCGATTCAAATCTGGGCCTTTTCCCGATTTTGGTTCAGCTTTGGTTCGGTCCAAATATATACAACACGATGCGGACGTGGTACGGTGCGCGCGTGCTGAGGACTATGGAGGGCGTCTGACGTGGTGGGAGCGGAGCAACACGGCTGTCGGAAGCCCGGTGCTGCTCCATTGGCCGACGCCGGTATTCGCTGCCCCTCCTCCCGCACCCACGGACCTGAGCGACGGCGTCAT
>JAJDVR010000018.1 GCA_022826025.1 Gemmatimonadota bacterium | reverse complement strand
GGAGCCGTCCGGCATCGGGTACCAGCCCTCGAAGACGGGGATCACCGGCCCACCCGAGGGACGCAGGAAGTCGAGGTTGAACTGGGTCTCGCCCGGCTCGGCGACCCTCTGCTGGGATGCGCGCGGCAGCTGGGCTGCGAGGGGTAGTGCCGGAGCTGCGGCGATCGCAAGGCACACTGCCGCAAGAGCGAGCGCACGACCACTCGCGCCCCTTGCGACGCGGTTCCGCACTGATCCGTTCTCGCGCAGCATCTCCTCAGGGCTCGCTCAGCTTGAAGACGTAGAGGGCGTTGTGGCCCTCGGGGCTCACCAGCTCCGGCGTGAGGAAGGTGGGGATGCGCCAGGGACTGCCTCCGCCGCGCGCCGTCGCCACCGCGACGTACTGCACGCCGTCGACTTCGTAGGAAATCGGGTAGCCCATCACCGAAGTGGCCAGCCGGCTCCGCCACAGCACCTCGCCGCTACGCACGTCGTAGGCGCGGATCCAGCGGTCGAAGTCGCCGACGAAAACAAGACCGCCCGCGGTGGTCAGCGCCGCGGTCAGGAAGGGCGAGCGCTGCTCGACGCTCCACACCTCGTCGAGGGTGGCCACGTCGTAGGCGGCCAGCTTGCCGAAGTTGCCGTCGGTGCCGGGCATCTCCATCCAGGCGCGGTCGCCCTGATTGCCCCCGGAACCGGGCTCCAGCACCGTCTCCCGCCCCGCGATCTCCATGCAGCTCTGGCTCAGCGGGGTGACCAGGAGGCCGGACTGCGGGTCGTATCCGCTCGCGGGCCAGTTGTGGCCGCCGGCGGTCGAGGGACAGACCGAGAGCCACTCGGCGACTTTGGCGTTGGCAATATCATCTCTATATTTGACGGCGCCCGTTTCATAGTCGACATCCAATATATTCTGATAGATGGTCTCCGTGAGGCCCAGGAACGCGCCGTCGCGCCGGTCCAGTTTCCAGAGGATGCCATGCTTGCCGATTGAGATCACTGTGGGTTCGCCATTCACGTCCAGCAGCACGCGCTCGAGCGCCTCGTCCATGTCAAGTGACTCGCCGGGGACGTGAATGTAGTACCAGGCGATGCTGCCGTCCTCGACGCGGAGGGCGAGGGTGGAGTTGGCGTAGGCGGTGGAGTCGGCGGTGGTGAGGCCACGGCTCGCGGCCACCCAGGGCTTCGCCTGGGCGGTGCCGAAGTAGACCAGTCCGAGTTCCGGATCCCAACTGCCCGTCATCCAGACGTCGGCGCCGCCGCGCAACCCGAAGGGCAGATCGCCCCACGTGTCGCCGCCGGGCTCACCGGGCCGGGCCACGGTGTGGGTGCGCCACAGTTCGCGGCCGGTGCGGGCGTCGTGGGCGGTGATGAAGCAGCTCTCCTCGTAGAAGCGGCCGCAACCGTTGATCCCGTTGATGACCCTGCCGTCGGCGACGATGGGGCCGGTGCTGTTCGAGTAGCCTTTTTCGGGGTCGGCGATGCGGGTCTCCCAGCGGACGGTCCCGGTGGCGGCGTCGAGCGCGACCATGTGGGCGTCGGCTGTGGCCACGTAGACCATGTCCTCCCATATGGCGAGGGTGCGGAGCTGTCCGCGCGGGCCGCCCTCGAAGCGCCGGCGGTACTCCCACAGCGGGGTGCCGTCGGCTGCGTCCAGCGCCTGCACCACGTTGCCCGGATTGCTGAGGAAGAGAACCCCGTCGCGCACAAGGGGCGCCTGCTGGCTGCGCCCGTCCTCCATCCCCCACGACCAGGCGAGCTGCAGGCGATGGACGTTCGAGGCGTCGACCTGGTCGAGCGGGCTGTACCCCCACGAACCCGGGTTGCCGCGCCAGTGCAGCCAGTCGGCCGCGGGGGGGTCGGCCAGGTCGGCGTCCCGGGCAGGGGCGGGCCGGGCGGGGCGCCAGGTGCGGGTGGTGCCGGTCGGGGTTTCGGTGATGTCGCCCACGCCGCCCGGTGGCGGTCCGGTGAGCGCATGCGGCGAGTGGCCGGTGCCGGGGCGGCCCGGGGTGGGAGGGACGACTGCGGGCCGGGAGCCCTCTTGCGGGGACGAGGCGTCCTCTGGCTGGGACGCCCCGGGAACGGCGACCGGGGCCTCCGCGAGCGAGATTCCTCCGAGCACACCTCCGTTTTCCCTGATGATGTACGCCACGACGGCTTCGTACTCTTCATCGCTCAGGGACTCGGGATCGCCCTCCGGCATGGTGGTGCGGATGTTCTCGAGCAGCTCGCGGATAGGCACCTCGCCCCAGAACCTGCGGAAACTCGGGCCGGCGAGCTCCGGGGCTTCGAAGTCACCGCGGAGGTTGGCCAGGTGACAGTCGGCGCAAGCGTCCCGGTACACGGCTGCGCCCAGCTCCGCCTGCTCGTGGGTGTATGGGGGCACAGCGTTTGCATCCGTGTCCTGGCCAGCGACCGGGCCAGGGCGCGCCGCGGCCGTGACGGCCAGCGCCGACACGATCGGAAGAAGAGGCTTCATGTATCGCGTCACGCGCGCATCTCGCCTGCGACAAGGACTGTGGGTTCCATTCTGAGGATGCCGCGGCTCGGCGAGGGATGCAAGGCGCCTCAAGCGGGTCCCATTCATCCATCCCCACACAGGAGATCAACAGCATGATCAGACGAGGAATCCTGGCACTGGCGCTGACGGCACTGCCATCGGCGGCGTTCGCACAGGGAACCATCGAAGGAACAGTACGCAGCAACGACAGCGGGGCGGGACTCGGCGGGGCACGCGTCGAAGTCCCTGCGCTTGACATCATAGCATTCACCGGGCCCGACGGCAGCTTCACGATGGCCGATGTGGCCGCCGGGAGCCACACCATCGAAGTCAGGCTCATCGGCTACGGACTTCTCTCAGAGGACGTTTCGGTCACCAGCGGCCAGACCACCACGGTCGAGCTGGGTCTCGACATCGTGACCTTCACACTCGACGAACTGGTGGTGGTCGGCAGCCGCACGCGCCCCCGGACAGTCACCGAATCGATGGTGCCCGTCGACGTGATCCCGGTCAATGAGATCGCCAACCAGGCCGAGACCAACATCGACTTCCTGCTCCGCACGGTGGTCCCGTCCTACAACGTCAACATGCAGCCGATCAGCGACGCCGCGACGATCACCCGTCCGGCCAACCTGCGCGGTCTCGCCTCCGACCACACCCTGGTGCTGCTGAACGGCAAGCGGCGTCACCGCGGCGCGGTCATCACGTGGCTGGGCGCCGGGCTTTCGGACGGGGCCCAGGGACCGGACATCGGGTCCATCCCCGGCCTCGCCCTGCGCCAGGTCGAGGTGCTGCGCGACGGCGCCGCGGCGCAATACGGTTCGGACGCCATCGCCGGCGTGCTCAACTTCATTCTCAAGAACGACCGCTCCGGCGGCAGCGTCGAGGTCAAGCAGGGCAGCTTCTACGAGGGCGACGGAGATGCGCTCTCGGTGGCCGGCAACGTCGGCCTCCCCCTTGGCGAGTCCGGCTTCGCCAACATCACCGTCGAGTACGGCAACCAGGACCCCACCGACCGCGCCATCCAGCGGGGCGACGCCGCCGGGCTGATCGCGGCCGGGAACACGGCGGTGCGCACGCCCACCGCGCAGATCTGGGGTTCGCCCAGGGTCACGGACGACCTGAAGGTCTGGGTCAACACGGGCTACACCTTTGACGACGACGAGCAGGCCTACGCCTTCGGCAATGTCGGGACCAAGGAGGTGGACGGCGGCTTCTTCTTCCGCAACCCCAACACCCGCGGCGGCGTGTTCAGCGGCGACGGCGGCCAGACGCTCCTGATCGGGGACGTGCTGGACGCCAGGGACGGCATCCTCGACGGCTCCGCCAACTGCCCGGTGGTCAACGTCACCAACAACGTCCCCGATCCCGTGGCGCTACGTCAGGTCTTCGACGACCCGAACTGCTTCTCCTTCCAGGAGATGTTTCCCGGGGGCTTCACGCCCCAGTTCGGCGGCAACGTCTTCGACGCCTCCGTCGTGGGCGGGCTGAGGGGACGCACGGACAGCGGCATCTCGTGGGACGCGAGCACGAGCTTCGGCAAGAACCAGGTCGACTTCTTCATCTACAACACGGTCAACGCCGCGCTCGGACCACAGACCCCCACGAACTTCGACCCCGGCCTGTACAACCAGGAAGAGCTCAACTTCAACCTGGATCTGGCCTACGAGGTGAACGACCGGACGCACCTCGCCGGCGGCTTCGAGCGCCGGGAGGAACGCTTCGAGGTCGGACAGGGGCAGGACGAGTCCTGGAAGATCGGGCCCTACGCCGCCCAGGGCTTCAGCTCATCCTCCAACGGCTTCCCCGGGTTCAGCCCGCTGGCGGCCGGCAACTGGAGCCGCAGGAACACCGCCGTCTATGCCGATCTCGATCTCGGCAACGGGGTCACCGACAACTGGAACATCGGCCTGGCCGGCCGCTACGAGAACTTCTCCGACTTCGGAGGCCAGGCCACCGGGAAGGTGTCCGCGCGCATCGCGGCTACCGAACAGATGTCGCTGCGCGCGAGCGCGAGCACCGGCTACCGCGCGCCGACGCCGGGACAGCAGAACACCTTCAACGTGTCGACCGTCTTCGACTCCGAGATCGGCGACCTGGTCAACCGGGGCACGATTCCGTCGACTTCGCGCGTGGCGCAACTGAAGGGCGGACGGCAGCTTGAACCGGAGACTTCGTTCAGCGTCGCGGCCGGCCTCGTGTACGAAGCGGGTTCTCTGAGGCTTACGGGAGACTACTTCCGCATTGCGATCGACGATCGCTTCGCTCAGACCAGGACCTTCAAGCTCACCGACGCCGAGGTCTCCCAACTGGTGTCCGAGGGCATCACCAGCGCGAGCAACCTGGCCGAGTTCCGCTTCTTCACCAACGACTTCTCGACTCTCACCCAGGGCTGGGACTTCGTGCTGAACTACTCGCCGGAGGCGATGGGCGGGAACACCAGCGTCAACTTCCTCTTCAACTTCACCGACACCGAGGTCACGGAGCGTGATCCCGAGGTCGTGGACGACGACCGCGTCTTCCAGCTCGAGCAGTCGCTGCCGAGCTTCCGCGCCTCACTGAGCGGCGTGCATTCCTTCGGCCGGATGCGCGGCCTCCTGCGGGGCACGTACTACGACGGCTGGTACGACATCGGCGACGAGCACACCTACCCGGGACGCTTCATCGTCGACGCCGAGATGGCGCTGGATCTGTCGGAGAGCGCGGCGGTTACGTTCGGGGTGCAGAACCTGCTCAACACCTATCCGGACGAGAGCCCGAATGCGCTGGGGGTGGGAGCACGCTATCCCGAAAGCACGCCCTTCGGCTTCAACGGCGGCTACTACTACGTCCGCCTGAACTACAACTGGCTGTGGGAGACGCGGTAATTGGGCTGCCGCGTCAGCTTCTGATGAGCGCGGCGAGCTGACCCGCTCACGGATTGGCTCGTCGGCTCAATCCGGCGGGAACGGAACCCCGGTGGACCCGGAAACGGGTTCGCCGGGGTTTTGGCTGCCTCAGCCTCCGTCCCGGGTCAGGCGCAGCACCTGGGGATGCTCGATGTCCAACTCGTCGCGCCAGACGCCGAGGACGGCGTCCATGGTGATGTCGGTTACGCTGAAGCCATCCGGCATTCCGATGGCGCCGAGCCAGGTTCCGTCGGCATCCAGAATGAGCCATTCCTGGGCCCGATCCCGCTCGCTTGCGCCGCGATGGAGTTCCAGCCAGAACGCGCCGGACGGGTCGACAAGCATGTTGGCGTAGGCGGGTCGGGTCGCGGGCGCGGGCAGCGCCTCGACCACGCGAAGGATATGCGGGGGAATGGGCATTCCGGGGGGCAGATCCGCGGGCAGCAGCGCCTCCCGTTCGGCTGCGACCTGGGCGGCGGTGAGGTCAAGGGCAAAGCCGGGAATCCGGAGGATCCGGGCGATATCCCCCACCGCATCCAATTCCTCCACTTGCATGAGGTCCGAGGATCCGTAGAAGGCGTGTGGTCCGAGCGTGGCCACTTGCGCGACCTTGGCAAACAGGGCTGGTCCGCTTCCGTAGTTGTCCTCGAACGCGAACCAGTATGACTCGCGTCCCGGCCTCTCGCCAATGGTGTCGATCGGGACGCCCTCGAGATCGAACCGGACCAGTGCCACCGGCGGGCGTACCAGCTGGTTGGCGACCTCGTCCAATCCGGCCAGCACGGTGGATTCGCCGAGCAGCGTACCGTCACCCAGGAGATGGATGTCGTTGACATTGGACGGCAGCGCGAAGGTCCGGACCAGCTCCATGTCGGGACCGATGACGGTGACCCGTCCGTCGTAGTCGAGGGCAAACACCGTGTCGGCCACGAGCTTCACCCGCTGAAGATTGCTGAACTCGCCAGGGCCCTGCCCCGGCCCACCCAGCGCGCCCAGGAACTCCCCTTCGGGCGAATATGCGCGGATCTGCTGGGACGCCCGATTCGCGAGCATGAGCGAGCCGTCCGACCGCTGCTGCAGCCCGCGGACGCGGAAGAATTCGTGCGGCGGGCCGCTGCCGGAGAGCGTGAGGTCGAGGATCGGATTCCGGTCGATGCTCCAACCGCTGGAATCGCCCCAGAGCGACCGCATCGCCTCGACGATCTCGATGCCGGCGCTGTCCCGGTGGACGACGAGGGGCGGGCCGGAATCCCCGTCGCTGCAGGCGGTGATGCCGCACAGAAGGAGAACGACGACCCGCCCGGGATCAGCAATCGAACGTGTCGCCATTGTCATTTTCTTCCGTGGGTATCGGGATACATCAGTTCCGTGTCAGTCGCAGCACCTGCGGATGCTCGACGTCCAGTTCGTCCTCCCGGACGCCGAGCACGGTTTCCATCGTGATATTCATGACCGTGAAGCGCCGCGGAACCTCGACGGTCCCGAGCCAGGTCCCGTCGGCATCCAGCACCAGCCACTCCCGCGGCCGGTCTTGCTCGCTCTCTCCCCGGAAGAGCTCGAGCCAGACGGCCCCCGAGGGATCGACAAGGATCTCGGCATAGGCGGGTCGGGTCGTCGCGTCAGGCAGGTCTTCGGCCACCATCCGGAAGACCGATGTCGATCCGGGCCGGAATCCCCCGAGGCGGGCATCGCGCTCAGCCGCCACCTGGGCACCGCTCAGGTCCAGGGGATAGCCGGGAATGCGAAGGATGCGCACGAGATTCCCGGACATATCCAGCTCTTCCACCTGCATCGCGTCCGACGAACCCCGAAAGACGCGCTGCCCCAGGATCGCGATGTGAGATGTCTTGCCGAAGAGGGGCGGAGCCCCCGCGACCATTCCGTCTCGGGCGTACGCATAGCTTTCGGTCCCGCGCGTCTCACCGATGCTGTCGATCCGCGCCCCATCCAGATCGAAGAGAATCAGCGGCTCCGCATGCCGATTCACCTCGTTGGGGGCATTTTCCTGCGGCCGCGGCGAAAAGCTCTCCGTCAGGATCGCGCCGCCATCCAGGTAGTGAAGATCGTTCGTGAAGCGGGGGAGGCTGAAGGTGCGAACCACCGCCAGGTCGGGAGCGGCCACCGTGACGCGTCCGTTGCCGAGAGCGAGCAGCGAGTCGCCGGCGTTCTCGATCGCCCGCAGGTTTCTGAATTCCCCAGGACCATCTCCCCGTCCGCCGAAGGACTCCAGAAACTCGCCGGTCGCGGAGAACACCCGCACTTCCCGCGAGCTTCCGTCGGCAATCATGAGAGAGCCGTCCGGGCGTTGCTTCATGCTCCGGGCGCGGAAGAACTCGTGGGGTCGGCCGCTGCCGGAGAGAGTGAGGTCGACGACCGGTTCCGGATCGACGCTCCAGGGGCTGGAATCGCCCCAGAGCGGCCGCAACGCCTCGACGATCCGGATGCCGGCGCTGTCGCGCTCGACTACAAGGGAGGAGCCAGAGTCCTGACCGACTACGAACGAGGGCAACCCGAACAACAGGAGAACGGCAACGCGCGCCAGAGTGTCAGTCGGATGTGTCACCAGTCTCATTTCCCGTTCCCGGGGATATTCGGCTGCTCAGTTCCGCGTCAGTCGCAGCACCTGCGGATGTTCGACGTCCAGCTCATCGCGCCATACGCCGAGGACGGTTTCCATGGTGATATCCGAGACGGTGAAGCGACCGGGGATACCAACGTTCCCTAGCCAGGTCCCATCAGCGTCCAGCACCAGCCATTCCTGGGGCTGGTCCTGTTCGCTCGTTCCCCGGTGGAGTTGCAGCCAGACCGCCCCCGAGGGGTCGACAAGCAAGTCGGAATAGGCGGGCCGGGTCGCCGGGGTGGGAAAATCTTCGACCATCTGTCGGAGAAACGCGGGCATGGCTTCCGGAACCGCCTCGAAACGGGCTGCCCGCTCGGCCGCGACAAGGGCGTCGCTCAGCTCCAGCGGATAGCCGGGAATTCGCAGGATGCGCACAAGACTCCCGGACCTGTCCAGTTCCTCTACCTGCATCATGTCCGAGGAACCCCGAAAGAGCCTCCCTTCAAGGGTTTCGATGTGAGCCGACCTGGCGAAGAGGGGCTCGGCACCCCCGAATTCACCGTCGCGCGCGTGCACGTAGCTCTCGCTCCCGCGGGTCTCGCCGATGCTGTCGATCTGCGTTCCCTCCAGATCGAGGAGGACGAGAGGCTGCGGGTTTCGGATCAGTCCGCTCACGCCTTGCTGAGGCAGTATCGGTGGCCGCAATTCCGGAACGATCGCGCCGCCGCGAAGATGGTGCAGGTCATACGCAAAGCGATCGACGTTGAAGGTTCGGATCACGGCCAGGTCGTGGGAGGCCACGACTACGCGCCCGCGGCCGAAGGCGAGGAGGGTGTCACCGGCGTTCTCGACCCTCCCCAGGTTTGTGAATTCTCCGGGACCGTCTCCTCTCCCGCCGAAAGCGCCCTGGAACTCGCCGGTCTCCGAAAACACCCGCACTTCCCGCGAGTTGCGATCGGCAATCACGAGAGAGCCGTCCGGACGCTGCTTCATGCTGCCGGACCGGAAGAACTCGTGGGATGGGCCGCTGCCGGTTAGCGTGAGGTCGACGACCGGGTCGGGGTCGATGCGCCAGAGGCTGGAATCGCCCCAGAGCGGACGCATTGCTTCGACGATTATGATGCCCGCGCTGTCGCGCTGGACGACGAGGGGGGTGCCGGAGTCTGCGTCGCCGCATGCGGCGATCGCGCACAGCAGGAGCAATGCGCCGCTCCGGGAACCGGCGGTCGAACGTGTCGGCGTGATCATTTCCGCTCCAGGGGGTTTCGGATGTCTCAGTTGCGCGTCAGCCGCAGCACCTGCGGATGCTCGATGTCGAGCTCGTCCTCCCAGTCGCCGAGGACGGCGTCCATGGTGATGTCCGACACCGTGAAGCGGTCCGGTATCTCCACCGTCCCGAGCCAGGTGCCGTCGGCGTCCAGCACCAGCCATTCCTCCGGCAGGTCCTGCTCGATCTCTCCGCGGTGGAGTTGCAGCCAGACCGCACCGGAAGGGTCGACGAGGATGTCGGTGAAGGCGGGCCGGGTGTCGGAGGCGGGAGCGTCTTCGAAGGCCTGGCGAAAGGGGGAGGCGCCCGGCCGGAGTCTACCGAGCAGGGCATCCCGCTCCGCGGCGACCTGGGCGCCGCTCAGGTCGAGCGGATAGCCGGGAATGCGCAGGATGCGCACGAGATTCCCGGACATGTCCAGCTCTTCGACCTGCATCACGTCGTTGGCACCATTGAAGATGCGGCGTCCCGTCGCCGCGACGTGGGATGACTTGCCGAAGAATGGCGGGACGGTCATCACGGATATGTAAAGCTCGGGTCCCCGCATCTCGCCGATGCTGTCGATTTCCTCTCCTTCCAGATCGAACAGCTCGAGCGGCAACGGGCGCCGAATCGGCCCGGAGACACCGGCCTGCGGCAACACCAGCGACCGCGGCTCCGGCAGGACCGCTCCACCGCCCACGTAGTGCAGGTCGAGCGTCAAGGGAGCGATGTTGAAGGTCCGGACCACCGCCAGGTCGGGGGCGACCACAGCGACGCGCCCCTCGGAATCCATGGCAAGCAGGGTATCCCCGGCGGGCTCGATCACCGTCAGGCCCCTGAATTCGCCGGGACCGTCGCCCTCCCCACCGAACGACCCCATGAACTCGCCCGCCGCGGAGAACACCCGCACTTCCTCCGAGCCCCTGTTGGCGATCACGAGGGAGCCGTCGGGCCGTTGCTTCATGCTTCCGGCCCGATAGAACTCGTGGTCCGGTCCGCTGCCGGTGAGCGTGAGGTCCACGACCGGATCCGGATCGATGCTCCAGAGGCTGGAGTCGCCCCAGAGCGGACGCATTGCTTCGACGATCTGGATGCCCGCGCTGTCGCGCTGGACGACGAGGAGGGTGCCCGAATCGCCGTCGGCGCAGGCGGCAAGGCCGCACAGCAGGAGAAAGGCGGCAGGCCGGAGCCGGACAGCGGAGTGTATGGACATCGTCATTCCTCGCGCTTGGATATCGGGCATCTCAGCAGGCCGGAACCTCCGTCCTACCAGCTCCACTCCGGATCCACTGCCTTCACCACCATGCCGAGCGCCTCGTACTCGCGGTCGGTGCGGTCGGGGGCGTGGGCAGCCGCGGAGCGGTGGCTCTGCACCACAATCACCAGATCCTGGGAGGGAATGATGTAGGTCCGCTGGTGACCGGCTCCAGACGGATTGTAGGCGTCCGGCGGAAGCTGCGGGATGCGCCCTCCCTTGCCCTCCTCGTCCGCGGTGTTGAGCCAGAACAGGCCGCCGTAGTAGGGCTCCGGCCAGGCGGGCGCGGGAGAGCTCACGAAGTCCACGAACTCCTCGGTGAGCAGCCGTTCACCGTTCCACATGCCGCGGTTGAGGTAGAGCATCCCGAACCGCGCCCAGTTGCGGGCGGTGCCGAAGTTGTAGCCGGTGAGCAGGAAGTTGCCGTACGGGTCGGTCTCCATGATGAAGCGGCGGATGCCGATCTTGTCGTAGAGGGCGCGCTGCGGCCAGCTCAGGTACTCCTCGCCCAGCTCGTTCTCCACCGTACGCTGGACGATGTACCCCAGCGTCCACGGGTCGGAGTTGCGGTAGCGCCCTACCGTGTTGGGCGGGAACTCGGCATCGCGGCTGATGGAGAACTGGAAGGCGTCGATGGGCGCCACGTAGCCCATGCGGTGGTCCACCTGCCCCGGAACGAACGACGCCGCCATCTGCTCGGGGGTGGCGCCGCTGTTGCTGAAGCGGAGACCGCTCGACATGCGCAGAAGGTCGGCGATGCGGATCTCGGCGCGCGGGTCGCCGGGCGAGTTCTGCCACTCCGGCACGGGCGCGGGCTGCCAGATCTCCAGATGGCCCATCTGGATGAGGCGGCCGATCAGGGTGGCGGTCATGCTCTTCGCCATCGACCAGCTTTCGAGCTGCGTGTCCTTGTGGATGCCGGGGCCGTAGTCCTCGGCCAGGACGCGCCCGCGATGGACGACCAGGAAGGCGGCCCGGTTGTCGCCCTCGGTGAAGAAGGTCTCGACGGCCTGGTCGAGCAGCTCCGCGTCCACGCCTTCGGGGAGGGGCTCGTCCGGGAGCATGTCGCCCATCGGCCAGGGAGTGGTCTCGGCGTCCGGGAGCGCGCTCACGACTTCCCTCGGCGTAAAGAAGACGCCGTCGGTGTCGGGCGGGAGGATCACGCAGCCCTGGTCGCCGAAGTGTCGGGCGCGGGCCGACACGCCGTTCTGCGAGACGGTGACGATGCGCCGGTTCTCGTCGATGTCGATGGCGAGGCTCCCGCTCTCGTAATCGTGAACCTGTTCCTCGGTGTGGAGCACGCTGCCGTAGAGCGCTTCGGTGCGATCGCGCTCCGACACCCAGATGCCGGAGCAGTAGCGCTTGGCGGGGCCGCTGAGGAGGTAGTAGAGGGGAGGGCCATCCGGGGCTCCCGCCGTGGTGGCGGCATCGGCGGAGGCTGTGGAGCCGGCGTCGGCCTCGGCGCAGGCGAGGAGGGGCAGCGCGACGAACACGACCGAACCGATGACTGCGATGCTTCTCATGGTACCTCCTCTCCTCATTCTCGAAGCTTGGCGAAAGACCGCCATCCGCCAACATTCCTCCGGGCGTTGTGGCCACGCAAGGAACGGCTCACAGGCGTATCCGACATTGCCGCCGCAGTGCACCGTGGACACGGCATCCGTGCGGAGTCCTGCCGTTGACAGGGAAGAAACCGGGAATAGGTTCATATCCATCTTAATAGATGTGCAAATGCACTTTTCTTCGGTCGCGGGGGCGAGCCATGGCACGCAAGCCAACAGGTGGGACGATGCCAACGCCACACGACGACTGCGGTGACTCCTTCAGCCTCAAGGAAATGGCCGGACGCATGGTGCGCGAGACACACCCCGTCTACGGCGACGGCTCGAGCCTGGAAGCGATTCGCGAGGCCGTGGCAGAGGGTCTCCCGGCCGAGGCGGTCAGGCAGCTTCAGGCCGAGCTGAAGCGTTTCGGCGTTCGGCGTGCTTCCGAGTACGTGAACGGCATTGTTCCCCGGGCCACTCTTCAGCGGAGAGAGAGGCTCAAGGAGGACGAGGGAGAGACCGTGCTTCGAGTGGCCTCGGTCGTGGCGCTGGCCGTGTACGTGGGGGGGAGCGACGAGTGGGCTGCGAAGTGGCTTACGTGCCGGCATCCGATGCTCGCAGGCGCGCGCGCCATCGACCGGGCCCTCTCCGCGGTTGGAGCACGTCAGGTCGAGCACATTCTGTACTCGCTGCATTTCGGTCTGCCGGCCTGACGGTTGGACATCTACAGAATCCATCCCCGGAGCTATCCGGCCCTGGACGGGATCGGTGCGGGCATGGTGGGCGGGCGCTGGAATCCGCGGGGCCTTCGCGTGGTGTACGCGTCCCTTGCATACGAGGGAGCACTGCTGGAGCAACTCGCGCACACGCCGGCAGGAGACCTGCCCTCCGGCCAGATCGCCTCTCGTATCGTGATCCCCGAGGACTGCGCCGTGCCTGCGGTTGACGAGGCGGAGCATCCCGACTGGCGGAGCGGAGCCACATCACAGCGGATCGGTGCGGAATGGGTGGCATCGGGACGGTCCGTCGCGCTCCGGGTTCCCTCCTTCGTCGCTCAGCCCTGGGGCTGGCACGTGATCCTCAACCCGGCGCATCCCGACTTCGCTCGCGTGAGCGTGGCGGAAGTTGTCGACGTAGTTTGGGATGCACGCTTCCAGTGATTCAGCTTCCTTCCGGAGGACTTCGATGCGCGTGATCCCGGCCCAACTCGAGTCCCAGCGCAGCCTCGCGATGATCGTCGCTACCGCCCTGATGTTTGCCGTCCCGCTGTTTGCCGTCCCGCGGACGGGACACGCCCAGACCCGCTCGCCCATCGACGCGGAAACCCGCTGGACGCTGGCGGGGGCGGGCGACGTGATCATGAACCGCCGCGTGATGCAGTTCGATCATCCCGGAGATCCCGCCTTCCAGGAGCTGGTCGACGTCATTCAGGGCGCCGACGCCGCCTTCATGAACCTGGAGCAGTCGGTCTTCCGCCTGGAGGAGTTCACCGGATGGCCGGCGGCCGAGAACGGGGGCAACTACGAGGTGGGGTCGCCCGAGACGCTGAAGGACCTGGTGGACATGGGGTTCGACCTCTTCAACCGGGCCAACAACCACACCACCGACTACGGGGTGGAGGGGATGCGCCTGACCGGCCGGCTCATGGACGAGTGGGGGCTGGTGCACGCCGGCGCGGGCGAAAACCTGGGATGGGCCAGCCGCCCGGGGTACCTGGAGACGCCCAAGGGGCGCGTAGCGCTGATCGGGATGGCCTCGACCCACACGCCGATGTCGCGCGCGGGACGGGCCGGGCCTACCGTGCAGGGCCGCCCGGGGCTGAACGCGCTCCGGCTGAACACCCGGCACGAGGGATCGCCCGCGACCATGGAGGCGTTGCGGGAGGTGGCGCGCGCCCAGGGAATCGAGGTGGCCGACGACGAGGGGGTGGCCGTGCGGGCATTCGGGATCACCGTGTATCCCGGCGACGAGGACCGCTCCGTGGTCACGCTGAACGACGTCGACCGTGAGCGGGTGCTGCACGAGGTGCGCAACGCCACCGATCAGGGAGACTATGTGGTGGCCAACAGCCATTCGCACGAGCCCGGCAACGCCTTCATGACGCCGCCCGACTGGATGGTCGAGTTCGCGCGCCAGGTCATCGACGCCGGGGCCGCCACCTTCATCATCCACGGGCCCCACCAGCTGCGCGGCGTGGAGATCCACAACGGCCGGCCCATCTTCTACTCGCTGGGAGACTTCATCTTCCAGAACGAGACCATCGACCCGATGCCCTCCGACCAGCGCGACCGCTACGGCATCCCGCTGGACCGGCTCGCTTCGGAGATCTATGACACCCGCTTCCAGGTGGACGAGGACGGCAACCCCACGACCGGCTTCCCGACCGACTCCCGTTGGTACGAGAGCGTGGTACCGGTGGTGACCTTCGAGGACAGCGAGGCGGTGGAGATCGTCTTCCACCCGATCGAGCTGGGATGGAAGGCGCCCCGATCACAGAGGGGGACGCCGCGCATCGCCCCCGAGGAACTGGGCCGCAGGATCATCGAGCACCTGGCGGAGCTGTCGCGGCCCTTCGGGACGGAGATCGTCTACGAGAATGGGGTGGGGGTGTGGAGGAGATAGGTGAATCCGGGCGGGCTTCGATCGGACATCCAACCCTGACGTTACGTCAGGGTCAGAATGATTGGATGCAGAGCAAGAATCCCGCCTCTCGTCACCTGCGCAGCCGCACCGCCTCCTTTAGCCCGCGGGTCATGCTCATGTCCAGGTCGGCCGCTTCACTCAGCGCGTCCGGCAGCGCCCCTTCCCAGTCCCGCAGAATCGCGCGGATGCGCCCCGTCCCGCGGTCGGTGATCACGGTGATTCGGTGCTCGTCGTTCTGGTCCAGGTGGGCCACGCCTTCCGGCCCCGTGAGCGTGATGCGTGCGAGCGAGTCCTCCCAACCGGCCTGGATCGGCACCGTGAAGAAGAAGTGCCTCCCGCCGTGCCCATCGGCGGTGGGCGTGAAGTCCAGCGAGAACAGGGGTCGGCCATCGGAGCCGGTTCCCAGAATGCGGTAGGGACCCGGGGCCCCGGGGAGCTTGCTCGTCGCGCGTATCGAGAACACCGGCTCAATCCACAGTTCGCTGTCAACCACCCCACCCCCCAACACCAGCATTTCGTAAGGCGGGTTGGACGCGGCCAACTCCGTGTTCGCGACGCCCGCAGCCGACCCCGCGTTCGCGGAATCCGCAGCCAACCCCGCGCGATGATCGATCACTTGCTGGAAAAAGTAGTCGCTGAGCCATGGCAAGGTTCGGCAATAGGTCATGATGTCCTTGCTGCGGTCGGGAGGCATCATTGATCCAGTCCGGAAGTCGTATCCCCACACGCCGATGCTTCCGTCCGGGTAGGGGAAGTCGGGATCGACGCCTGCGGGACCGCCGCATGGCGCGTGCATGAGCGAGAGATTGTGTCCAATTTCGTGTGCCAGCGTGGTTCGGCTGTTTACGCCGATGCTCACCCAGCCGGGTAGCTGTCCCCGACCCGCGACGGACCCGAAGTTGCTGGAGACGCCGTAGTAGTAACCCGTGCCACCGTCCGCCGCCCGCACCGCCTCAAGTTCTATGAACAGCCCCGACTGCCCGCCTATGCTGGTGAGATTCAGCGACGTGTAATAGGGCTCGCGCGCGCTGACGCTGAACTCGGCAAACGGGAACGCGTGCTTGAGCAGCTCCAATTGGGGGCTGTCGGCGGAGATGCCGCGCACCCACCTCAGAACCGACGTGTCGGGCTCCGCGCTGGTGATGACCGGAACCAGCGTGAGCTGCATTGGGGGCGCCACCACCACATTCAGCGGAGCCGAGCCCTGACTTGGGACGCGGGTCTCGCTTCCCGCAGTGAAGGGCACGGTCCCCTCCGGGTCCACCTCGACGACCATCCTGACCCCCGGGACGATGACCTCGCCGGGAATCACGGCGTTGTACGACAGCTCCAGGTCACCCTCGTCCGCCTCCGTAGGAAACTGGTTGGCGTGGCGGATCATCGCTACGCGGTGAACCTCGTCTCCCTCCGGTCCCGTGAACACGGCAAGGACCTCCGGCTCGAAGAACCCTCCCGGTTGCTCGGATGTGACGAATGCCCTCAACAGCGCGTCCCGGTCGGCCACCAGGCGTACACTCCCGGACGGGTTCTGGACCGACTGCGTCAGATAGACCATCGGCATGGAAACCGCAACTTCCTCCGAGTTGTCGCAGATGGCGCCCGCGGTTTCCTCGATCGCGGTGTACCATGCCTGAAAATTCGCCGAAGGAGACGCGCACAGGCCGGTGTCGTCGTAGTGCAGCACCCGGACTCGTTCCAGGCGCCGGAGAGCAAAGGGAAGCACGCCCTCCAGCCCCGCGTTCCGGCCCACGCGCAACTCGGCAAGCTCCTGCAAGCCGGCGATGGTCCCCGGAAACGCACCGGACAGTTCGTTTGCCGTGAGGTCCAGTGCCGTGAGCTTCGGGAGGTTGGCGATCTCCGCCGGCAGCGGGCCGGACAAGCCGTTGCCGAGCAGCGCCAATTCCACGACACGTCCGTCTTCGGTGGACACGCCATGCCAGTCGCCGAGGGGAGCCTCTGTCCCACACGCCGTCCGATTCGACCAGGACGGGCCGCCGGTCATCTCGTGGAGGCCGGTGAGAGCAAGCCGTTCGACCTGTGCGGCATCGCAATCCGCCCTGTCGCCACGCGGAATCCTCCGCAGCCACTTCTGGAACTCGTTGTCGATTTGAGCGCACAGGCCGGTCGCGCCGTACGACAACTCCTGCAGGAACCTCAGATCCAGCATGCTCCGCGGTAGCAGGCCGGCCAGGTCAGGGTTTCCGTCAAGCTCGATTCGGGTCAAGGCCTCCAGTTGCCCGAGACCACGGGGCAACCCGCCGCTCAGCCCGTTGCCCGCAGCGCGCAGCTCCCGAAGCGCTGCGAGGTTGCCGAACTCCTCGGGCAATGGACCGGAAAGCCCGTTTTCGTGAATCCAGAGCAACTCCAGTTCCGACAGGTCTCCCAGTGCCCCCGGGATTTTGCCGGTGAGTTCGTTGTTGTAGAGATACAACTGCTGCAGGGTGGTCAGGTCGCCCAACTCGGGTGGAATCGCACCCGTCAGGTTGTTGCGCGAAACCGACAGGAGTTGAATCGCGCTCAGACCCGCCAGTTCCGGCGGAATCGGGCCGGTCAGCTCGTTGCTGCTGACGCTCAGGTACGTCAGATTCCTCAGCTTGCCAAGTACCGGCGGCACGGCACCAGACAGCCCATTAAACGACAGCCGGAGCCACTGCAGAGAAGTCAGGTCGCCCAGCTCGGCCGGAATCGGGCCGGTCAGCTCGTTGTTGCCGAGCTGCAGGGAGTCGAGGCGCGGCAGTGCCCCGAGTTGTGGTGGGATCGGACCGTTGAGGCTGTTGCCCGTTAGATTGAGGGTCGTCAACTGGCTCAACTCCGCCAACGCCGGCGGGATCTGACCGGTCAGCTCGTTGTTGTCGAGAACCAGCGTTCTCAGCTGTGCCAGATTTCCGAGTTCAGCCGGAATCGCCCCCGTCAGTTCGTTGCCGTCCAGAACCAGCCATCTGAGGTGTGTCAGATCTCCGAGCTCGGGTGGGAGCGTTCCCGAGAGATTGTTGCCCGGAAGCGACAGCTCGGTCACGAAGCCTTCCAGGTTGGTCAAGACCCCGTGCCATTTGTCGATGCTCTCGGCGGTGTTCCAGTTCTTCGCCTCACGCCAGCGCGTCGCGCCGCCCGTGGCGTTGTAGAAAGCGATGAGCGCGGCCCGGTCGCCCGCATTGGCCTGCTCGGGAGGCGGCGGCGGGGCGGTCGGCGCCGGGTCGTCCGAGCAGACGGCGAGCAGGGCGGTACAGGAGCCCACCAGCCAGACGCGTGATTTCCGACGAGTCATACCAGCACGGCGGGAGCAGATGCGGCTGCAAGGGTGAGAAACGCAGATCGTGCAGTCTATATTGGACTTATGTGACTTCCTGCCGTGGTTTGTCTACGGCCCCGCAGACTCTCGTGGCTATTCGATCAAACCCCAACCATGAACGCCCCGAATCACGCTCGAGGAGATCGACGGCCTCGAGGGGCTGGGGCACCGGGCAACGAGTCAGAACTCGATCCTGATGCTGAGGACGATCCACACAATCACAATGGGGATGATCCACGCCAGCCAGAATCGCAGCCGACCGGTTTTCTTCGCATTACGCATGAGGGTCTCCTTAGCCAGAAGCCAATCAGATCCGGTCCGGCCTACCGCACCCGCATGTACTTGCGCAGCATGCGCGGCCCCACCTCCGCCCCGTAAACGTTGCCGAAGGCGTCGGCCGCCACCCCCTCGGCCCCGGTGGTGCCCCGCACGGTCACGTGCCAGTCGGGGTCGGGGATGAAGGAGGTCACCAGCCCGTCCACCACGCTGCCGATGCGGATGCCGCGCACCCAGCCGGCGTTGGGGATGCCGCCGCCGGTGGAGGACTCGGAGTCGGCCGAGTAGAGGACGTCGTTGGCGTCGACGAAGAGCCCGCTGGGCCGGCCGAACTGGGTCCAGGTGTCCAGGTGGTTGCCGTCCTGGTCGAAGACCTGCAGGCGGTTGTTCTTGCGGTCGCCGACGAAGAGCCGGCCGCGTGAATCCATCGCCAGCGCGTGGGGATCGCGGAACTCGCCGTTCTCGGAGCCGGTGCGGCCCCACTCCATGATGAAGTCGCCTGCGCTGTTGAACTTGACGATGCGGTTGTTGCCGCCCGCGCCGTGGCCGTCGGCCACGAAGATGTCGCCGCTGGGCGCCACCAGGACGTCGGAGGGCTGGTCGAAGGTGTCGGGTCCGCTGCCGGCCACCCCGGCCTGGCCCAGGCTCATGAGCAGCTCGCCCTCGGGGGTGAACTTGTGGATCTGGTGGCCGCGCCCCTCGCCCCCGCGCGCGTCGGTGACCCAGAGGTTGCCGTCGGGGTCGACGTGAATGCCGTGCGGCCACTCGAACATCCCCGCGCCGAAGCTGCGCAGCAGGTTGCCGTCGACAT
>JAJDVR010000244.1 GCA_022826025.1 Gemmatimonadota bacterium | reverse complement strand
ACACTCCACGCCAGGATCCGTCGCGCTCCTGGGCGCCGCGCAGCCACTCGGCGGCGCGCGAGATAGCCCGCGTCTCCACCCTCCCGATGAGCTCGGGGAACCGCTCCCGGCAAGCCGCCAGGGCAGCGAGGCAGGAGGCGGTGCACTCCACGCAGGAGTGCTCGGTCATTGAGTCGCCGAACATCTCGGCGGGATTGAGCCACTCGAGGCCAACCAGGGAGCGCTGCGGTTCGTAGGTGCCGAAGCCGCCATCCCGATTCTGTCCCCGCAGCATGAACCGAACCGCCTCGCCCAGTGCCGTCACGTCCGCCGCGTCGCCATCGGCGGCAAGGAGCGCGAGGACCGCTTCCGCCGTGCAGTCCGTGACGGGCCAGCCGTGCCAGCCCGCGGCGAAGCACCAGCCGCCTTGAGGGTCGTTCCGGTACGCCTCGCGATAGCCCTCGAAGCTGACCCTGATCTGCTGGCCACGCAGGTAGGTCGCTCCCCGTTGCAGCGCGTGCGGTACCCCGTCGAGCCCGGGTGTCGTCGAAAGCGCCTGCAAGGCGAAGGCCGTATCCCAGGAGGCGCTTCTCGCCCCCGAGACGCGCAGCCCTCCCTCGGCGTCTTCCCAGATCCACTGGTCGAGCTCCTCGAGGGCGCGGCGGCCGTCGGCGTCCTCGGGGTCGTGCAGCCACAGGGCGAGGATGTTCAGCATGCCGCTGACCGGCGAGATGCAGGTGTAGGCCGTGGTCCGGAGCTCCCACTTGATGCCGCCGATCATCGCGTCCAGGCAGCGGCCGCGCAGGCGCTTGCTGTGAAAGCGGTCGAGGAGCCGCGCGAGTCCAAATCCGGCCTTGAGCCAGACGCTGGGCCTGGCGTACAGGTCCGCCTCTCGCAGGCGATTGCGGCTGGCGGCAAAGTCGGCGGTGGCGAATCCATCGGGGAACAGCTCTTCCCGGATGGCGGCGATCACGGGGGTCACGGGCGCCTGGAAGCGCTGCGCGTAGATGACCGCCATCCCCATGTAGATGAGCCGTGTATGGCAGTACCAGTTCGAGGGATGCAGGGGCACCCAGCGCGGCAGGCCCCACACCTCCGGAAGGATGGCGTTGAGGCCCCGCCAGTCGTAGAGATTCAGCAGCGCCAGCCAGAACTTGCCCCAGGTGGGTATCCCCAGGACTCCCTCGTCCTGCAGGAATCGTCGCGCCGGTTCGATCAGCGGATCCCCTCGCTCGACTCCGAGCAGCCTGGCCGCGACGTAGACCAGGGTGGTGACGAACAGGTTGGGCGGTTCGTGCTCGTGGAGACTCCACAGGCCCCCGCTCAGGCGGCTCCGTTCGAAGTAGCGCAGCACGCCGCGACGGCGGTCGGGCTCAAGCGGCCGTCCGAGAACGTGGTGCAGCAGCACGTACTGGGCGGAGAGCATGGGGCACCAGACGACCTCTCCCTCGAAGCCGCCGTCCTCACCCTGCAGGTGCAGCAGGCGCTCGGTCGCCATCCGCAAGGCCGAGCCGGCATCGGGGCTCACGACGTCTTCCCGGCCGCCCGGCCTTCCCCAGCGCTGTTCGACCGCATGGAGGCTGGAAGCGCGCGCGCCACGAAGTCGAGGAATCTCTGCTTCTTCGCTTCCCCGTGCGGCCTCGCCCGGCGCAGTTGCCAGACGCCCAGCACGAACCACCCGATGCGAGCCGCGAGCGAGGCGACGATGCGGCCCGCCCGAGCCCACTCGGCGGGGCGCAGGGATCGGGGAATCGTCGCCGCGACGGCCTGGGCCACCGTCGTGGCCCCCACGAAGCCCAGGCTGAACTCCGAGGTATCCTCCAGGCTGAGCAAGCGCATGCTCTGCGCGGCCTTCCCGCCGTTCCGCCGCCACATCCGGTAGACGGAGTGTCTCAGCCTGGCGGCCTCGGCGCGCTGATCGACCATGACCTCGTAGAAGGCCAGGGCCAGCATTTCGGGCGCCCGGATTTCCTTGAAGCGCCTCCTGGCGAAGTCCCGGAAGTTCCGGCTCCCGGCCACCGCCAGGGCATCGCCGAAGCCCAGGGTGAATCCCGCCGCCGTCATGGGGTGGTAGTGCCCGGCCGCATCGCCGATCAGCACGCGGCCCGGTGTCCCGTAGGAGATGCGCGGGCTCAGCGTGTTCGCGGTCGAGTGGAAGCGCCGCTCCTGCACCAGTTCCCGGAACTGTGGCCTGAACGCTTCCGGAAGCAGCGGGGCATAGGCGCTCAACAGCAGGTCGGCCGTGTTGCGCGGCGGGAACCGCAACGGGATATCGACATTGATGCGGATGCTGTCCTTGTTGAGCCGGTAGATGAACACGGGGCCGGGTCCGCCACAGGTGATACTCCCGTAGCCCTCCAGGGGCAGCGGCACCCCCTCCAGCACGAACCCAAGCATGCGCGAACAGGCGAGCGGCTTCGTCGTCAGTCCCAGCGACCGCCGCACGACCGACCGCCGTCCATCGGCTCCCACTATGCGATCGGCGGTCGCGGATGCCTCGGCCCCGTTCCGTGCGAAGGTGACCCGACCGTCATGGACCTCGTGCACGCGCGCCGGTACGAAGTCGATGTTGGGCTCGTCCAGCGCTGCCTCGCGCACCCGCAAGACCAGGGACTCATGCTCGCAGGCAATCCCGCTTGTCCCATCCGGGTAGGGAAGCGTTATCGGCTCCGAGCCATCCTCCGGGAACACCATGAATCCATGGGTCATCGCGGCTTGCGCCGGGACATCGAACCCGACCCCGACCTGCCGCAGCATCCTCAGGCTGGGTGGATGCAGCCACTCTCCCGCCAGCCTGCTGGGCCGCTCCGGGGTTGCTTCGAACAGCGCCACCCGCGCGCCCTGCTGGGCATGGGCCAGCGCGCATACGCTGCCGACCGCGCCGGCGCCGACGACGGCTACGTCGTAGTGTTGCCGATCCCTCACAGCCGACAGTTACTTCCTCCGCCGTTGCAGGCAGGATGGGGCGTTCGCCTTTGTCGCAGACCCGCGGCGCCGGTGGGCCCGGCCCCTGCACGACCGGGTCTCTTCGCACCCACCCCGGCGCAGGAACGCTGCTCCTGCGCCGTTCGCGAGGGGCGTCCGCCGGAACAGGAACGGCGCAGCCCCCCGAGTGTGTCGTGCGCCACGTGTGGAGATGGGAGCGTCGCTCAGGCGGGGGAGGTGAGAGCGGTTTGGAAGCTGCACTTGAGCGGGCTAAGTATACGGTCCATGCCAGACACCTCCATGCGGGAGCACTCCGGGGATTATGCCAGCGGGAACATTACCGAAGCGTGACTTATCGGCGATATTCTATGATGATTTGTAACGACCGGCCAATCGGGGCATGCCACAATGAGCGCACGAGTGCTCCGTTGATTCCGAGTCCTGGAGGCGACGAGTTGAGCGGACTGGACGAGCGAGACCGGGAGATTTCGGAGCTGCGTGAGCGGCTTGCCCGCCTGAGCGAGGTTGGGCTCCGCATCAACGACAGCCTGGACTTCGATACGGTGCTGCAGGAGGTGGACAGCGCCCGCACGCTGACGGCCTCACGCTACGGCGCGATCACGGTGCTGGACGCAGCCGGACAGTTATCGGACTTCATCGTCTCCGGTCTCACCGGCGAGGAGCACCAGGGGCTGTGGGAGATGCCGGAGGGACTGGGGTTCTTCGAGTACCTCAGCGGGCTCGAGGAGCCCCTCCGGGTGCCGGACATCGAGAGCCACCTGAGCGCGCTGGGGATGCCCGGCTTCCTGCCCTCGGTGCCGGTCAGCTCCCTGCTGGTCGCCCCGATCCGCCACCAGGGGGTTGGCGTCGGCACCATCTACCTGGGCCACGAGGCCGGCGCCCGCGAGTTCTCGCGGGAGGACGAGGAGACGCTGGCGCTGTTCGCTTCCCAGGCGGCGATGGCCATCGCCAACGCCCGCAGGCACCGGGAGGAGCGGCGGGCCAGGGCCGATCTGGAGACCCTCATCGATACCTCCCCCGTGGGTGTGGTGGTCTTCGACGCCCCCACGGGAGCGCCCATGTCCTTCAACCGGGAGGCGCGCAGACTCGTGGACAGCCTGCGCAATCCCGGCCAGTCGCCGGAGCAGCTGTTGGGAGAGTTGATCCTCAGTCGGGGCGGCGGGGAGGAGATCGACCTGGGGGATCTCCCCATGGAAGAACTGCTCGGGGCCGCGGAAACCGTGCGCGCCGAGGAGATCGTCCTCTCGGTCGCCGACGGACGCAGCGTGACGGCCCTGCTCAACGCCACCCCCATCCTCTCCGAGGAGGGCGTCCTCGAGTCCATGGTGATCACCTTGCAGGATATGGCCGACGTCGAGGAGCAGGAACGGCTGCGGGCCGAGTTCCTGGCGATGGTGAGCCACGAATTGAGGACTCCCCTGACCTCGATCAAGGGGTCCGCCAGCACGATCCTGGACGCGGGCACGGAGCTCGACCCCGCCGTGGTCCGTCAGTTCGTCCGCATCATCGAGGACCAGGCCGACCACATGAACGCCCTCGTCGCCGACCTGCTGGACGTTGCCCGCATCGAGGCAGGCGCGCTGGCGGTCGGTATCGAACCCGCCGAAGTGGCCGTCCTGCTGGACCGGGCGAGGAGCGGCTTCACCAACGGAGGGGGCAAGAACACCCTCGCCATCGACATCGAGCCGGACCTGCCCCTGGTGATGGCGGACCGGCGGCGCATCGTCCAGGTGCTGGGCAACCTCCTGTCCAACGCCGCGCGCAACTCCCCCCATTCGTCCGTCATCAGGGTGAGCGCCGTTCGCGACGGCGTGCACGTGGCGGTCTCGGTGACCGACGAGGGGCGCGGCATCCCTCCAGAGAGCCTGCCCCACCTCTTCCGCAAGTTCTCCACGGGGCAGTCCGGGCAGCGCGAAGAAGACACGGGCCTCGGCCTCGCCATCTGCAAGGGGATCGTGGAGGCGCACGGCGGCCGCATCTGGGCCGAGAGCGACGGGCCGGGGACGGGCGCGCGCTTCACCTTCACCCTGCCCTCGATCGAGGGTGCGGGGGCCGGCGCGCCCGGCAGCCTCCCCGCACTATCGACGCGGCGGGAGCAGCAGGGTGAAGCCCGGCGACCGCGCGTGCTGGCCGTGGACGACGACCCCAACGACCTGCGCTTCGTCCGCGACACCCTCGCCAGGTCGGGGTACGACCCGATCCTGACCGGGGAGCCGGAGGACGTGCTCCAGCTGGTGGCGGACGAAAAACCCGCACTCGTGCTGCTGGACCTGATGCTCCCGGGCATGGACGGTATCGACTTGATGCAGGAGATACACGAGGTAGAAGATGTGCCGGTCATAGTCCTCTCCTCCTCAGGGCGGGAGGAGTTGATCGCCCGGGCCTTCGACCTGGGGGCCGCCGACTACGTCGCCAAGCCCTTCTCGGCCACGGAGCTCGAGGCGAGGATCCGCGCGGCGCTGCGGCGCAGGGCGGCCGCGGAGCCGGCGGAGCCCTACGTGCTGGGCGACCTCGCCATCGACTACGCCGCGCGCCGGGTGACGCTGGCCGGCCGGCCGCTGCACC
>JAJDVR010000125.1 GCA_022826025.1 Gemmatimonadota bacterium | reverse complement strand
CGTCGCTCTACGGAAGCTCGTACCTGGTCCTACCGGCCCCGCTGCGGTGGCTGTCGGCGAACATCGGCTTCCACCATGTCCACCACATGAGCATGCGCATCCCCAACTACAAGCTCCAGCGGGCGCACGAGGAGAACGAGGAGTTCCACGTGGTGCGGGAGGTCCGCGTTCGGGACACGCTGAAGCTCATCAACCTGGCGCTCTGGGACGAGGACCGACGCCGCCTGATCCGGTTCCGGGACCTGAAAGCGTTGCAGCCCGCGTGAGGTCGGCTCTCGTCACCGCGTGCCGGCCGACTGCGGCTGAATGGGCGATGCGCTCGGGCGTTTGGACGATCGGTCAGCTGGACGAGGAGGCGGCGATGCTGGCCACGACTGCGGCCTGAGTGGCTGCCACCGCCGCCTGGGACGCTGCAACTGCCGCCCTGACCGCCTTCTGAGCGGCGATGGCGGGGTGACCGGCCCCCGCGGTGAAGGGCTCTCCGGCGGTGATGGCCTTCAGGCGCGCCTTGCGCTCCTTGAGTTCCTTGCGCTCGAAATGGATCCTCAGCGAACCGGTGGCGTGCGCCAGGGAGAGCACGACGCCCAATCCGGCTTCGATGTCGCCATCGCCCATGACGGCGTCCCGCATGCCGGCGATGAGCCTGCGCTCGGGCCCCGGATCGATGGTGGGATAGAGTTTGCGCCTGAAGACGAGCAGGATCTGCGATTCCTTCGTGCGCAGGATGCCCCGGCGGCAGAGGCCGAGGGCGGTGCGGTGCCGGAGGCGCTTGAGGTTGCCGAAGGTCGAAACCCAGGAAGATGCGCGTCGACGCTTCTTCGAATTGCGAACCCTGTCCAGCGCTTCGGCCATGATCTCGTCCCGGGGACGGCCGGTAACCGGCTTTGCTTCCACGAACGCCTTCTTGCTCTCCTCGATGCGGATGACCCCGGCAAGCGCGAGTTCGGCGAGAACGGCTCCGCCCATGGCGAGATTGTAGAAGCCGGCTCGATAGTCCACGGTGCCCTTGCGGTCGCGCAGCACCAGGAGCAGAAGCTGTTCGTGCAGATGGAGGTCGTGGCGGGACGATGACATGGGAGGGTGCCCGGGTTGAGGGTCGTCGGGTGCGCTCAGGCCCAATACTCCACACTTTGAACGCCTGTTTCGCAAGCTCGGGAGTTTGCCATGGGATCACGCATGACCTGGAACCGTGCTCGCAGCCCGCTGGTCCTGACGGCGCTGGGTGCTCTGATGCCGGGGTGCAGCGAACCCGACCCGGTGACCGGGTCGCGGGAGCCCTATCGGGTCGGCGCCGCGATCGAGGTGGGCGCGGCCCCGCACGGCATCCGCTTCAGCGGCGACGGCGACACCGCGTACGTGGCGCTGAGCGGGGACGGGCAGATCGCGGTGGTGGACCTCGCGGCCGGATCCGTGGTCGCGCGCTGGGAGGCGGGGGACACGCCTCTCGATCTCGTGCGGGTTGGCGACGGCTGGCTGGTCAGCCAGTTCCGCGACTCCACGCTCATCAAACTCGATCCTCACGGGGCAGTCGTGCCGGGGGCGGTGTGGAGCGTCGGTTCGGGTCCGTCGCTTTTCTCGCCCGGCGAGGTCAGGGGCGAGACCTGGATCACGACCGAATTCGCGGACCGGCTGTGGGTCGTGGACACGGAGTCCGGCGCGCCCGTCCTGTCTCACGAGACCGGCGATCGGCCCTACCCGGCCGACGTGATGTGGGACGGGTCGCACGCCTTCGTGCCCAACCTGGATGCGGGCACCGTTTCCGTGATCGACCTGCTCAACATGGAGACCGACGCCACGGTGGAAGTGTGCCCCGGCCCGCCGGGGGGCGCGCTCACGCCCGATCAGGTCACCTACGTCGTGGCGTGCGGCGGCTCGGACGAGCTGGTGTTCGTGAATACAGCTTCGTTTGCGGTCACCGGCCGGGTCCCGGAACTCGGACCCCGGCCCTTTTCGGTGGTCGTGCCGGGCGACGGCCGCCACGCCCTGGTGAACAATGCCGGCGGCAGCACGGTCTCGGTGGTGGACCTGGAGGCAAGGGCGGTCGTGCAGACCATCGAAGTGGGGGAGCAGCCGATCGTGGTGCGGGCGCACCCGGACGGTGAGCGGGTGTTCGTCGCCAACGAGGTGGCGGGGACCCTGGTGGAGCTGGTTCCCACGCCGGCCGAGGTCGCGGGTGATGGCGTATTGATCTCCGGTGAAGCGGCTGCCGCCGAGGCCGGGCCCTCGTTCGCTCCCAACGAAGTCGTCGTGCTGGGGATGATCCACGGCGGGCACACCACCAGTGAGGTCTTCAGCCTCCAAGTCGTGCGAAACCTGGTGCGCGAGATCGATCCCGACTACTGGCTCACCGAGATCCCGCCCAACCGCTGGGACCGGGCGTGGGCCGAGTACCAGGCCTCGGGCTCCGTCGAGGAGCCCCGCGTGCGCCGGTTTCCCGAGTACATGGACGCGCTCTTCCCGCTGACGCGCGAGCTGGAGTTCCAGGTCATTCCCACGGCGGGATGGACGGCGCCGATGTCCGACTTCCGGGCGGCGTATCTCGATGCATATTCGCGGGACCCGGAGCGGGCCGAATCGTGGGCCGAATACCAGACCGCGGCCGCGGCCTCGGCCGAGGCGCTGGCCGCCGGCGCGGGGGACGATCCCCGCTGGATCCACACTGATGCCTACGACGAGGCCTATGACATCCGCATGCAGGTGTATTCCCGCCTGTTTGACGCCGATCTCGGTCCCGGAGGCTGGGATGCCATCAACGCCTCGCACTGGGCCAACATCGAGCGCGCGCTCGACCGGCACAGGGGCGAGGGGGCTCGCTTTCTGTTGACCTACGGCGCGGGCCACAAGGGGCCGTTCCTGCGCGAACTGCGGAGGCGCGACGACATCGTGCTGCTCGAGGTGGCGCCATTCCTGGATCGTCTCGAAGGCAGATGACTTCTCCACTTCCGCTCACGAAGGAGGGTGCGGCAATGACTCGGAACGGCATGCGCAGCCTGTTCATCCTGACGCTGGCCACGGGCATGGTGGCGGTGTGCCCGGGTGGAGCGTCGGCACAGTCGGATCCGGTCGTAATCCGCGCGGGGACCATCCACACCGTCACCGGCGGGACGATTCAGGACGGCGAGATCCTGATCCGCGACGGTGTCATCGAGGCGGTGGGCGCGTCGGTGGATGCGCCGGCCGGGGCCCGCGTGTATGAGGCCGAGGTCGTGATCCCGGGGCTGATCGACGCGCACGCCCACATGGCCCTGGACCGGTCCAGTCGAACGCGCATTCCGGGCCCGGTCACCGCGGAATGGAAGGCCGTGGAGCACCTGGACCTGGAGGACCCCATGATCCAGGTGGCGCTCTCCGGGGGCGTGACTTCGCTGATCACGCGTTCAGGAAGCGGCATCATCTCCAGTGGCCAGTCCGTGGCGCTGAAGATGAAGAGCACGCCGGGGCCCGACATGATCTTCAAGCCCTACGTGGATCTGAAGATGGCGGTGCGCCCGCTCATCAACCTGCGCCCTGGAGAGACGCCCCAGACGGTGATGGGCTGGTACGCGACCGCCGACGACTACTTCCGGCGCGCGCAGGCGTACGTGGAGCGGCAGGACGCGCACGCGGCCGGCGAGGGGCCGGCTCCCGAGCGGGACGAGCGCCTGGAGGCTTTCGCGGCCGTGCTCCGGGGCGAGGTGATGGTGCACGCGCACTCGCACTACCCCAGCGAGGTGATGATGGTGTTCCGTCTGGCCCGCAAGTACGGCTTCTTCGACCGGCTGGCGCTGGCGCACGCGGAGGAGATCTTCCCGCTCACGGAACTGCTCGCCGGGACGAACGTCATCCCGGTCATCGGGCCGATGATGATCGTCCAGTACTACAACGACCCGGAGCCCCTCAACCTGCTTGAGGACCTGCTGGACGCGGGCGTGTACGCGAGCATCCAGACCGACATGTCCAACCAGCACTTCAAGGACTTCCGCGAGTACGGGGCGTTCCTGGCGCGCCACGGCCTCACCGACCAGCAGGCGCTCGAGGTGATGACCATCAACGGGGCGCGGGCGATGATGCTCGACGACCGCGTGGGGAGCATCGAGGCGGGGAAGGATGCGGACCTGGTGCTGCTCGACGGGCACTTCCTGGACCTGGCCGCGGACCGGGTGGAGCGCGTGTTCGTGGATGGGGAACTGGAGTACGAGCGCGGCCGGACGCTGCAGCCCGAGCGGCCGCGCAGCGTGGGGCCCTTCGGCCCGATAAACGGCGCGATCACCGCCGACGATGAGGCCTTCGCCATCACCGGGGCGCACGTGTTCACCGTGAGCGGGGGGGCGATCGAGAACGCGACCCTGGTGGTCGAGGACGGCCGGTTCACGCGGGTGGAGGAGGGAGCAGCCCCGCCGGAGGGCACGCCGGTCATGGATGTGGGGGGGCGGGTGGTGATGCCGGGCACCGTGATCGCGCGCGCCTTCGCCAACGACTGGATCGGCGACCTCAAGTGGCAGGTGCAGAACGACGAGATCACCGCGCCGGTGGTGCCGGAGATGAACGCCCTGTACGCCGTCGACCCCTGGTTCCCGTCGTACCGCGTGAACACGACCATCGGGGTGACCGCCATCCACGTCACGCCGGGGACGCGCAATCTGGCCGGTGGCAACGGGGTGGTGGTGAAGACGCCGGGCATCGACTTCGAGAAGATGGTGCGGCGCGAGCCGGCAAGCATCGTGTTCGCGCTCACGGCCGCGACGCTCCGCGAGTGGCCCGACGACTCCGGGGCGCCGCTCACACTCGCGAGTGCGTCGGCGATGATCCGGGAGACCCTCGACGCGGCCAACGCCTACGCGGAGGCGGGCGCGACACGGGAGTACGACGCGCGCATGGAGGCGCTGCTGCCGCTGCTCGCCGGGGAGGTGCCCGCAATGATCCAGGCGGACCGGGTGGCCGAGATCGAGGAGGCCATGAGCATCGCGGAGGACTACGGCCTGCGGCTGGTCGTCACCGGCGGCGTGGAGGCGCACCGCCTCGCGGACCGGCTGGCCGAGGTCGACGTGGGCGTCATCCTGGGCAACTCGGGGAGCTACGCTTCCGACATCCGCGGGGGCGGGGAGGGCTGGAGCATGGAGGGGCCCGCCATCCTGAACCGGGCGGGCGTGAAGGTGGCGTTCTACGGTCCGGGGGCATCGCGTCGCGCGTCACCCATCGGACGACTCGGAGGCGAGCCCATCCTCAACTCGGCGTGGGCCTTCCGCAACGGCGTGCCCGAGGTGGACGCGCTGCGTATGGCGACGCTGAACGCCGCCGAACTCCTCGACATCGACGACCGCATCGGCAGCATCGAGGTGGGCAAGGACGCCGACTTCGTCATCCTGGAGGGACATCCCTTCGATTATCGGGTCGTGCCGGCGTGGGTGTTTGTGGACGGCAGGCTGGAGGCGGGCGGGGCGCGGTAGCGGGTTGCTTGACCGCGACCGAGTGTTGTGCAAGTATCCGACACATGCGTCAGATACCGGTGCAATCCCGCCACGACCCCACCCGGATGCATCGCTCCATGCGTCGCCCGGACGAGCCGCGAAGACGTTTCAGCTGAAACGCGCGAATCCCTGGTCCCGCGAACGCCATGTCCCGCATCCACTTTGTCGTGAAGGAGACCGCCAAGGTCGCCTACCAGACCCAGGCCCGGCGCGAGGGCAAGTCTCTTGGAGAGTGGCTGCGTGAGGCCGCCGAAGAGAAGCTGGCGGCGGCGAGCTCGCGGAAGTTCACCGTCGAGGAGCTTCGCGAGTTGGCAGCCAGGTGCGATGCGCTTCACCCGCCCGGCGCTCGCGCGCGCGACTGGCCCGAGATCAAGAGACTCCTCCACGGTGGACGAAGTCTGGCCCGTCGAGGAAGCCGATGTCGAACTGGCGCGCAACCTGTCGGCCCGGCACCGTGGCCTGGACGCGCGTGATCTGGTGCACCTGGCCTGCTGCATCCGGCGAGAGCCACGGGAACTCATGACGTTCGACCGGGGCCTGGCCGCGGCGTGGCGGAGTCGGAGCTGACGGAAGGCGCCGGCCGCCGACCGGGCCTACTTGTCGCCGGGCTCCGGGATGTCTACCGTCTCTTATGACCGCCAGGAGTCGGGGCGAGTCGTGCTCGTTTCGACCGCTGTTAGCCAGGCACCCACCGCACACACCCGGAGACCCACCGATGACTGGACGAACGCCCGCCACGATCGCTACTGGAATCTTCGCCGTCGCGGCCCTCGCCGTCGCGGTTTCGTCACTTCAGGCCCAGTCGGTGACGACCAACCCCTTCCGGCCCGTCTACGGGTGGGGCGAACTCCCCGAGGGAAGGGAGTGGGGCTCGACGAGCGCGGTGGAGATCGCGCTCGACGGAAACATCTGGGTCGCGGAGCGATGCGGCGCGAACACCTGCGTCGGCTCTGACGTCGATCCCATCCTTCTCTTCGACAAGGAAGGGAACCTGCTGCGGAGCTTCGGCGGCGGCATGATCGCGTGGCCGCACGGGATCGACGTGGACCATGAGGGCAACGTCTGGGTGACCGACGCGTGGCGGACCGGCGCCACCACGACCGGGCACTCGGTGCTCAAGTTCTCCCCCGAGGGCGAGCTGCTGATGACGCTGGGCACGCCGGGAGAGGCCGGCGACCCGCCCACCCACTTCACCCAGCCGTCGGACGTGGTGGTGGCGCCCAACGGACAGATCTACGTTGCCGACGCGCACGACCGCACCCGCGGGCGGATCGTCCGCTTTGCGGCCGACGGCACCTACATGGAGACCTGGGGCGAACTCGGCTACGGGCCGAAGCAGTTCCGCGACCCGCACGCGCTGGCGATGGACTCGCAGGGCCGCATCTTCGTGGGCGACCGCTACAACAACCGCATCCAGCTCTTCGACCAGGAAGGCGAGTTTCTCGCCATCTGGACGCAGTTCGGTCGCCCCAGCGGGATCTATATCGATGCCGACGACAACATCTACGTGGCGGACTCCGAGTCGAGCCCGGCGCCGAACCAGTTCACCGGCCAGCGCAACGCGGGCTGGGAGAAGGGCATCCGCATCGGCGACGCGAACCAGGGATGGGTGCGCCACTTCCTCCCCGACGACATCTCCAACGTGATGGGGTTCAGCGGACCCGAGGGAGTCGCGGTGGACGACGAGGGGAACGTGTACGGCGCGGAGGTGAGCCAGCGCCGCATCACCAAGTGGATTCGGTTCAGGCCGTAGCGGCCAGCCGTCGACGCAAAGAGAGCCCCGATCCCGCGTTTGCCGGCGGGACGGGGCTCTCGCTTGTCCGTCGGCGTCCGCCTCAGGCGCTCCGTACCGCCCGCGCCACCAGGTTCTTCACCAGCGGAATCTTGAAGTGGTTGTAGTTGAGGGGCCTGGCGTCCTGCGTGGCCAGTTCGCCCGCCTCCGCGCCGGTGCTCTCGTTCGGCACGCGGCCGCGAACGAGTTCCTCGACGTCGGTGAGGCGACGAGGGATGCACTCCACCGCGCCGAGGACGATGCGTGAGTCCTCGATGCGCCCGTCGGCCACCCGGAACACGGCGGCGACGTTCACCAGGGGGAAGTCCCAGGTCTTGCGGTCCGCGACTTTCTCGAAATGGAATCGGGCGCCCGCCCACCGGGCCGGGATGCGGACCGCGGTGAGCAGATCGACGGGATCGAGCACGGTCATGCGGGTGATGTCCACGCCCGGCGGCATGAAAAACTCCCCGGCGGGGATCACCCGCTCGCCGCGGGTGTTGCGCACCACCATCTCCGCGTCCAGCGCCACCAGCGCCGGGGCCGCATCCGACGGGGTCACCGCCACGCAGCGGTCCGCGCCGAAGAGTGCGTGCTCGCGGTTCATCGCGTCCGGTGCGCCCGCGTAGCAGACGTTACCCCCCGCGCGGTAACAGGGCATGCCGTAGCGGTAGTACCAGCAGCGGGTGTCCTGGCAGAGGTTGCCGCCGAGCGTCCCGCCGTTCCGGATCTGCGGGCTCGCGACTACGCTCACCGCCTCCGCGAGCAGGCCGTAGCGCTCGCGCACCAGCGGGTGGTTCTCGACGTCGGTCAGGCTGGTCGTGGCGCCGATCTCGATGCCGTCGCCGGCCTCGCGTACGCCCTTCAGTTCGTCGAGCCCCTCCAGGTCGACCACCACGGAGGGCTGCTTGCCCCGGTTCTTGAACCAGTCGAAGCTGTCGTAGCCGCCTGCGAGCGCCCAGGCATCGCGGCCGTGCTCCCGCAGCAGATCCAGCGCCGACTCCACGTCGGTCGGCTGAACCAGGTCGAAGTGGGGCATCATGTCCTTCATCATGGGGATCCCCCCAGCCTCGGATGGTCTCGTTACAGGAGACTGCGATGCCGGCGCAGCATCCTTGTCCCGTCCACATGGACTAATCTTGCCGGTTCAGCCCGGCGGCGCAAAAGCTGCGATCTGGTGCGGGAACGCAGGCCCCGTGCCTCGGTCAGGCCCGACGCCCGGGCATGCGGTAGCCCCACGCCTGGCGCAGTAGCGGGCTGGCCACCCGGAGCCCGAGAGTTCAGTCCCTGCTCGGGAAAAAGGGCTTGACGATGCCCCGCAGGATGCAAACCAGTCCGATCCCGCCGATGGCCAACGTCACGTCGGGCGGGATCCAGTCCCAGAACCGGTCGAGCAGACCGCCGGAGGAAGCGACGGCCCCGACGATGAACACCGGCCACCAGGACTTCCAGATCTTCATTGTCGCTCCCCCGGTCCTGTCGTGCGAACGTTGTCGATACCAATCGGGCGCCTGCTCTCGATCACTGAGTGTTGACTTGTAGCGGCCGATGCGACGGGGGCTGCTGGGCCACGGCGTTCACGATCATGTCCGGGACCACCGGGATCCGGTTGAAGTAGTGCCCGCCGAGCGCATCCGAAATCGCGCACAGCAGAGCCGCCCCCGAGCATCCCATGAGGGGTTCGCCCACCCCCTTCGCGCCCACCGGGTTCTGCGGGTCGGTGATGTCGGTGGCATCCCAGTCCATCCGCGAGGGCACGTCGAGGTATGAGGGCGGTTTCGCCTGGTGAAAGCCGATGTTGCCCGCAACGCCATAGCGCGTGTCGTACACGTGGCGCTCGAGGCAGGCCATGCCGAAGCCCATCACCGCGCCACCCGTCACCTGCGCCGCCAGCCCCATGGGGTGCACCACGGTGCCGCAGTCGGCCACACCCAGGTAGTCGACGATCTCGTACATGCCGGTCTCGAGATCCAGCTCGATCTCGATGAAGCCGGCGGCGAGCGCGGGCACGACGTCGTTGCGCGGAAGGTTGTCGCGCGCGACGCCGATCAGGCCGCTGCCCGCCAGGTTCCGGACCGAGCGCCTGGTGATGTCGTCGAGTTCGTCGGGGAACTCCTCGCCGCTGTAGCGTCCGCCCAGTTCGATGGCCCGCGCCGCGGCCCGGGCGTGGCTGATGCGGCGAGACGGGTTCGCGCGAGCGAACGTCGCTTCCTCCCCGATTTCGTAATCGTCCGGCGAGCCGCCCAGCTCCATGGCCGCGATCGCCTTCAGTTTCTCCACCGCGTCCATGCCCGCAGCCCAGCTGGCGCGGGTCATGGTGAAGGTTGTGTTGCTGCCCACCTGTGCGCTGCTGGATGCGAGGTTGCGCGAGGTGTCGCCGCGCACGAGCTCGACGTTCTCCCAGTCGTACCCGAGCATCTCGGCGGCGACGCGCGAGGTGGCGGCGTACGAATAGGTGCCGAGGTTGCCGACCCCGGTGTGGATGTGCAGCCTGCCGTCCGGCGCGATGCGGAGCAGCCCGTCCCGGCCGCTCTGCCCCGCGCCGTGATAGGCCTGGCCGATCCCGACCCCGGTCACGCGCGACCCCTGACGCCGGCCGCTGCGCGCGCGCCGCTCCTCCCATCCGAAGCGCTCCGCGCCCTGGGCCAGGGCTTCTCCCAGATGAGCGCTGGTGACGGGCACCTGGTCTCCGCCGTAGAGCGAGTTCGAGTCCGGCGCGTTGATGCTGCGGATGGCCAGCTGGTCGATGCCCAGTTCGGCTGCGGCCTTGTCGAGCAGAGGCTCCACCGCGCATGCGATCTGGTTCTGGCCGGGACCCCGCTGCGCGCCGCGGGCGGGCGTATTGGTGAGGACCGGAATGCCCCGGAAGCGCATCGCCAGCGGCGTGTAGACGATGGTCACGGCGCCGGCGGCGCTGTTGAAGTCTCCGAAGCCGCTGTTGGGCCCGTTCTCCTGCACGATGAACAGGTCGATCGCGCTGATTCGCCCGTCGGGCCGGAAACCCATGCGGATGCGCCCCTGGAAGCCGGCCCGCGCGGAGCCGATGGCATACTCCTCTGCCCGGCTGATGCGCATCATCACCGGCCGGCCCGTCTTGCGCGACATGTGCGCCGGCACCGACATGATCGGGTAGGCGCTCCCCTTGGACCCGAATCCGCCCCCGCAGTACTCGGCCACGAAGACCAGGTCCTCGGGAGGGATGCCGATGTAGCGCGCGAGCCCGTTCAGCGTCGCGCTCTGGCTCTGGCTCGAGCCGAAGACGTGGCACTTGCCGTTCTGCCAGTAGGCCATCGCGGTGCGCGGCTCCATCGAGTGATGCGATGTGCCCGCGGTGACGAAGGTTTCGTCGAGCACGACCGCGGCATCGCGGAAGCCGGCTTCGACATCCCCGTAGGACCACTCGGTCGTGACCTCGCCCATGGGCAGCTGACCACCGGAGACGGCGGCGAAGTCCTCCTCCGTCCACTTCACCTCGGTGATCGGCTGGCCGCGCTGGGTGACGTTGCCCTCGAGGCGGGCGTTGGGGCCGCCGGGGCGCAGGCTTTCCAGCGGGTCAACAACGAAGGGCAGCGGCTCGAGGTCGAGTCCGACCTTCGCGATGGCGTCCTGGACGGTGGTTTCGTCGACCGCCGCCAGCGCCGCGATCGGCTCGCCCACGAAGTGCGGGGTGTTGGTGAGGATGGGGTTGCCGGGCGCCTCGATTTCGGGCACCTCGTCCGCGGTCAGGAGGGCCACCACGCCCTCCATCGCAAGCGCCTCCGACGCATCGATGGCACGCACCCGCGCGTGGGGCATCGGGCTCGTGATGAGCCGGCAGAAGAGCATTCCGTCGGCGCGGAAATCCTCCGCGTAGCGGGCTCTGCCGGTAACCTTGCTGATGACGTCCGGGGGCGCGAAGTCCCTGCCGATCAACTCAGCCATTGGACACCTCCTCCGTGACAGCCTGCCCGTTTGCGGCGGCGCGCATGACCCCGTTCAGGTAGTGGTCGTAGGCCCCGCACCTGCAGAGATTGCCGGACATCGCCCGGCGCGCCTCCTCGCGCGTCGGACTGGGGTTGGCACGCAGCAGGGCGGCCGCGGCCATGACCTGTCCCGGGGTGCAGAAGCCGCACTGGGGGGCCAGCTCGTCGATGAAGGCCTGCTGCACCGGGTGGAGCGTCCCGTCCGGGCTCTCGAGGCCCTCTACCGTGACGATCTCGCGTTCGCGCACCCGCTGCGTGAGCGTCGAGCAGGAGTAGTGGGAGACGCCGTCGATCATGACGGTGCAGGCGCCGCACTCCGCCCGGTCGCAACCCAGCTTGGTGCCGGTGAGCCCCAGCTTGTAGCGGAGCGTCATCGCCAGCGTCTCCTGCGGCAGCACGTCGACCCGCCGGGTCTGCCCGTTCACGTTGATGGAGACCAGCCGCGGGACGCTGGCACGGGCGGACGTCGCCGCCGGACCCGCGAAGTACGCGAACGCGGACACCGAGGCGCCGGTCGCGATGACCCCCTTGATGAACTGGCGGCGGGAGACGTTGCCGCGCCCGGGGAGCTGCGCCAGCAGCCCCTCCCAGGGGGCATCTCCAGCCGCGGGCGCGCCGGAGTCGGGAATGATGGGGGGCGGCCGCTCGACCATGTGTCCTCCCTCGTGCTGCGGTCCATGGTGCCGACGCGTTGATCGTACGCTGGCGCGGCGCTCGGGACAACGGCTATCTCTTCGCGGAGTCGCGCCGATTCGCGGGGACCGTCCCCGTCTCATTTCGACAGCCGGAGGCCCCACGCCGATGAGCAGGATCGCCGAAGCCATCGAGATCTTCGAAGCCGCGCGGCGGCCCCTGTTCATGGTGCTGGACGGCATCTCCCGGGAGGATCTGGACTGGAGCCCGACGGGTCCATGAACACCCGCGCCATCCTCATCGGGCTGGTTCTCGGGCTGGGACTCGGGATCGCAGCCTCCGCGACCGGATCTCCGGTGCTGTTGCAGGCGGCCGAGGCGGTCCAGCCACTCGGCGAGGTGTTCCTGCGCGCCATTCAGATGGTCGTTATCCCGCTGGTGGCGGCAGTGGTGTTCGTGGGCGTGGCGCGGATCGGGGACCTGCGCAGGCTGGGCCGGCTCGGTGGCCTGGCGGTGGGTTTCTTCTGGATCACGACGCTCCCCGCGATCCTGATCGGGATGGGGGTGATGGGGCTGGCGCTCACCTTTACGACCCCGGTGCCGCCGCCCACACCCGTCACGGAGCTTGACACCGCGACACCGGGCGTGGTGGCCTTTCTCGTCAACCTCGTGCCGCGCAATCCCATCCAGGCCGCCGCCGACGGATCGCTTCTCTCGGTGCTGATCTTCGTCGTGCTTCTTGCCGCGGCGGCCACGACCCTGCCGGCGGAAAGGCGCGAGGCGCTCACGTCCCTCGCCGAGACGCTCGGCGACGCCCTGATCAAGCTGATGACCTGGATCCTGTGGACGGCGCCCGTGGGGGTATTCGGTCTCGCGGCGCCGGTGGTCGCGCAGACGGGGATGGCGATGCTTCAGAACCTCGCCGTCTTCATCGTCGCCGTGGTCGTGGGCTTCTTCATCCTGAAGGGCGTCGTGCTGCGGCCGATGGTCTGGCTCCTCGGCGGGGTCAGGCCCGGGCGGGTCATCCGCGGAACGGTGGGCACCTACGCGGTGGGCGTCTCCACGGCGACGGCGGTGGGGACGCTGCCCATGATGCTGCAGGAGGCGGAGCAACTGGGTCTGTCGAAGAGCACCTTCTCACTTGTCCTGCCGCTGGCGGCTTCGATCAACCGTCCGGGCAGCGCGCTCTTCCAGAGCACGTCGCTGGTTTTCCTCGCCGCCATGTACGGGGTGCCGCTCGACGCCGCAATGATCGCGGCGGCCGTGCTGGCCATCTTTCTCGCCTCCATGACCGTCGCCCCGGTGCCCAGCGCCAGCATCGTGACCATGGCCCCCGCGCTCGACGTGGTGGGCGTGCCGGTCGCCGGGCTGGGCATCCTGCTGGGGATCGACCGCGTGCCGGACGTGTTCCGCTCCGCGACCAACGTGATCGCCCACATGGCCGCGGCGACGACCGTGGATGGGATGACGGGGGGCGGGGAAGGTCGTCCGCCTAGGTGAGGCCTTCCCGCAGATTCTGCCCCGGCATCCGCAGCCTCAAACCCTCCGCCTCCGCCTCATCTGAATCCAGGAAGGCGTTGCACGCCTCAAGCTCGTGTTGGGTCTCGGGGATCGAGATCCAGTTGACGGCATGTGTCCAGCGCTGCGCGTAGTCGAGCACGCTGATCAGCGGGTCCGGACGCCCGGTTCGCGTCAGCGCGCGCAGCGCGGCGAGGTAGTTGTCCCGGAAGACCGTCGGGACAATGATCCGCTCTTCCCCGCCAGCCACGAGTTCCGCGTTCATCATCACGCGCGCGATACGCCCGTTGCCGTCCGCGAAGGGGTGGATCTCGCTGATCAGGAACATCATGTAGACGGCCCGGGCGAAAGGCGATTCCAGGCTGCGGTACAGGGAAAAACCCTGCTCCAGAGTACCGGGAACCAGCTCGCGAGCAACGAACAGGGTCTGGCCCGCGCGGTTCGGAGCGACTTTGAACTCTCCGGGGAGCATCTCGGGCCGACCCGCCATGATCCTGCGGTGTCGCTCCTGCAGGATGCGTGTGAGACCGGCGAAATCGCGGGGGGTCCGGCTCATCTCGCGGAGGTCGGAGACGATACGCCAGGTCCCGACGACATCGTGAGCATCCGCCGGTCTGTTCTGCGGGATCTCGCCGTCGAAAACGATCCGGACGGCTTCTTCCACGAGAAACTCGGTACCCTCGACGAAGTTCGAGAAGTATGCCTCGAAGAACGCCTGCGTTGAGCGCGCCCCTGAATCCCGGGAGGGGCTCGACCGGAAACGCGGAGGATGGTTGCGGAGGGCCTGATGCAACGCGTGGAACAGTTCAATCCGTTCGGGATCGTAGGGCCTCCCCAGGCCGCGGGCCTGTCCAGGCGATGAATCGAGACGACTGTCTCGGGTGCCGAGAAGAGCACCGATCAGAGCGTCGAGCTGAGCGGCCTCTCCTTCCATGCCAAGTTCGGTAGCCACCGCACGCGTGTTGTCCCGGAGTCGGTTGATGCCCGCCTCGCCGGAAGACCGAATGAGGCCGTCGAGCCGCTCCTCGAGTTCGGCGCGTGTGAGGGTACGCGCCACCCGCCCGCGTCGGGCCCTGGAGGGACGCATGTTTTCGAGATACGCCCTGGCCATCGATGAAAGATGCAGTCCGCTGACAAAGGGCATGTCGGACTCGGCTGCACCGATGCCCCGGCGCGGGCGCAGCACGATTCCCGGCAACTCAATCGTCCTGCCGCGCTCCGTGACGAGACATACGGAACCATCCGCTGCGGGAGCTGCCTCCAGGGCGGTGCGATCCGCAACCAGGGCCCCTGGGAAGTATCCCGCGACGATCCCCCACAAATTGCGCCTGACGATGTCCTCCGGGGGATCTTCGAGATTCTTCGTGTAGAGGCGGGACGCGAGCCTTCGCAGCTCACCCACTCTGACCGCCCGCGACACCGCACTGCTTATCGCCGTGTTGGACACGAAGGCCTCGGGCAGGTCGGTCAGCATGCGGTTCATGAGATTTTTCCGCCCTTTAGCAACCCGAACATCGAAGAAATGCATATTATCTTAGCATAAGAAACCGAAAACGCGAAAAAACCGCGTTTAACAACGTCCGTTAGATGGATCGGCTCACTCGTACATCATCCCCGGCACCTTGCCCAGGAGTCGCGCATACACCGTGAGCGCGCCGCGGTGGTGCGCCGTGTGATCCACGAGGGGCCACACGATGGCGGAACGGGACGCGCCCGGCATGATGCTTTCGTCGGGGATCGGCGCGGTAAGGTCCTCGTCCGAGGCCGCCTTGAAGGTCGCGATGGCCTTCTCGAATGCGCGGTCGAGCCACGTGATGGCCTCCTCGAGCGTCTCCACCGCCCGGGCCGCGGCGATCAGGCCTTCGAAGTCCATGTTCCACCCTTCCCCGAAGGCGCCGTCCACGAACCATTCGACCGAGTCCGCGGCGTGCGCGATGTGGCCGGCGACGGTGTAGAGCTCGGGCTGGGGAGCGAACCCCGCGTCCTCCTCCTCGAAGATCGAGATCATCTTCCTGATGTACCGGTGCGACGTTTCCAGCTGTGCGACGAGATCGGAGGCCTGCGACATGGGCGTATCTCTCTGGTGAAGTGTGGGTTCGCTGCGGGACGGGGCGGCCAAGTCTAGCCTGGCTCTGGAGACCGCTCCAGCCCGAATCCCGTTAGCTTTCCGCCGCCATGGACTCGAACGAGACTCCCGGACCGCCGCCGGCACACGCGTCCGAAACCTGGTGGGACCTCCTCGTCCACGCGGTACGCGGCACCGGCGGCGACCCCACCCGCGGCCCCATCCGGCGCGCGGTCATCCTCCTGGCCGTGCCGATGGTGCTGGAGATGGTGATGGAGTCGCTCTTCGCTGTCGTCGACATCTATTTCGTTTCCCGACTCGGGGACGAGGCCATGGCGGGGGTGGCGCTGACGGAATCGGTGCTGTCGCTGATCTACACGATCGCGATGGGGCTGAGCATCGGGGTCACGGCCGTGGTGTCGCGCCGGGTCGGCGGAGGCGACGAAGAAGGGGCGTCGCGCGCGGCCGCGCAGGCCATCCTGCTGGGACTCGCGCTGGCGCTCGTGTTCGGCATCGCCGGAGTAACCTTCGCGCCCGACATCCTGCGGGTCATGGGCGCGGACGAGAGCGTGGTGGCCACCGGGGTGCCGTATACGCGCATCATGCTCGGCGGCAACGTCGTCATCCTGCTGCTGTTCCTGCAGAACGCCGCCTTCCGCGGGGCGGGCGACGCCGCGATCGCCATGCGCGTTCTGTGGATCGCCAACGGGCTCAACATCGTCCTCGACCCGCTGCTCATCTTCGGTGTCGGACCGTTCCCGGAGTTGGGGGTGCAGGGGGCCGCGGTCGCGACCACAATCGGCCGCGGGACGGCGGTCCTGGTACAGGTCTACACGCTGTTTCGCCTGGGAGGCAGGCTCCGCATCCGACTGCCCCACCTCGGCATCCAGCCCGCCCTCATGGCACAGCTCGTGCGCCTCTCGGCGACGGGGATGCTTCAGACTTTCATCGCCACCGCGAGCTGGATCGGGCTTACGCGGGTGACGGCGCTGTTCGGGGCCGAGGCGCTGGCCGGTTACGTGATCGCGATCCGGATCATCCTGTTCGCCATCCTCCCTGCCTGGGGACTCTCCAACGCGGCGGCGACCATGGTCGGCCAGGCGCTCGGGGCCGGGAACCCGGAGCGCGCCGAGCGCGCCGCGTGGATCTCCTGCAAGATGAACTTCGCCTTCCTGGGCGCGGTCAGCGTGTTCTTCATCGGCTTCGCGCCCGCCATCGTGGGGCTGTTCGGCGGAACCGAGGGCGCGTCGGCCGTCGCCGTGACCGGCCTCCGCATCGTGTCCATCGGCTTCGTCTTCTACGGCTACGGCATGGTGCTCACGGCCGCGTTCAACGGGGCGGGCGCGGTGTGGACGCCCACCATCCTCAACTTCTTCTGCTTCTGGCTGTGGGAGATCCCGCTCGCCTGGGGCCTGTCGCTTCCCGGCGGCCTCGAGACGACCGGGGTCTACATCGCGATGACGGTGTCGTTTTCGACGCTGGCCGTGGTGGCCGCGGTGCTGTTCAGGAGGGGGCGGTGGAGGGAGGCGCAGGTGTAGGCGCGGGCGCGGTGAAGAGCGGTCGCGCCTGGCCGTGGTGCTGGTCACGCCGATTGAGCCTCCTCGGTGACAGCGGGCCGCTGGCCGTAGTAGATTCCGCGCCATGCGAGGACTTCTCTCTTCCGGACATCCGCTGATCTCCGAGGCCGGCGCGGACATCCTCCGCGCGGGGGGCAACGCCTTCGACGCCATCGTGGCGGCGGCGTTCACCAGTACGTTTGTGGAGCCCACCATGGCGAGCCTCGCCGGAGCGGGCTTCGTGCTGGCGCGCACCTCTGCGGGGGAGGAGATCCTCTTCGACTTCATCGCCGCCGCTCCCGGCCGGGCGCATCCCGGGCCCCCGGACGACGGTGATCGCGACTTCTACCCGGTGGACATCCTCTTCGGGGATATCCCGCAGGAGTTCACCATCGGGCTGGCGTCCGCCGCCGTTCCCGGCACCCTGAAGGGCCTCGTGCACGTGCACCGGCGTCTGGGGCGGCTGCCGCTCGCGGAGGTGGTCGCGCCCGCCATCGCCGCGGCACGGGGCGGCACCGTCATCACTCCGTTCGTGTCGGACTCGCTTCAGCTGATGTTTCCCGTACTGCGGGACTCGCCGGCGGGAACCGCCCTCTTCCTGGATGATGGAAAGGTGCTGCCCGCGGGCAGGCTGCACCGCAACCCCGGGATGGCCGACTTCCTGGAAACCCTGCCGCGCGATCCGCGCGGGTTCTACGGCGGGGATTTCGCCGAGACCATCGAACGCGACATGCTTGAGGGCGGCGGACTGATGACGCGGGCCGATCTCGAACAATTCGAGGTCATCGAACGCCGTCCGCTCTCCGTGGCCTATCGCGGGCGCCGCGTCCTCGCCAACCCGCCCCCGGCGCTGGGTGGATCGCTCATGGCGCTTCGCCTGCTGCTTCAGGAGGAGACGGATCTGTCGCGCTGCGCCTGGGGCAGCCGCGAGCACGCGACCGCGACCGCGCGGGCGCTCGAACAGGCGGTCCGCCTCAGAGGGGGAGAGGCTGTCCCGCGTGATCCCGCGCACGCGGAGCTTCTGGAGGGCGTCCATGCTCCGTTGATCCACGCGGTTCAGGGCACCACCCACCTCAACGCCTCCGACGCGGAGGGCAACGTCGCCGCGCTCTCCATGTCGAACGGATCGGGCTCGTCGTATTTCCTTCCCGGAACCGGCATCCACTTCAACAACATGATGGGCGAAGTCGATCTTCACCCCGCCGGATTCCACGCCTCGGAGCCGGGGGACCGGGTGGCGTCGATGATGTCGCCCGCGCTGCTTCTGGAGCGAGACCAGGTGCTCGCCGCCCTCGGCACCGGGGGCAGCAACCGCATCCCGTCGGCGGTGTTCCAGGTGGTCTCGTCCCTCCTCGACCTGGGACTCTCGCCCGACGAAGCGTCCAACTTCCCGCGCATGCACTTCGACGGCGAACAACTCCAGATCGAGCCGGGATTTCCCGAGGAGGCGATGGCCGCGCTCGCGGAGGAGTGGGAGGTGGCGCTCTGGCCGGAGCAGAACCTGTACTTCGGCGGGGTGCACGTCGTGGCGCCGCGCGTGGGGGGGGTCGGCGGGGATCGGCGCCGCGAGG
>JAJDVR010000006.1 GCA_022826025.1 Gemmatimonadota bacterium | reverse complement strand
CGGGGCCAACGCAGGAATGAGGCACCGACGGCCGCGCGGTCGAGGATCGCAAAGTTGTCGATTCCCAGGTGGCGCAGCGTCACACCAAAGCCGAGACCCGCAGCCCCGGCGCCGACGATGACAACGTCGAGTGTCCGGGTTTCCTTCGTCATCGGCTCACCCGAACCGTTTCGCGTCCGCCGGGGGCGCACCCGACGTTGGCCGCCACCACGTTCCGATCCCTGGCCACGGCTTGAGCGCAGCGACGAGACGGTCGTTGAGAGCTCCCCAGTCCCGTGTGTCTTCGCTCCATGTCTTCATTTTTCATGTGTCTCCCTTGCCTGGCCGTAATGATAACTTGTTATCATTAGCGGGCAAGGGGATCGTGCTCTGCCTCGGTGACGACCGTGAGGATGAAGACGCCGAGGCTGGCCAGCAGCGACCACCCGAGTCAGGTGGTGACGGGTGCGGTGAGGCCGAAAAGCTTCAGGCGGAAGCCGAGCCCGAGCCGCTCACGCCGGGACGGATTCTGACATCTACGGCAAAGAACTCCCGGCTCGCCAGCTCAGAACCGGAACGAGGCATCGGGCGCGACGCGACCGGCCGCCTCCCCCAGCGCGGTGAACACCGTCAGGTCCACCTGCTCCACGTCGAGCAGGAGATCCGCGAACCGCAGGCTCGCCGGTCCGATGGGCTCACGGGAACACGTGAGGGAGGCGAGGAGGTGCACGTCTTCGTGTACGGTGCCCTCGTCCTCTACGGTGCTCTCGTCCTCTACGTTGCCCTCGTCCTCGTGAGAATGCTCATGCTCGTGAGAATGCTGGTCCTCGCCGGCATGGTCATCTTCCACATCGGGCCCCTCCACCTCCGCCGAATCCAGCGTACAGGTCGTCCCCTCCGGAAAGGCGAGGAGGCGCGCGCCATCGGTTTGGAGTCTGTCGAGGGCCTCCGCTACGGTTGCCCGCTCCTGCTCCGAGCGGGGGGCGTACTCGAAGCCGAACACGGATTCCGCGGGGAGTTCCAGGTCGATGGTGAGGCGGGTGCCGTCCACGGCCAGGCCCAGTCGAGCGATGCCGTGTTCGTGGGCCCCGGGCGTCCCCAGCCGTTCGCCCTCGACCAGGGGAGGACCAGGACTCGAGGAGGAGGAATCGCCGCATGCGACGAACAGCAGAAGACACGGGATCGTCCACCCGACGAAAAGGGAGCGGACCTGGGGTCGATCGAGTGTGGAAAAGCTCATCGTCAGGGAACCGGTGAGGGTTGCGTGTCGTACAGGTGTATGAAGTCAGGGGTCTGAATGATATTGTATTCTCGTTATCATCCCTTGGTTCCCCAAAGGGCGAGGATCCCGTTAAATGCCAAAGCCGCGGTACCGATTCTCGATTCCCTGGACACCCCTCCGATTCGTCCTCGCCATCATGGGCGGCTGGCTTGCGCTAACGTCGGGCCCCCGCTCCGTTCTGGCCGATCCGAGCAGTGGAGCGAGGATCCGTTCGGCCAGTTTCCCGCGGGACTCCACCGAGTTGGATTGGCAGCTGCTGGCCTCCCTGGATTACCGCACCGGCGAGGTATCGAGGGAACTCGAGTCGGTCGTGGGGCGGGGAGTGAAGGTGCCCGGATACATGGTCCCCCTGGAGGACTGGGCCGGCGAGGTCTCGGAGTTCCTCCTGGTCCCGTACGTCGGGGCCTGCGTGCACACCCCGCCCCCGCCCCCCAACCAATTGATCTACGTCAGGATGGAGAATGGTCAACGCGTGCCCGTCTCCTTCTGGAATCCCGTCTGGATCCACGGCACCTTGACCGTGGAGAAGACGACGAACCTGTACGGATCGGCGTCCTTCAAGGTGGCTGGCACCTCGATTACGCCCTACGAGTGGTGACGAGCCGCAGCCCTGCCGCCACCCCACGCGCGACCCTCAGCCCTCACCCACCGGCAACCCCACCACGACCTCCCCGCCTCCGCCGCGATTCCGCACCTCCAGGGTCCCGCCGTGGGTCTGGACGACGTAGCGCGCGTGGGTCAGCCCCAGTCCCAGCGCGCCCGGCACCGTGCTGAAGAAGGGCTCCGTCGCGCGCCCCAGCGCTTCATCCGAGAAGCCCTCGCCCGCATCGCGCACCACAATCCGCGCCGAGCCGGCGGCGTTCCGAAGCGACATCTGAATCGGTTTTCCTCCCCCGTGGCGCCCGGCGTTCGCCAGAATCATGTAGACGGCATCCTGCAGCGCGGCGAGGTCCGCGCGGCACGGCACCGGGTCTCCCGGCAGATCCAGCTTCACTTCGACCTTGAAGGCCTTCTGGAATTCACGAGCCACCCCCTGCACCGCCTCGACCACGTCGATGGAAGCGCGTTCCAGCTCCGGCGTCTCCGCGTAGAACTCGATGTCCTCGATGGCGTCGAGGGCCTGCTGTATGCGGGGGCGAACGCCGCGGCCCCGGGCGTGCAGGGCCTGCACGAGCGGCTTCACGACGGTCGTCTGGAGGAACTGCGCGAGGCGCGAGAGGATCTCCGGGGACGCGCCACGCACCGGCATCCACCCGCTCGCGAGGCGTTGGCGGACCGTCCTGATCCCGGCAGGCAGCGAAGTGTCGTCCGCGCCGATCTTCCCGGAGCGCACCTCCGCGTCGAGGCGTTCGAGCGCGCGCTGGTACCGCGCCGCCGCCCTTTGGCCCGACACGCGCCAAACCACGGGCAAGGTTGCGACCGCGACGAAAAACAGAACGTATCCGAGCATATCCACAGGTGGCCTCCCTCCGAAACCCCGCATGCCGAAGATGTCCGGAATGCAGACGCCCGGGATGATGGCGACCCGGCGAACTATGAGCAACCGCTGCCCCGTTGCTCCCTGCCCCTCCATCCCCTATCCTGACGACCCCGACTGCCGACGGTGGGCGCTCGCCGGCCCATGCGGAACGGGCGCGCGATCCACTCCCCCATGCCCCATCCATGGCCAACCTGACCGCTCTCGATGTCCTGCTGCAGGAGTCCTCGGATCCGGACAATCCGGATGCCGCGGAGCTGCAGGACATCATGCGCTCGGTGAGGACGATCGCGGTCGTGGGCATGTCCCGGGATCCCACCAAGGCGGCGCGGCGGGTGCCATCCTACCTGGCGGCCAAGGGGTACGACATCCTGCCCGTCAACCCGTTCGCGACCCGCATCCTGGGCAAGCCCGCGAGGAAGTCGCTCGCGGAGGTCACGGAACCCGTGGACATGGTCGTCGTCTTCAGGCCGTCCGAGGAGGCGGGAACCCACCTGGCGGCGGCCGCCGCCCGTCCGGAGCGTCCGGTGGTGTGGCTCCAGGAGGACATCCGGGCCGACGAGGAAGCGGCCGCGGCGCGCGCCCGGGGCATCCGGGTCGTGCAGGACATGTGCGCGTATCGGGTTCATCGCGCGGCCACGGCAGATCGATGATCGGACGTCCCGCAGTCGCATCAGTGCGCCCGAGCCGGGGCGCCGCTCCGGCCGGGGCTGTCGCCCCGTGAAACGCTATCCCGCCTTCGATCCGCCCGAGTACCGCAACTGGGCAGCCGACCCGGAACTGGTGCGCGCGTTCGAGCAGACGCTGGCCGAGCCCTCCCGAGCCGCGCTCATCACCGAGCTCTCCGAGGACGACCTGCTCGCCTTCTACCGCGACCTGCTCACCACCCGCCTCCACGACA
>JAJDVR010000011.1 GCA_022826025.1 Gemmatimonadota bacterium | reverse complement strand
ACCATGCGGGAGGTGCTCCCCGATCACTTCATCCAGGACGTTCCGAGCGACCACCTGCTGCTGAACGGGCTGTACCAGGTGCGCAACGTGCCCCAGGTGCCCTCGATCCAGTACTGGTACCGGACCGGGCGGCAGGCGACTTCGGAGCGCGGGTTCGAGAGCGCGGAAGTGCACTTCCGCGCGATCTTCGACGAGGAAGGGCGAGCGATGGTGGTCATGACCCACAACACCGACATTGCCGACGGCTGGGAACGCGAGGGCGAGGACGAGTCGTTCTTCTTCCGGTTCTCGCCGGAGTCGTACGCGCTCGGCATCAACATCGTCCTGTACGCGCTGACCCACTGATGATTGCTGATGATATAACTGGCATCTACTGGTGATAAACGGCGGTTGGCCATGACTACACTGCGAACGACGTGTCTGGCGGCGGCGCTGGCGTTGGCCGCGCGGGTCGGCGCGACGCTGGCGATGGCCGGGCTGCTGGCAGCGGCGCTGGCCGTGGCCGGGCCGCTCGCCGGGCAGGAGGCGGTGCGCCTGGTCCCGGAGCAGGTGGAGGCCGGGCGCGGGGTGTACGAGCGCGCGTGCGCGGAGTGCCACCGCGCCGACCTGAGCGGCGACTTCGAGGCGCCGGAACTGGCTGGCCGGAACTTCCGCGCCGCCTGGCGGACGGCACCGCTCGACGAGCTGCTGGCGGTGGTGCGCGACATGCCGCCGGAAGAGCCCGGCACCCTCAGTGAAGGGCAGTACCTGGCGGTGACCGCCTTCCTGCTCTCGGCCAACGGGGCGGCCCCCGACCAGGGCGCGTTGGCCTCCGGGCAGGCGATCGAGGATGTGCTGGCGGGGGCTGCCGCACTACCCGCGACCGGGCAAGCCGACGCCAGCGGAGGCGTGGCGGATCCCGCGACCGGGCAGACCGACCCGCCTGCTGCCGAAGCGCCTACCGCCGCCGCCGACCGGCCCTACGTCCCCACCGGCGAGCTGGAACGCGCCACCGGCCTCACGACCGTGGAGGGCGCCATCGGCCCGCTTCCGCCGGTCACCGACGCCATGCTGCGCGACCCCGACCCCTCCGACTGGCTGATGTACCGGCGCACCTACGACGCGTGGGGGTACAGCCCGCTCGACCAGATCCGGCGCGAGAACGTCGCCGACCTGGAACTGGCCTGGGTGTGGGCGATGGCCGACGGCACCAGCCAGCCCACCCCGCTGGTGCTCGACGGGATCATGTTCCTCACCAACCCGGGCAACATCATCCAGGCGCTCGACGCCGCCACCGGCGACCTGCTGTGGGAGTACCGGCGCCAGTTCCCCGACCACATCCGCCCGGGCGGCTTCAACCAGTTGCGCAACGTGGCGCTCTACGAGGACAAGGTTTTCCTGGCCACCAGGGACGCGAGCCTGGTCGCCCTCGACGCGCGCACCGGCAAGACGGTGTGGGACACCCAGATCGCCGACCCCCGCAAGGGGTACGCCAGCGTCGCGGGCCCCCTCGTGGTGGAGGGGCTGGTCGTGAACGGCATCAACGGATGCGGGCGCTTCTTCGAGGACAGCTGCTTCATCACCGCGCACGACGCCGACACCGGGGAGGAGGTGTGGCGCACCTACACCATCGCGCGCCCGGGCGAACCCGGCGGCGACACCTGGGGCGACCTGCCCCTCCACCTGCGGGGCGGCGGGGATGCGTGGACCACCGGCAGCTACGACCCGGCGCTCGGGCTCATCTACTGGGGGACCGCCCAGGCCAAGCCCTGGGTGCCTGCCAGCCGCGGCCTCACCGCCGCCGATGCGGCGCTCTACACCAGCTCCACCCTGGCGATGAACGCGGCCGACGGCTCGCTGGCCTGGTATCGCCAGCACGTCCCCGGGGAGGCGCTCGATCTGGACGAGGCCTTCGAGCAACTGCTGGTGGACGTCGACGGCCGCAGGCTCCTCTTTGCCATCGGCAAGCACGGCATCTTCTGGAAGCTCGATCGCGAGACGGGCCAGTTCCTCCAGCACCGCGAGACCGTCTACCAGAACGTCTTCGACCACATCGACCCGAAGACCGGCGAGGTCACTTACCGCCAGGACATCATGAAGGCGGAAGTGGGCGAATGGATCTCGGTGTGCCCCAGCACGGCGGGCGGCCACAACTGGCACGCGATGGCGTACAGCCCGGAGAACGGCCTGCTCGTCACCCCGCTCTCACAGAGCTGCCTCGAGATCTCCGGCCGCGAGATCGTCATGGAGGTCGGTTCGGGCGGCACCGGCGCCGACCGCGACTGGGCCGAAATGCCCGGCACCGACGGCCGTCTGGGCAAGCTGGCCGCGTACGACGTGCGCACCCTAGAGGAGGTCTGGAGCGTCGAGCAGCGCGCCTCCTTCCTCACCGCGGCGCTCACCACCGGGGGCGGTCTCGCCTTCGCGGGTGACGTCGACCGCTACTTCCGCGCCTACGACGTCGAGAACGGCGACCTGCTGTGGGAGACCCGGCTGGGCACATCGGTCCAGGGCTTCCCCGTGACGTTCTCCGTCAGGGGCGAACAGTACCTGGCCGTCAGCACCGGCCTCGGCGGCGGCAGCCCCCGCATCGTCCCACGCCTGCTGGCTCCCGAGATCCGTCATCCGGCCTCCGGGAACGCGCTGTACGTCTTCAAGCTGCGCGACTGATTCCGGCAGTCCGCGCCAAGCTCGAATCCGCGCGCGTCCGCACTCGATCTCTTCACAAGCTCAAGTCCGGGCCTCCAGAGATTCCTCCGCGGCCTCCCTGGCAGCCGCTTCGATCTCCCATGGGATCAGCGAATCGGGGTAGAGCGCGGCTCCATTGGAAAGCGCGAGGCCACCACCACCCGTCGCGGCGGCGTTGGAATGAACCGATGGAACCGCCGGCAAGCGGGGCAGGGACCGTGCCGGCTCAGACCGTGGATGCCGCCGAGAACCCGCTGGCGCGTCCACCAGCATCCTCCCCTTCGGCGTGAAGAACAGGACCGTCCCGTCGCCGTTCACCGATACCTTCACCCGCCCTTCGTGAACCGCGCGGTGGTGCCGCCGGCAGAGGAGCACCGTATTCCCGAGGCTCGTTTCGCCCCCG
>JAJDVR010000112.1 GCA_022826025.1 Gemmatimonadota bacterium | reverse complement strand
TCGTTCGGGTCGAGCGCGATGGCCCCGATGGAGTACGACCCGTAATCGTCGAAGATGGGCGTCCAGGTGGTGCCCGCGTTGGTGGTCTTCCAGACGTTGCCGGAGGAGGCCGCCACGTACCAGGTGCTGCGATCGGTCGGGTCGATGGCGATGTCGGCGATGCGCCCCGATGCGACCGCGGGCCCGATGCTCCGCCACCTGAACGACGACAGCAGGCCGGAGTTGAGCTCGGCCGGGTCGTCCGCGTCGGATTCCTGGGCGTGGAGCGCACCGGGCAGGGCCCCGGCCGTGGACGCCGGCGGCAGCAATGCCGTAAGCAGAACCAGGGCCGACAGCGCCGGGATGTGGCGGGAGAAGCGGCCGGACTGCGAGAACACCTGACGGGTTCGGAGACGGAGGTCGTACATCGTGTGATCCTCGGGCGATAGTGTGTAAGGACGGGAAAGTGTACCCTTTTCACCGGCTGTGGAGTAGGGGCGCCGGGACGGCGATTTGGGATGCCCGTTCCCCCTGCCGGACACGCACGGTCTCGTCCGCGGTCGGCTGGCGCGGTGCCGCGCGCCATGGACGTCGCTCGTCCCGGCTGCCAAGTTGCCCGGAACCGCATCAGTCTTCGACAAGGGATCGTGAATCATGTCGGCCAGAGTGCTTCGCCGCGGCGTCACCGTGCTCATTCTCGCATTCGCGAGCCCCGCCCTGTCCGTCGGCCCCGGTCCGGAGGGAGGCATCGCGGCACCGGCGGCGCCCCTGGCCGCCCAGACGCCCGAACAGCGCTACACCGACTGGACCCGGCTGGAATTCCGGGCCCAGGAGTACGCGTACCGCCGCGCGCGCATCCTGGACGGCCTGCGCGCCAGCGGGGGCGGGCTCCTGCTCACGCCCTCCTCCGACGGGCTTACCCACGGCGAGACCTTCCGCCAACTGGAGGACTTCTGGTATCTGACCGGCCTCGAAGTCGTCCACTCGATGCTGGTTCTGGACGCCGAGCGGGACCGCTCCATCCTCTTCCTGCCCCGGCGGGATCCGCGCTTCGAGAATCCGGGGCGGCCCAACGACTTCCCCGGACGTCCGCTGCTCGACGACTATCAGCTGCGCAGCATCGCGGGCATCGACGAGTACCGGGACTTCGCCGAGTTCGACGACTTCCTCCGGCTTCGGGTGCGGGGCGGAGCGACCCTGCGGGTGAACGCGGGCTCGACCGGGGAGATCACGCCCCCGGCCGTCCCCCTGATCGGAAGCCTGGATGCGACGGCGTCGCTGATCCTCCGGCTCGGCACCGACCATCCGGAAGCGGAGCTCGTCAACGCCTACGACGTGGTCGCCCGCCTGCGCATGATCAAGACCCCCGCCGAGATCGATCACATGCGCATCGCCGCCGATGCGACCATGGCGGGGATCCAGTCGGTCGCCTGGCGCATCCGTCCCGGGGTCGACGAGCGCACGCTTCAGGGCGAGTTCGAGAACACCTGCCGCACCTTCGGATCCCAGGCGCTGCCCTTCACGCCCATCATCAAGTCGGGTCCCAACAGCCTCTGGCCCTGGCGCGTCCTGGCAGCCCACTACGACCGCCGCAACCGCAGAATGGAGGACGGCGACCTGGTGATCCTCGACGTCGGATGCGAGGTGGACGGCTACATCAGCGATGTCGGGCGCACGTTCCCGGTAAACGGGACGTTCACGGACATCCAGCGGGAGAAGCTGCTGGTCAGCACGCGTGCCGCCGATGCGATCATCGCCGCGATCCGGCCCGGCGTCACCCTCCGCGAACTCACCTCCGTAGCCTACGCTGCCATCCCGGACGAGGAGGAGCCCCACATGCAGACGGGTTCGTTCTTCGGCCACCACATCGGCCTCTCCGCGGGCGACCCGGCGCTCCTGGATGAGCCGCTCGCGCCGGGCCTGGTCTTCACCGGCGAGCCCTGGTACTACAACCACGACATCGGCATCGCGGTCTTCGTGGAGGACGTGATCCTGGTGACCGAGGACGGCGCCGAGGTGCTGACCGCCACGCTGCCGCGATCGCCCGAGGAGCTGGAGGCGCTGCTGCGATAGACTCCGCCTGCGCCGCCCGGAGCACTATCCCGAGCCCTGCCAGGCTACGCTTCGTTCCATGTGAACAGCAGCAGAAAGCTCGCTACGATCACTGTCGGAATCCACAGGGCCGTGAGCGGAAGGGACAGGGGGAGATCCGACAGACCGGACCAGACCGAGGCCACGTTCGTCAGCCACTCCCGGCTCAGGTTCCACCCCACGCCGGGGAGGGTCGCCAGGACCGCGGCCGATCCGATGCCGGCCACCGCGGTCGCGATCCTGATCGGAAGCAGCGCGCGGTCCGAGCGCCGCGATCGCTCGAGGAGCCGCGCCCTTAGCCAGATCGGGTCAGGATCGGCCGCCGGAGGCAACCGGGAGTACAACCCCTCGGCCAACGCCGTCATCCATCGAGCCACCCGGCTGGATTCCCGGCACGAGACGCACTCCGCCAGGTGCGCCGCAAGCTCGTCATTCCATCTCCCGCCGCGGCCGGCTTGAACCGCGGATCGCTCGTGAGGACAGTGCTCCACCATCATCGCACCTCCCCGGGGCCCCAGCCGTGGTCCTGGAGCATCCCCGCCAACCTCTTGCGCGCCCGGTAGAGCACCACCCGAACGCTCCCTTCCTTCATCCCCAGGGAGGCTGCGATTTCGCGATGACTGGCGCCTTCCACGTATGCCAGCCAGAGGAGCGTCTGCTGCTTCCGCGGCAACCGGGCGAAGAGCCGCTCCATGTCGAGAGTCAGTTCGTGCCTGTGGCCTTCGGACGCCGTCGGCGCGATCCACGCCTCCCGACGCTTTCGCTCGCGAACGACTTCGCGCCCGTGATCCGAGATGAGGCTCAGCGCCGTCTTGTACAAGTATGACCGCACCTGATGGATGTTTGCGTCTCCCAGTCTCGCGCGAAGGAGACGACTGTACGCCTCCTGAAGGAGGTCGTCGGCGAGAGCGGCATCCTGCACCGCCAGGTACAGGTAGGCTCGAAGCTGTGATGCCGTTCGCTCATGGATGTCGCGGAAAGCTGCTTCGTCCATATCGTGCCATTGGCGGCCCGCGCCCGGCTGGCTCTCCTATCAGTCCGGTTTCCACTCCTGTGACAGCCGCTTCGAGATCACGGCCGCCAGGATGAGACCGATCCCGATCGTGGTCGTGACAACGCCGGGATAAAGGAAGCCGTCTTCCTGCGTCATGAGGAAGAGCAGCCCCAGACCCGCGGCAGTACCGACGATTCCTGCCGAGAGAATACCAAGGATCATCCGGTGCGGGTCGGGCTCGAACTGGCGCATGAACTCCCGTCCCCCCGGCGTCTCGATGAAGTCCGCCAGTTCCTGGCCCGACTGGAACTTGGCCAGCAGTTGCTGGTGGGTCTCGGCCTGCCTGGCAAGCCGAAACTGATTCGCTCTGCCCCTGAGCCAGAAGAGCAGCACGACGCCGGCGAAGGCTCCCAGGACAATCAGAACATCTTCGACTACCGACCAGGGCATCTTTCTCCTCCTTGGTTCGAGTCAGCAGGCCGCGCCCGGTTTCGCGTGGACGGACGGCCTCCGGTTCTTCACCAGGTACAACGTTCGGTACGCGCGTCTGGTTAACACCCAGGAGCCGAGAAACACGGGCGGCCCGGAGGGTTTCCGCGGCCGTCATCGGTGAGCACGACCTCGGGCGGGACGTAACTCAGTCGCCCGCGGAATCCGCGGGATCCATCACATGCGGATACACCAACTCGACCGTGCCGCGCGCGCTGGCGCGGGCCTGGACGGCGTCCTCCCGCGAATAGAATCCCGAGGGCGTCAGGTCCTCGGCTCCGTAGAACGCGAGCTCCCGGTCCCGCCGCAGGTGCCGGGACCATTCCGCCAGCGTTTCGACCTCGCGCTCGATCCTGGCCGGCAGGCGCTCCCGCTCCGCGAGCAATACCTCCGAGACGTCGTGCACGCGGGGCGGGTCGATGCCGCAGAATCGCAGCAGTCCCTTCAGGGCGAGCTCGACGATCTCCTGCGACTCGCGAACCACGTCCGCCCAGCTCTCCCCCTCGAACAGCACGTCGAGGGCCGCAAGCCGGATCTTCGCCCGCCGGAGATAGTCGCGGGCCAATCCGGGGTTTCGCATCAACCGGCCCGGACCCAGTAGGGGTGCCCCTCGGCGACGCGGCGGATGATGTCCCCGTCCGCGATCCGCCTTCGGACTTCGGCGAGTCGCGTCGATACCTCGAAGCCGCGTTCGAAGAGGACGATGCCCTCCGTGGCAACCTCCCCCCACAGACCGGAAGGGACCTCCCCTTCGGGCAGGAGATGGACGAAATGGGGCTCCACTTCCAGGCCTTGGCAGGCGAGCCCCGGGGCATCGTCCCAGCGCCGGTACAGCTGTCGCGAAACGGGAAGATCGTCGGCTGAGACCAGGAGAACATCGAAATCCGAGGTCGAATCGTGCTCGCCGCGCACCCACGAGCCGAATGCCACGACGCCGACCAGCGCCTCACCGAGGATGGACGCGGCGCGCTCGACGATCGAGGAAGCCTCCTCATCCAGCCACGCCCCGGGCGACGCCAGCTTGCGCGCGCAGTATTCGTTAAGGGACGCACCCGCCATGCGCGCGGCTTCCCGCAGATGCCCGTGCAGCCCGGGATCGATTCGGAGGAGGAAGCGACCCGAGGGGGCGCGGGACTCGCGACGTTCGCGGGATGCGCGGCGTTCGCCGGTAGTATCACTCAACATGTCCGAATGATACTACGCGCTGCCGATCCGATCAAACCGGGCTGCCGGCACGTGATCCGACGAGAAACCTCAGGCTGCCTGCTACGGTCGAGAATCAGCGTCCCACGCCTGTTCCATCTGGTCATCGGGTGCCTGGATCCGGAGATCCCGGGATGTGCCCGATTTGATTCGCTTCTGTTGCGGGACGATGGCGACCGACAGGATCGCCATGGCGACTCCCGCCGCGATCACCTCGAGCATTCCTCCGAACTCCGTTCCCAGGAATCCGCCAAAGAACCCGCCCACGCCCTGCGCCGCGCGAACCCATCCTCGGGACGAGCGACTCTCGGGGTGGCTCGGCGGCCTGCCCGATTCCACCCGGTGACGTGCGACCAGCAGCAGCCAGAGCCAGGCGGCCCCCAGGAATGTCGTCACTCCGAGCATCGGCGCTTTCCCGGATGCGTTTCCCTCAATTTCAACCTCGACACGACACCCACCCCACCTTTACTATGCCCATCCGAGACAGCCGGGCCAACCGGCACCCGAGCATCGACCCGTTTTTTCAGGAGGAGTGGCATGCTCAAACGATCCCTGCTCTTCGGCGGCGCCATCGCCCTGTTCGCCTTCGCGGGCCCCGGCGAGACCACCGCCCAGGACCCGTCCGGAAGCCTTTCCGCCGACGGCATGTTCACCGTGGCCCTCACGGGAGACGCCATCATCACGCGCCGCCTCTCCCCCTACAAGGAGCGCGAGTACCTCGACATGATCGAGCTCGTGCGGAGCGCGGACGCCTCCTTCGTCAACCTGGAGGTGCTCTTCCACGACTATGAGCCGTATCCGGCCGCCTCCAGCGGCGGAACCTGGATGCGCGCCGACCCGAACCTGGCCAACGAACTCGTCTGGGCCGGGTTTGACATGGTGTCGATGGCCAACAATCACACCGGCGACTATTCCGCGGACGGGCACCGGATCACCCGCCGGCACTCGGAAGCGGCAGGGCTGCTCACCGCGGGGACCGGCGAGAACCTCGCCGAGGCGCGCGAGGCCCGCTTCCTCGAGACGCACGACGGCCGCGTCGCGCTGATCTCGGTGTCGTCGGCCTTCCCGCCCCACTCCGTCGCCGGTCCGGCCAGGGGCGGGGTGCGCGGACGTCCCGGCCTGAACCCGCTGCACGTGATCACGACGCGCTATGTGGAGCGGGGCCAGCTCGAAGAACTGCGCCAGTCGGTGCAGGGCATGGACCTCGAGGCACTCGGGCAGCGGGGCGAACTCGGGGCTCCCGGCGAGCCGCTCAACCTGTTCGGCACGGTCCTCCATCCGGGTGACGAGTCCCGCGTCGACAGCGACCCCGATCCCGAGGACATGGCGGAAATCGCGGCGGTCGTGAACAACGCATCGCGGTTGGCCGAGTACGTGGTGGTGACCATCCACGCGCACAACCAGGGCCCGTACCTGAAGAAGTTCGCGCACGCGATGATCGACGCCGGAGCGGACGTGTTCGTGGGGCACGGACCCCATTACCTCACCGGAATCGACATCTACCAGGGCAAGCCCATCCTGTACTCCCTGGGCGACTTCATCTTCCAGAACGAGACGCTTCTGCGGCTTCCCTACGACAACTATGCCGGTCTGGGGCTGGAGGGCGAGCCCAATGCCTGGGTCGCCGACTTCAACGCGACCCGCTACCAGAACGAGACCACCGGCTTCCCGGCGCGTCCTGAAATCTGGGAGTCGGTGGTGGCGATGCCCACCTTCCGGGGCGAGGAGCTGGTGAGCCTGGAGCTGCACCCCATCTCGCTGGGATTCGGGCAGCCCGCCACCGTTCGCGGCCGGCCGATGTTCGCGGACCGCGAGCTGGGCAGGAAGATCATCCAGGACCTGATCGACGCCTCCGAGCCGCACGGCACGGTGGTCGAGTGGGACGACGCGCGCGGCATCGGCTTCGTGCGCCTCCCGGCGGTCGCCACGGACGCCAGCAGGTCGGGTCCGGGCGGCTGACGTTACCCGGCCTCTGTGCCGAGTCTTCCGGCCCTGGGAGGAGGATCCCGACGGATCTTCCTCCCAGGGCCGTCTCGTGCCCGCGTCTTTGACAAACCGCTCGCCCGCGGCGTACTCTGCGAATTGGCACATTCAGGTATGGAGGGCGATATGAAGCGCGTTCTGTTGGTCACCTTCCTCTCATTCTTCGCTCTCCCCGCCAACGATCTCTCCGCCCAGCTTCTGGGTTCGCTGGGGGATGCCGAACCCGGTGACGATGTCGTTTCCGTCGGAGTGATCTTCGGACAGATGAATCCCACGACCCGGTTCCGGGACGGCGGGGGATTCGACGCCACCACGCTGCTCGGCGGCACCGCCAACTTCTGGTTCCATCGCCACATGGGCGTGCAGGTCAACGCCCTGTCGACGGAGCACGGGACCCTTTCGGCGTCGGACGGCCGCGCATCGATCGTATCGGAGCGCGATCCACGGATCTGGACCATCCAGGGTGACTTCGTGGTTCGCGTTCCCCTGGCGGCGGGCGCCATGGCGGTCTCGCCCTACGGGGCAGTCGGCGCGGGATGGAAGTCGTACAAGTGGGCCTTCGACCCGCAGGGCGGACCGGGCGCGAGGGGATTCGACGGCGCCTGGAGCTTCGCGGGCGGCGTCGAAGCCCGCTTCGGAGCTGAGAGCCGCATCGGTCTGCGGGGGGAGTTCCGGGAGCTGCGAACAAACTTCAGCCGCTTCGGCGAGGACCTCACCCACAAGGACCGGGTCCTCACCGGCGCGCTCCTGATCAACTTCTGAAGCCCCGGGGCCGCATGACCCGCGCGGCCCGACCGAAGTGACGTTGCGATGATGGGCGTCCAGAACCCGAAGGTTACCAGGAGACTCGCCTGGCCAGGTCGTGGCGGACCTCGGTTCAGAGCCAGCCTGGTGGCCGTGGCTCTCCTCGCGCTTCTTCCCGGGCGAGTTTCGTCGCAGGACATGGGGCGCATCAGCGGGCAGGTGGTCTACAGCGGCGGTCCGGTCGTGCCTGGTGTCCAGGTCCTCTTTCCAGGACTGGGACTGCGCGCGGACACCGACGCCGAGGGGCGGTTCGCGCTTCCGGTCGTGCGTCCCGGCGAGCACCAGCTGTCGGTTTACGCGCTGGGGTGCGAACTGGCCACCCGCACCGTCGAGGTCGAGCCCGGCGAAGCCACCGAGGTCACGGTGCAGGTGGGTCCGCGGGCCTTCGCCCTCGACGAGTTGGTCGTGACGGGCACGCCGTCCGAGCGGTCGCGCGCCGAGCTTCCCTTCTCGGTGGAGGAGGTGAGCGGCGACCGGCTGCGCACCGCCACGGCCGCCGGGAGCGTGGCCAACCTGCTTCGGGGCATCGCCGGCGGGAGAGTGATGCGGGGCACCGGCCTGCCCGGTCAGGAGTCCGACATCCTCCTGCGCGGTCCGGCGACTCTGGGCGGGGCACAGCAGCAGCCACTGGTCGTCGTGGACGGGATCATCGCGGGCCACAGCACGGCCGGGATCGATCCGCTGGATGTTGAGCGCATCGAAGTGCTCAAGGGCGCGGCGGCCGCGGCCCACTACGGCTCCCGGGCCCAGGGCGGCGTGATCGAGATCACCACCAAGCGGCGCCCGCCGGACCCGGACCCGGTGGAAGCTCAGCCGCTGCTGGTCGTCGACGGCTTGATTTCCGACGGGAATCTGGGCGATGTCGACACCCGCGACGTCGTCGACATCCGCGTGCTCCGGGGCCCTGCGGCGAGTCTGGTGGCCGGTCCCCGGGGGGCGGCGGGGATCATCCGCGTGACCACGGCCCGGGGCTTCAGCAACATCGCGCAGTGTCCCGCGGATCTCCGCCGTTGACATCCCATCGGCGCACTTTTTCTTGACAGCGGGTCGCGCCGCGCCGTAGTCTGCTGCAATGCAGTAACTCAAGCGCTTGGCGCTATTGGAAGGAAGCTGTTGGATGGCGGTACTCTTCGCCGCGTCGGCCCGGGGTAGGTCCACCTACTCGCAGGGGCCTGCGCGGCTTTTTTGCGTTTGTCCGGAAATCGGCAGTCTTCCCGGGCATTCCGCGCTGGCTGGATGTTTGCACGTGGGGGCTCATCATGGATGGAGCGTGCGTTAGGAAGACATCGTCTTCGCTGATCGCTGTAACGGCCGCACTGGCGATTGCCTCGGGTGGCCTCGCGGCTCAGACCGGGGTAGTTACCGGAACCGTCACGGACGCGAACACCGGCGAGCCCATCGCCACGGTTCAGGTCCACATCCCCGAACTCCAGCTCGGCATGCTGACCAACGCGGACGGGGCCTACGCGCTCCCGAACGTGCCCGTCGGTCAGTACGAGATCCGGGCGGAGCTCATCGGACGCCAAACCGACTCCCAGGTCATCGACGTGACGGCGGGCGGCAGCGTGGTGGCGAACTTCGTGCTGGAGTCGCGGGTGCTGGCGATGGATGCCGTGGTCGTGACCGGGGTGGCGGGCGCCACCCCCGAGACCGAGCTGGCGTTCACCGTGGACCAGGTGGAGGTGGAGGCCGCGCAGATGGCTTCGGCCCTCAACGTGGCGAGCCTGCTGCAGGGGCGCACGGCCGGAACCCGGGTGATCCAGGGCACCGGGCAGCCCGGGGACGAGCCCTCCATCCAGTTCCGGGGACCGACGAGCATCATGCAGAGTCAGGCCCCGCTGCTGATCGTCGACGGCGTGATCTCCACCGGATCCCTGGCGGACATCGACCCGAACGACATCGAGAGCATCGAGGTGGTGCGGGGAGCCGCGGCGGCGTCGCTCTATGGCTCGCGTGCGCAGGCCGGCGTAATGGAGGTGACAACGCGCAGGGGTGCCTCGCTCGCGGAGGGCACCCACGAGTTCACGATCCGCACCCAGTACCTGTTCAACGACATCGAATACCTCATGGGCATGACCGAGTCCCACGAGTACCGCATGAATGCGGCAGGCACGGCCATCCTGGATCGCAACGGCAACGAACTCGATCTCACGAATCGGCAAAGGGAGTTCAGCACCGGGCAGTACGCGCTGAACGACAACTTCGGCCGGCCCGGCGGCAGCGGCCGCGACCAGTGGACGACCTTCCAGGACCAGGTGATCCCGCCGAACCTGTACGGTGGCCAGATTTGGCCCCAGATGCTGTCTTCCGGCAACTCCTACAGCACCTACGTATCGGCCTCGGGGAACGAGGGAAGCACCCAGTACCGCGCCTCGGCCGCGTACCAGCGCGACGAGGGAGCTCTGGTCTTCCACGACGGGTCGGAGCAGACCAACGTGCGGCTCAACCTCGATCAGTCGGTCGGGGACCAGCTCCAGTTTTCGCTCAGCTCATACGTCACGCTGCGGGAGCAGGACGTCATCTTCCAGCATGAGAGGGCCGGGCTGAGCGACCTGACCGACCTGGTGGGCGTGGAGCCCCGCGATCCCACGGCCTCCGGGGGCGCGGCCAGCCGCGGACTCTTCCGGGGGACCGACCACTACCGCGCCTCCACCGACCTCTTCGCGCGCGACGCGGACGGCGACCTCGAACTCATCGGCGACCTGATCCGCCGGAGCACCAACCCGCTGTATCAGCTGGAGAACCAGGACTGGACCCGTGACCGGCTGCGCGTCATGGGCGCCTTCGACGCGCAGTACGCTCCGTTCTCCTGGCTGTCGTTCCAGGGGAACCTGTCCTACGACCGCACCAACCTGAAGGAAGTCAACATCACGCCCAGTCCGTGGAAGCAGCGCTACCCCCGGCCCCCTCGGGATGGCGCGATGTTCAGGCTCGAGGATCTCCGCGAGGAGATCAACGGCAACGTCACGGCGTCGATCCAGCACAGTTTCGGGGACCTGACCACCCGCACCCGCTTTCGCTGGCTGGCAGAGCAGACGTCTTCGGACAACTTTGTGGCCGGAGGCTCGACCTTCTCGGTGGTGGGCGTGCCGCAGATGGGACTCCTTACGACCGGCCTCTACACGCGTTCGCACGCGGAGACGGTCCGTTCGCAGGGGCTGTTCGCCATCACCGCGCTGACGTACCGGAGCCGCTATATCCTCGACCTGCTCGCACGGCGCGACGGAAGCTCGCTGTTCGGTCCGGACGAGCGCTGGCAGAACTACTACCGCGTATCCGCGGCGTGGCGGATGGCGGAGGAGGAGTGGTGGCCCTTCGCCTTCCTCACCGAGTTCAGGCCCCGCTATTCGAGGGGCACTGCGGGTGGCCGTCCCGGCTTCTCCTACCAGTACCAGACCTACGCGGTCGACCGCGGGCGCATCATCCCCAAACTGCTCGGAAACAGCGCGCTCAAGCCGGAGCTGGCGACGGAGCAGGAATACGGGGTCGACATGATGGTGGCCGACCGGTACCGCGTACAACTCAACTACGTCGACCTGGAGGTCAAGGACCAGCTCCTGCTCGTGCCGCTCAGCTCGGCGCTGGGCTTCGAGTCGCAGTGGCGGAACGCGGGGACCGTTGCTTCCACCACTTGGGAAGCCTCGATCGAGGCTGCGTTCGTGGAGCGTCCGGACCTGGTCTGGACGGCGCGCCTCAACGTCGACCGCACCCGCCAGGAGATCACCGAGCTCAACGTGCCGCCGTTCGAGTTCCGCGACCTGCGGGCGCGCATGATGGTGCGCGAGGGAGAGGAGTTGGGGGCGTTCTACGGCTCCAACTGGCTAAGGAACTGCGGTGACCTCCCCGGCGGAATGGACTGCAACCAGTTCGCCGTCAACGACGACGGGCTGCTCGTCTACGTGGGCGCGGGCAACGACTACCGGGACGGGGTCTCCAAGTCCCTCTGGGGCACGACGGGCGAGGTCGACGGCACCACCTTCGACTGGGGCATGCCCATCAAGCACAACCGGTTCGACAACACGCCCCGCAAGCTGGGCTCGTCCCAGCCTGACCTGAACGTCTCGTTCCTGCAGGACTTCCAGTTCCGGAACCTGGGGATCTCGCTCCTCTTCGAGGGCGAGTTCGGGGCGCAGATCATGAACCAGACCCGCCAGTGGGGGTCGCGGAGCGCCGTCGGATCCATCGATCAGCGGGGCAAGCCCGAGGAACTCAAGAAGCCGTTGCCGTACTACGGGGCCGCGTTCCTCTACGACCGCAACAACCGGAACGACTGGTACGTGGAGGACGGCGACTTCGTCAAGCTGCGGGAGCTGTCGGTGCGCTACACCTTCGACCAGAACAGCCTTCCGGGCTTCTTGTCGCAGGTGGGCTTCGATCGGGCCACGGTCAATCTGGCCGGGCGCAACCTGGTCACCTTCACCGGCTACCAGGGCCACGATCCGGAAGTGGGCAAGACGACCTTCGGGGGCTCGGCCGCGATCGGCCGCATCGACGAGTACTTCTACCCGAACTACCGCCAGATCGGTCTCGACGTCGAGCTCGTATTCTGATGCGACGCCCGAGCAACAGAGCCACCATGGGAGCGCGTGCGACACACGGACTCGTAGAGCAGGAGGGTGAGACGTGAGATTCCTACCGTCAACAATGCGAGGCCCGGCGGCAGCCACGGCCGTAATCCTGATCCTGGTGACAGCCTGCGACCTCGAAGTGGTCAACCCCAACGAACCCGACCGGGACCGCGCGCTCTCCGAGCCGGGAGACATCGAGTCGCTGATCGCGGGCACATACTCGACCTGGTGGGACCAGATGCACGGGGCCGGCGACGAGCTCGCCATGGTGCGGGCGCTCAGCAGCGCCGCCGAGGTGCTTTCGTCCGCGGCCGCGAATCATTTCGCTTCCGACAATAATCAGCAGCCGCGCATCAACCTCACCAACGCAATCGGCTACCAGTGGGGGCGCTCGTTGCGGGCGCCCTGGATGGAGCTGAATCAGGCGCTCGCCGCGATTCGCGACGGGGTTCTGGTCATCGAGGAGAGCAATCTCCAGATCGGAGCGAACGGTGGCGACACTCCGCGCACCCTCGCGTTCGCGAAGCTCATGCAGGGACTGATCCACGGGTATATCGCCAACGTCTTCGACCAGGGCTTCATCATCGACGAGACCGTGGACACGGAGGCGGCGGTGGAGAGCGCGGACCTGCGCCCCTATGGCGAGGTTGCGCAGGCCGCGAGGGGATACCTGCAGGCGGCCCGGCAGATCGCGGGCTCCAATTCGTTCACGATTCCTGCGGGGTGGATGGGCACCAGCGTCTCGAGCGACAACCTGGTGCGGATGATCAACTCCTGGGAGGCCCGGCTGATGACGACCGTGGCCCGGACCCCCGAGGAGCGCGCCGGCGTCAACTGGGCAGAAGTGATGAGCCTCGCCCGGGAGGGGGTGACGACCGACTACGGCATCAACACCGTCCCTGGAGATATCTGGGACGACTCATACAACGGGCCGCACCTCCTGGGCATCCGCTTCGTCGGCCCCGCGGACCAGTCGGGCGGCTGGCAGGCCTACGAGGCGGCGAACCCGAGAGAGAGGTTCGCCTTCCATGTGGAGACGGACGATCGGCGGGTACACGCGCCGGGCGACCCCGAGGCCTCAGGGACGCTGGTCGAAATTCCGGGGACGTTCTTCGGCGACGCACAGCGCGGCATCTGGTTCGTCACGCCGTACCGCAGCTGGAAGTGGCGCGACAAGTCAGACACGGGCTTCGGCTTCATCCCCGAGCTGACGGTGCGCGAGATGGAGTTCCTCATGGCCGAGGCCCACATCAGGATGGGTCAGCCGGAGGCGGCGCTCCCCTACATCAACCCGAGCCGCGAGGCCGCGGGGCTTCCGCCGGCCACGGTGGACGGGGTGTCGGGTGACCGGTGCGTGCCCCGGACCATCACGGGTGCGTGCGGCAGCGTGCTCTTCGCCATGTGGTACGAGAAGAGCATGGAGCTCCTCTTCGAGTCCGGCGGGCTCGACTACTTCGACCAGCGCGGCTTCGGGACGCTCCGCATGGGAACCCCGCTGCACATGCCGGTGATCGCCGAGGAACTGGAGGCGCTGAGCCTGGAGGTGTACTCGTTCGGCGGCGAGGGGAATCCGGGCACGGCTGCCGGGTGGAGCCTGAGGTAGTCAGACCCCTCCGCGAATCCGAACGCCCGCGTTGATGTTCATCATGAGTTCGTCGGAGACGCTTCTCATGTGATCGCGGAAGTCGGGGGTGACGAGCGGGGACCAGTCTCCGCTGGGGAGGATGCCCCGGACCGCGTTCTCGACGCGGATCTCGACGTCGAAGAAGTCCGATCCCCCCCTTCGCCCCTGGACGAAGAACCGCGTCCGCACTTCCTGTACGCCCCGCTCCACCTCGTCTTCGAACGGGGCCCGGTAGAGCCAGGAGGTCTCGTAGTAGATGCGTCCGGTCGTCTGCCTGCGCTGATTGATCGTATAGCCGTGGTCGGCCAGAACCTCGGGTACGTGGAGCTGGATGTCCCGGAGCGTCGCCCGCCCGATATCGTCTCTCAGTTGACGCCCGAGGGATGCGCCGCAACCGGTGACGAGCACGGCCAGGATCAGGGCGGAGAGCGCGTGCCTTCCGGCCGTGATGAACATCGGGACCTCCTCGAGCGAACACCTGACTACTCCCCTGAGTACACCCCTGGTCGCAGCGCTCGTTCCTGGCCCACCGGGGCACCCCGGCCCGCGCATGACGTGAGCAGCCGGCCCTGCGCCCCGCCAGCCAGTGCTTGTCCTCGCCGACCTGGATCTCTGTTGGTATGATGAAGACTCCAGTTTCCCCTCGCACGCGAGGTTCAGATGCGCTTCCTATCCGTCGCCCTCACCGTCTCCGTCGCCGCCCTCGCGGCATTCGGCTCGCCGCTGGCCGCGCAGCAGCGCCCCTTCACGTTCATGGATGTTCAGGAGCTGAAGCGCGCCGGCTCGTGGACCCCGAGCCCCGACGGGGCGTGGATGCTGTACACCGTCACGACCCCGGACTGGGACGCGGCGGAATCCCAGACCGACATCCACCTGGTGTCGCTCGGCGAAGGCGTCTCCTCGAGCCGGCAGCTCACCTACACGGACGACCGGAACGAGACCAGCCCGGCCTGGGCCCCGGACGGGTCGTTCTTCGTCTTCTCGTCCAACCGGGACGGCAATGAGAGCCAGCTCTACATGATGCGGCACGACGGCGGCGAGGCCCGCAAGGTCACCGACGCGGCCGAAGGGGTGTCGGGCTTCGCGTTCAGCCCTGACGGGCAGTGGCTGGTGTATCGCTCCGGCGAGAGCGACCGGGAGCAGTTGTACCGGCTGCCGGCCGACGACCTCGTGGGTGGCGAGCCCGAGCAGCTCACCGATGGCGAGGCCGGCGTCGACCAGTGGGACTTCACCCCGGACGGGAGCCGCATCTACTACGCGCGCCCCGACTCGTTCGACGAGGACGAGGTGAAGCGGCGCGAGCAGGGCTTCACGGTCGACATCCGCAACGCCGTCACCCCGCTTTCGAGCCTGTGGAGCGTAGATGTCGCGTCGGCCGCCGAGCGGCGCGAGACCAACGACGCGTCCTACAGCGTCAACAGCTTCACGCTCTCCGACGATGGCCGCTGGATCGGGATCACGGGCGGCTCGCCCGAACGCTACGAGCGCAACATCACCGCGCAGCGGCTCTATGCGGATCTCTATCTGAAGGAGATCGCGACAGGTGAGATCGAGCGCCTCACCGACAACTACGAGATCGGCGAGGGCGGGATGAGCTTCTCTCCCGACGGGCGCTGGATCGCCTTCTCGGCGCCGGACGACATGGAGCGCTACTCGATGACCGAGAACCGCGTCTACATCCGCGAAGTGGATGACCGTGGGGGCGCCTTCCGCAAGCTGGGCGCGGGCTTCGACCAGAGCTCGAGCGTCGGGTTCTGGTCCGAGGACTCGGAGACCATCTACTTCAACGCCGGGGTGACGGTGACCACGCAGTTGCACGCGCTCGACGTGGAGAGCGGGGAAGTGCGGCAACTGACTGAGGAGCGGGCCGCCCTCTCGGTGTCCCGCAACGACGACACGGGCACCATCCTCATCGGCTACAGCGACCCGAAGACGCCCCCCACCGTGTTCACCGTGGCGAGCGTGGCCGATGTGCCCAACCGCTCGGCGTGGACGCAGCTCGTGGACGTGAACCCGCAGGTGCGCGACATCGCTCTGGGCGAGGAGGTCGAGGTCAACTGGCGCTCGTCCGACGGGAAGATGGTCGGCGGCGTCCTGGTTTACCCTGTCGGCTACGAGGAAGGGACGCGCTATCCGCTGATCGTGGCGATTCACGGCGGACCGGCGTCGGCCGACGTCCTCCGGTTCAACGGCGGCTACAACGCGCAGGTGTACGCGGGCGCGGGCTATGCCGTGCTCAAGCCCAACTACCGCGGCTCGCGCAACTACGGGAACGCGCACCGCACGGACATCGTGGGCGACTACTTCACGATGGGCTACGAGGATATCATCACCGGCGTCGACCATCTGATCGCCGAAGGCATCGTGGACGGCGAGCGCATGGGCGCCCTGGGATGGAGCGCGGGCGGCCACTGGTCCAACTGGATCCTGACGCAGACCGACCGCTTCAAGGCGATCAGCTCCGGCGCCGGGACCATGAACTGGATCAGCATGTACGCACAGAGCGACGTGCAGCGGAACCGCCAGTTCTACGTGGGCGACGGCTTCCTGTACGAGGACTTCGACACCTACTTCGACCAGTCCCCGCTCAAGTACATCACGAACGCGGTCACGCCCACCATGATCCACGTGGTCGAGGGCGATCCGCGCGTGCCCAGCCCGCAGTCGGTCGAGCTGCACATGGCGCTCAAGAAGCTGGAGGTGCCGACGGAGCTCTTCATGTATCCCGGGCGCAGCCACGGCATTCCGGATCCGCGCAACCGCCTGGTCAAGGCCGTGAGCGAGAAGGCCTGGATGGACCATTACGTGCGCGGCATCGGCGAGAAGTTCGAGTGGCGCCAGGTGCTGGAGACGCTGGAGGAGGGAGAGGGGCCGACGGTGGTCTCGGAAGCGCTACGCTAGTATCCGGGGATTCCGCCCGCTGAGCGGGGAATCGACCTGCCTTTGCCGAGCCGTCTGATCTGGCTGGCGGTCCGGATTGCGGCCGCCATCGCCATCGTCGTCGTTCCCTTCGGATACGCCGTCTCCGGTGCGCGGATCGATGTCCTGGTCGGAGCCGGTTGCGGGCTGGCAATCGGCGTCGGGGTCGGGCTCAGGGGCGGCTCCGCGAGCCACCCGTGGACCGGAATCCTGGTCGGGTCGATCGTCGGGATTTCTGCGGCGCTGATCGCCGGCACACTGCCCCTGGGGGGATGGGGAGCTCTTATCCTCCCCATACTTGGCCTCGCGGTCGGCTTGATCGACGGGCTTGGCGGGTCCTCGCTTGCCGGGTATCGGGACGTGCTCCGGGAAACGTTCGTCATGTCGGTCCTGCTGGCTGTGGGACTGGTGCCCGCGGCAGCAGCACTAGGTGGTCTGGCGACGATCCTCCCGTTGACCGCCATCATCCTGGTGCCGTTGGTCACGCTCATTGCCGGGTTCCTCAGCCGCCGCCGCGAGGGGTGGCGGGACGCGCGTCCTCCCAGGGTGCTGGTTCTGGTCACGCTTGCGCTGTTTGTCGCGGGGGCTCTCCTGTCGGTGGCCGAAACCGGCGTCCGCGGGATTTCGCAGGTCGGTGTCATCCTGGTGAACGTCCTTTTCGCATTCCTCCTCCTGCTGGCCCTCCCCGCGGCCACCTTTCTTCTGGGGCGCACGGCCATTACCTGGCTCCAGCCACGGCTTCGCGTCTACGGCTATCTTGCCGACTATCTGCGTGTCATGTGGGTCCCGATCGGCGGGTTCGCGGTCGGTTACCTGACGATCATCGTCCTGTTCTCCGGCTTCTACGGAATGCTTGAGCACTTTCGCCCCGACGCATTTGACGGCGCCGGCGCCGGGATCACCGACTGGGTGTCCTTCGCGTTCTTCACCGCGCTCGGTCAGGACTTCACGACCGTCGTCCCGGTCTCGGTCGGTGCGAGGGTGCTCGTTGGCGCGCACCTGATCCTCTCCGCGGGCTGGGCGCTCGTGCTGTTCGCCGCCGTGATGTCGTCCATCCGACCGAAGCTGGACCGGATCGCGCGGCGCCACGGAGAGGGGGGCGAGGGCTGATTCTGCTTCTCCTTGCCGGTCTGGTGTTCAGCCTTGCCGCGGCGGGGCAATCCGAGGGGCAGCAGTGCGAACCATGCGAGTGGTCACGCGAGTTCTACGCCGCTGGAGACACGATAGCTGCGGTAACGACGGCGCTCAGGTATTCGGCGGTGCCGGACAGGCCGGCAGGCGACGCCGGTGCAGCTTCCTACGGCCTGTCCACCCGGGACAGGAGCTATCTGGCGTACCTCAGTGCCGTGATGGCTTCTCCCGAACTGCGGGTGCTGCTGTCGACGAGTCTCGACAGCATCCGGGCGCTGGATGTCACGGAGACGCTCGTGGCGGACCTTGTGACCGAGCCGCCTTTCCCGCACCAGGAGGCACTCGCCGCCTACGCCGTGCTCGAGTTCAGGAGAGATCGGCTGAGAGCGGGCGCCTTCGGGGCGGTCAGGGAGTTCGGACGGCGCGCCTCGGAGGCTCCGGAACTGATATTCCCCGGACTTTCGGACGACCTGGAGGCCGAGCTTCTGCTGTTGCTCGCAACCCGGCTGTCCACGGAAATCATGGACGGATCCTTCCGCGTCGACGGAGGCAGGGCCGCCGCGGCGCGCTACGAGCGGTGCGCCGACGCTTCGGCAATCTGCTGGAACGTAACCTACTACTGGGACCGCCTTGATGCGTTCGGCGGTTTTGTCCGCAGGCCGGCCGACCTTGTCGGGCGCCGACGGCGTTTCCTGGAACGCGCCTTCGATCTGGCCCCGCACCTCGATGGGGTGGCCAGGTCGCTCCTGGGGGATCTTGCCCGGGACGCGCGATGGGAGGAATACGATGCCGTGGCTCGCAGGCATGCCATGGCGACCAACCGGAGCGGCTGGTCGCTGGCCTACCTTGGCGCGAGCGCCTGGCGCGGCGGACTGGAGACGCGGGCCGACAGCCTTTTCGCCGAGTCGCTGGATCGCATGTCCGAGCGTGACGCGGCAGTGCTCCTGGATGTTGCGGAGAGCGTCTTTCCCGAGAACCAGGAGAGATTCCTCTCCGGGTCGCCGAGCGAAGTGAGGGCCTGGAGCCTGTTTCTGCTCAAGGTTTCCGATCCACTGTTTCTCACGCACCATAACGAGCGACGACTGGAGCACCTGACGAGAGTCACGCTCGCGGAACTGTGGTTCGCCGATCTTCTCCGGGGAGTCGCCGGATCGGCATCGGATGCCGGCAGGATTCTCATCCGCTATGGGGATCCCCTGCACATCACGGAACTCAGCCCCAACGATCCGATGCCCCCCGTCCCGGAAGGAGTCAGGAACTCCCTCGCCATCGCAGTGCAAGCGGCCAATGATACACTTGCGGCCGTCCTCTGGGGATACGGGGCGAACCGGCCGACATTCCTGTTCATGCGCCGCATGGGACAGCCCGATCTCCGCCTGTCCTCCCGCAGTGTCAATGACGCATTCGAACTGCGGTCCATCGAGCCTTCGACGTACGACTTTGCCGTCACGGACCTTTCGCATCAGGTGGCGCGGTTCAAGGGCCGGGAATCGACGGCTGAAGCAGACTTCTACACGGAGATCCCCGGAGACACGGTTTCCCCCCGGCGCGTACCCGTGCGGACAGGTGTATTCGTCCTGCCCCGGGTATTGGAGGGCGAAATCTTCGCGCTCACGGCCGACGCCTTCGTCGGATTCGAGAACCGGAATGTGACGCTCAGAATACCGTTCACGGAGAGCGAATATGTCTACAATATCGAGATGCTGTCGGAGGACGAGAGCGTAAAGAGCGCTGCGCGACGGCGGCTGGCGATAGAAGACTATCCCGAGGATCGGGTGACACTTTCCGACCTGGTGCTCGCTCGTTCCGTGAGCAATGCAGGTGCCTATCCCGCGGACCGCCGGGATCTGTCCTATGACCCTGCTGTGGATCTGACTTTCGGAGAGAGCGAGCCAGTCAGCGTCTTCTTCGAGGTATACCCGTCCAGATCCTCGCTGGATGCGCTTCCCACCGGGCGGCAGTTGGCGTATTCGGTCGCCGTGCGGATTCGTGATCCCGTCGATGGTACGATTGTGGAAGGCCGGTCGAGGGAGAGCCCGTCCGGTGATCTCCTATGGACCCGCACGGGAATCGCTGGAGAGGATCGGGTTCTCGACTGGTTCACGCTGGATATCCCGTGGCCGAAGCCCGGCTTGTACGAAATCGAAGTGGAGATCGAGATCCCGGACCACCCTCCGGTCTCGCGCGCGAGGAGGCTGCGCGTGACCCCGTCGATGGGCTGAATCAGCCCCGCCGGCCGGCTGCCCTCGCGTCGCTCACCCCGGAGACGCGTCCATCGCTTCGCGGGCCGCGGCCTCGATTTCCCAGGGGATGGCTGAATCGCGATAGAGCGCTGCGCCGTTGGAGAGCGTGAAACCTGTGCCCTCCGGCGGGGCGCCGTGATGAACCGATGGGACCGGCGGCAGGCTCGAATCCGCGCGCGTGCCCACCCGCAGTGGCGGCTTGGGCGCATCCACCAGCATCCTCCCCTTCGGCGTGAAGAACAGGACCGTCCCGTCGCCGTTCACCGATACCTTCACCCGCCCTTCGTGAACCGCGCGGTGGTGCCGCCGGCAGAGGAGCACCGTATTCCCGAGGCTCGTTTCGCCCCCG
>JAJDVR010000254.1 GCA_022826025.1 Gemmatimonadota bacterium | reverse complement strand
CGAAAACGAGGGAATCGCCGCCGCCGGCAGTTGTGACGCGGGAGGGCGGGACGAGGTCGAAGCCGCGATGGATCTCGGGGTCGTCGTGGGCGGAGGCATCGCGGTCGGCGTGACGGACCGGGCCGATGCGAGCGTCGATCTGCTCTACACGCTCGGGCTCATCCCAATCGGAGGAGCGGACTCGTACTGGAGCGGACCGAGGCAACGTGTTCTGACTCTTCGGATGGGCGTGGCTCTTCCGATCGGCTAGAGGGCGAGTTCCCCGGCCGCGACAGAGCCTTCCCGCACGGGACTGATGGATCGGGAGCGACCCCGGGCGACGGTGGGATGGCCTTGCACATCCCAACGATCGCCGTGCCGTACCAGGCACCCCGAAGGGATGGGTCGCTCCCGTCCACGGCCCGGAGACCCGGATCGGCATCGGCGATCCATGGGCCGTGGCACAACTCCAAGCCGTCCGGCGCCTTACGGACCACCGCGTGCCGCACGCCAAAGCGGCATTCCCTTGCACAGCGACCCCGATGTGAGACGGACACCCACGGATCGGCAACGGCACCTGCCCAGGGACGCTCAAATCCCGCCTTCGGAGAAGCGGTTCGAACCCCAAACGGAATGGCCATGAATCACGCCTCCGGGGAGGCTCGATCGGAGCAGAGCCCGCATCTCAACGAGGCGGTGAAGGCAGCCGTTGAGACCGCCCAGTTCCTCGACCGCCGCGTCGTCCATGCCGAGGATGGCCTGCTCGATGCGCGCGATCTCGCGCCGGGCCGCGGCGGCGGTTCCGGGCGGAGGGATGGGGCGCGGGGCGGGATCCGCGTTGGTCCAGTTCCCGAGGATCGTCCGCGCCCGGTCAAGCGGTCTCCGGGCGCTTGCCACCCCGACGACCTCGACCGACCAGCCCCAGTTCCCTCAGCGCCTCCCAGAGCCTCAGGTGCCGATCCCGCCAGGAACGGAGCGCGGTCGCGGTGTCGTAGCCGGGATCGGCGTGGACGAACAGGGCACGGCGTGAGTTCAGCACCACGGGCATCCCGCGCGGGAAGTAGCGCCGCGCACCGACAGCCGCGCCCCGGTAGACCCGGACGGGCATCAGGGAGTGGTGGATGCCGGGCTCCTCGAACGCGCCCACCTTCTCCGGCTCGGTCGGAAGCCAGGGCAGGTCCGGATGCTCGATCACATAGTCGAACGAGAGCAGGCAGCGAACGACGACCTCGATCAAGGTGATCCTGCGGTGGCGGATGTCCTCGGCGCTGAGCGCCCGGTAGACGCCGCGCGCGCAGATCCGGCAGACATGCTTGAAACGCACCGGAGAGGGAGTTGTTGCCACGGCTCCACTTCAAGGGGAAGGTCGTCTTGCTTCTTCCCGTGCGGGAGAAGGGCCTAAGTGAAGAAGCGTTCCCGAGTGAGGTAGTGAGTGAAAGGGATGCGACGGAGGACCGGCAAGCCTCTCCTCAGCATGCCCTGTCCCTCCCTGCTGTCATCCAAGCGATGCACCTTCACGCAGCATCGCCGTCGTACCTCGCGAGGATGTCGCGAATGCGTTGAACGGCGTTGGGTGCTCCGATCCCGTACACCGTTTGAGGAGCGTTGAGCGAGGCCAGCAGGTCATCCGGGAAAGCGGTTCTCGGGATATCAGTATGTAGCCATTCGACGGGACGTGTGTGTACTTGCGTTATACGCGCGCGGTACCGGTACGGACCGACGACGCGCCCGATAGCGACTGGACGGGGAGAATTGCGGGGAAGCACGACGATGTCTCCCTCCCTTATCTCACCGCAGAATCGCCAAAGTTGACCGGGGTGAGATCTTCGGACAGGTCGTGGGTGGTAGGCTTCCTCAAGTAGCTCGCGAACGGCTTCGCGGGAGTCGGCGTCCTCTAACGATGCGACCGCGTTCCAGCCAACTACGACCACGTCGTTGGCCAACGCGAACTCCTCATCTTGGCCGTCACTCCCAGCCCGGACTACGTAGGCTTTTGGGACAGACTGGGGACTCGAAATCATATCAGACCTTGCTCGTAGGTGATGGTGTCGCCGGTGTAGAGTTGCGGGCCGGGAGCCGCATGAGTGTCGACGAAGGCGTCCAGCGTCGCCTTGTGCTTGCGCTCGATCACCCGTGCCGCGACCTGACCCGGTGACCTGTCCTTGCGCGGCCACAACCGCCGTCTGGCCCTTCGGCCCGCGTCCCGTCCCTTCAACGCCTTCCGCTTCTTTTTCAAAACGGCACTGGGGGACCTTGTTCCGTCGCGGTTGCGGTAGAGGGATCGGCGCGCGAGGGGCGGTCAGAGAACCGTTGGTTTGGTTTCGCTTGGCCAGCCCGCTTGTGACTGCCGTCTGGGTGAAGGTCTGCACCAGCGACACGGAGCGATTGGCACGCCAACGCGCTCTCCGCGGCCCTGACGCTGGCGGATCTGGTGCGTCAGGCCGTCCATGTCCTTGGCTTCGGCTCTCCGGGGACGAGCCGTCGCGCGCGGACAACGCGCGGGGGTCCGGGGGCACCCCCGGCCAGAGGTTAACGTGAAACGTTAACACATCTGGCTCCTCCGAAACCCCGCAAACGCGGGGCCAAGTATGAAACCGCGTCAGCGGCCGTCCCGCAAGCCGTGACCGCGCCCTCCGTCCGGCGGCGCGTCGTGCGTGTACGCACCTCCCTCGTAAAGGGGATTATATACTAGGGTTGACAGAAACCGGGTAAACCGTTACCTTCAATGTAGGTTCAGAACACGGAGGCAGCAATGGCACACAAGGCACCCGGCAAGGCTCACAGGAAGGGGATTTCGCTACTGGAGTTGGCCCGACAGTACCCCAACGAGGAAGCCGCCCGCGAGTTTTTCGAGTCCATCGTTTGGCCGAACGATGAGCGGGATTGCCCCAAGTGCGGCAGCCTGAACACGCACGAATGCAGCCACGCCAAGATGCCGTACCGCTGCCGCGACTGCCGGAAGTACTTCAGCGTGAAGACCGGCACGGTGATGGCCGGTTCCCCGGTTCCGCTGCTCAAGTGGCTGTACGCCATCTATCTGGACTCCACGAGCCTGAAGGGAGTCTCCTCCATGAAAATGCACCGGGACATCGGCGTGACCCAGAAAACCGCATGGTACATGCAGCAACGCATCCGCGAGGCGTTCGCACACGTCGGGCCGCTGGTCTTCGCGGGTCCGGTCGAGGTGGACGAGACCTACATCGGCGGACTGGAGCGGAACAAGCACGCCCAGGACCGGAAGCATCTCGGTCGCGGCCCGGTCGGGAAGACCGCCGTTGTCGGGATCAAGGACCGGGCGACGAATCAGGTTGCCGCCCGCGTGATCGAGTCCACGGACGGCGAGACGCTAAACGGCTTCGTGGACGACCATTCCGTACCGGAGGCACAGGTCTACACGGACGGATCGTCGGCCTACCGGGGCCGCGAGAACCACGAGGCGGTCGCTCACAGTGTCGGAGAGTACGTCCGGGGCATGGTCCACACGAACGGCGTGGAATCCTTCTGGAGCATGTTGAAGCGCGCCCACAAGGGGACCTTCCACAAGCTGAGCGCGAAGCACCTTCAGCGGTACGTTGACGAGTTCGCGGGGCGGCACAACCTGCGGAATCTGGACACGATCCAGATCATGGAGCACATCGTCGCGCGGATGATCGGGAAGCGTCTGATGTACCGGGAGTTGGTGGGCTAGTCCAAGCGGACCTTCAACTCCTCCACATCGCGGGCGATGTGCTGCGTGAAACCGTGCAGGTCATCCACCTTGGAGGACAGAGTCGCGATGTCCCCGCGAATCCTCCCGATGTCATCCTTCGTGGCCAGTTCCCGCAACTCTGCCTTCGTGGCCAGTTCGCTGAAGGCGTTCTCCTTCAGCTTGGCGTAGACCTTCTCCGCTGCCTTCTCGGCGGCTCTCTCGACGATCCCCTCGATGTCGTTGTTCACTTCGAGGCCAGCCATCTACCTGTGGTCGTCCTCCGCCCGCTTGGGAGCAGGCGCTGACGTTTCGGGCTGCCGTCGGTCGCCGGGCAATCCGGGCCGGTAGCGGAGCACGGCGGCCGCGACCTGCTGGGGAGTCGCGTTCCCGTAGTCGGCCTTGTACGGCTTTTTGCTCATGTTGGCACACCCCTCCCATTTTGTTCAACAACCTTACCCAACTTGCAACAACCGGCAGCAGGACGCAACTTCACGGGGATGGGGCCTTGGCGGCAACCAGACCACCCGCAGCCCAAACCATCGAAAAAGGGAGCCCTTTCGATGTCGGACGATGATTTCCGCGCGGCTGCGCAGGAGATGGCGGACACCGCCAAGCGGTTGTTGGCAGCCAAGCCCTCGCAAGGGACTCTCAAAGAGACTCCCACCGATCCCGAAACGCCCGGGTATCCAAACGGGTTGCGGGTTCTCCTAGTGGAGATTCTTCGTCACCAGCCCGTTTCCACCATCGAATCAATCGGCAAGAACCTGCGCGGAGTACGGAATCGTATGGCGGACGATGGTCGCCTGGATGCCTTGGTGGAGGAGTACGATGACGCCCTTGAGATGGTGCGCGACACCTTGGATCTCGTTGGCTCAGACGCTGACTTCGCATCTCTCGATGAATCTCTCTACGAAGACGAGTAGCCGCTCGTGACTGTTCCTTGGGGGATCGGGCTTCCTTCCACAGGCGAATAGCCGCTTCCAACCCTCCGCGCGCCGGTCTGTCACCCATTCAAACGTAGCTCCCCGCTCCCCATGTCGTCAACCCTAGTATATAATCCCCCTCGTAAAGGTAACGGATCGGCCGGGGCACGACTGGCGGAGAAGCCCCGATGCCGCGAGCTTTTCGTTGCGCAGATCGTGCAGTCCATCGAGAGAGGAATCGAACGATGGCACGCACGAAACGAAGTCGGCGCTCGTACGGCGCTGGCGAATGGGGCCGGAACCGGGTCCGGGTGTTCCCAGACCCGAAGACCGGCATGTACCAGATCGAGTGGCGAGAGAACGGGCGCAGGCTCACGAGGTCGCTCAGGCACCGCGACTGGCGGCGCGCGAAGCGGCAGGCGGACGAGTTCGCCGCCGGGTTCGCCCGGCCGGAGCCGAACGGAAAGGCCGAGCCCGAGCCGCTCACGCTGGAACGGCTTTTTGAAATGTACGGTGAGGAGGTGACGCCCACGAAGGCGGAGACATCGCAGCGGTCCGACCGGGCCGCGACGAGGATGTTCCTCCGGTTCTTCGGGCGGGACCGGAGTCCCGCGAGCCTGTCGCAGCGCGACTGGGACCGGTTCATCCGGGCGAGGCGCGCGGGCAGGGTCGGTCCAAGCGGGAAGCCGGTGTCCGACCGGACGATCGAGCACGACCTGAAGTTCCTGATCGCCGTGCTCAACTGGGCCGCCAAGTCCAGGGACAAGCGGGACAAGCTCCTACTCGCGTCCAATCCCCTGAGGGGTCTCAGGGCGCCCACGGAGAAGAATCCCACGCGGGTGGTGTTGTCCGAGGAGGAGTACCAGGCGCTTCTCGGAGTGTCCCGGAAGGTGGACTGGCGCTTCCACGTCGCGCTCGTGCTCGCGCACGAGACGGGTCACCGAATCGGGGCCATCCGTCAACTCAGGTGGTCGGACATCTGCCTCGAAAGCGGGATGGTGCGGTGGCGCGCGGAACACGAGAAGTCCGGCTACGAGCACCGGACGCCGGTGACGGCCGAGGCGTTGGCCGCCTTGGAGGAGGCGCGAAGGATGAGCACCGGGACCGGCGACACCCCGGTGCTGCCCGCGCCGACGGATGCCTCGAAGTGCGCGGGCCGGTCGCTGGTGCGCGCGTGGTGGTACAAGGCTCAGGTGCTCGCAGGTCTGGAACCGAAGCGCGGGCGGGGCTGGCACTCGCTGAGGCGCAAGTTTGCCTCCGACCTGATGGACCAGCCGCTCAAGGTGCTCTGCGAGCTGGGCGGATGGAAGACCGCCAAGACGGTGCTCGAATGCTACCAGCGAGCCGACGAAGGACAGCTTCGGAAGGCACTGGAAGCCCGCCGGAGACCTCGCGGCTGAGGTTCTACCCTCGGCGGGAGTCAGACAGCGGGAATCCGACCCGGAAATCCCATAACATCAGGTGATCACACAAGATAGAACCTTGAACGCTTCCGCCGTTACGTCAGGGTTAGTGGACACCGCGCGGGGAGTGCAGCGCAACGGCCTGCTGGCGCGCCTTCGGGCGCCGCACCCGACCATCACCGTCGAACTGCGGCCCCCGCGCAGCGGGCTCTCCTACGCCGCGGGGATGGATGCCTGGATCGACATGTACCACACACTGGAGCGGCTGGCGCGCGACGACCGCTACATCTTCCTCACGGACAACGCGGTCGATGCCGCCGAGGAGGAGAGCCTCGGCCACGTTGCCGCCAACCTGGCCCGCGGGGTGCCGGCCTCGCGCATCATCCCCTTCCTGACCGCCAAACACTCGCTCGACTACTGCATGATGTTCGCCCGGCGAGCAGTCTCGAACGGCTGCGAGGCGCTCGCCGTGGTGGGCGGCGACACCACCGGGCCCCCCGCGCGCTGCGTCGGGCACGGGTACCAGCTGCGCGACCTCATCCGCTGCGAGTTCCCGTCGCTCACGCTGGGGGGATGGGCGAATCCGCACGCGGACCCGGCCGCTCAGGTCGACTACATTGCGCGCGGCGACTTCGAGGCGGACTTCTTCCTGACCCAGATCGTGTCGCACCACTCGCTACCCGCGGTCGAGCGCTTTCTGGAAGAGCTGGACCGCCGGGGCGTCGGCATCCCCCCCATCTTCGGCGTCTTCTTCTACCGCAGCGCGAATCCGGGTACACTGCGTCGGCTCAGCCGGTTTCTCCCGATTCCAGCGGAGGAGATCACGCGCGAGTTCGGGGCCGGCGCGAGCGCCGCGGAGGTCTGCGCGCGGAGCATCCGGGCGCTGCGGGAGGCCGGTGTGCGCAACATCTACCTGGCGAATCTGGGGTTCCGGAGCGTGGACCGGCGCTATCGCGCGGTCATGCGGGCGCTGGAGGGGATGGGGGGCTGAGGGGCGCGCTCCCGTCCACGTGGCGGGATGGATCCGGCACACGGTATTCCGACCCCCTATGACGCGGGAGCCTGCGGGTCGGCTTCGCCCGTTTCCTTCGGACGAGATCCTCTCCTTCGGGAAGGCGCCAGCAGGTCTTTTCCGGTGCGCACCAGGGCGGAAGGCGGAGCGCTCCCGATCAGGATCAGGGGCTTGCTCGACCCTGCGGCGACCGCGTGCGGGATACCGCGGAGGCTCCGTCGGGCGTTGGCTTCAGTGCGCATGCCCAGGACGACGAGGTCGGAGGTGCGGGCATGCCGGATGATGGTGTCTTCCGGGTGTGCGGCGGGCTCCACGACGACTTCGTAGGGGCCGGTGGCTTCGTCGCGTACCATTCTGTGGATCTCGCGCTCGAATCGGCGGCGTTCCTCCTTCGACGCCGAGGGAAGCATCGTGGAGAGATAGGTGATGGCTCGTCCCCTGGAGCGCGCCAGGCTGGCGAGCAGACGGACCCTCGGGCGGCTGTGGCCTCGGTGCCCTCCGAGGGGCACGAGCACCTTCTCGACATCGTCCATGCACCAGCCCGACGGCGTGCGCGCCACCACGACGTCGCAGCCGATCCCGGCAATGCGCCGCTCCAGCGCGGATTCGACCAGTGGATCGGAGAGATTGGGAAGGCCGAGCAGCACGGTCTCGCACCGGTGTTCCTCCGCGACCCGCGCGATCTCGGTCCAGGGGTCGGGGGCGATGGTGAAGAGGGTTTCCGCGATCAGGGAGTGCTCCAGGCTGTGCACCATGGACTTGCCCAGCACGGCTTGTGCGTCGATGACGCGGGATTCCGGCCCGGACGCAGGGTCCGGCGGCGAAAGAACCGTGAGGAGCAGGACGCGGCCCGAACCCGGCGCCCGCAGGGTGCCGGCGATGTCCACCAGGCTGGCGGCGCTTGCCGGGTTGGCGATCGGGGCGAGCACCAGCGGGCTCCGTCCCCGGAGCAGGGTGAGATGCGGGTGCGTGGCTTCCGCGGAGACGTCGGTGAGGCGCGCGGCGGGGGCCAGGAGGGTGAGGTAGAACGCGGTGCCGACGGCGATCCAGGTCATCACGATGCTGCCCGCGAAGGGCACCGCGAAGATCTGGAAGGCCGCGAGCGATGCACAGCACACGCCGCCCACGATGGGCAGGAAGGGAATGCGCCGCGAAGCCGAGCGGTACTCCACCAGCACCGCCGCCACGTGCACCATGGCGAAGGAGATGAGGAAGATGAGGCTCGAGGCGGCGCCGGCGGCCGGAACCTCGCCGACTGCGAGTGCAATCACGGCCACTACCGTGCCCGTGACCAGGACGGCTGTCCCTGGGGTGCCGCTCGACCCGCGCATGCGCGCCATCCGGCGGGGCAGGGTGCGGTCGCGCGCCATGGCGAAGGCCACCCGCGACGCGCCCAGCAGGTTGGCCTGGAGCGCCGAGAGCATCGACAGGATGCCCGCGCCGATGACCAGCCAGTACCCCGCCACCCCCATGTACTCCTCGACCGCGGCCGCCACCAATCCCTCCGGGTTGGCCGCCGCCACCGCCGCCACCCCGCCCGCCCCCGCCGGTGTCCCCACCGTGGCGAACAGGAAGAGCATGGGCAGGTAGAGCGCGAGCGCGATGCCGAGCGAGAGGTACATGGCGCGCGGCAGGGTCCGCTGCGGGTCGCGCACCTCCCCCCCCACCGCGGCGATCAGGTCGAACCCCTGGAGCGCGATGAAGGTGTAGCCCATGGCCCGCACCACCCCGCCCGCCCCCTCCGTGAAGAACGGGTTGAGCCGATCGGCCAGCTCGCCCGGCGACCCGGTGCCCCACGCCCACGCCCCCCCGGCGATGACCACGACGAACACCACCACCTTGCCGATGGTCTCCGCGGTGCCGCCCCCCGCCGCGCGACGGACCAGCGCGAGCATGTAGGCGCCGATGGCGATCGCGGCCGCGGCCAGGCGGGCGGTGTCGCCGCCCACCCGGGTTTCGGCCAGCTGCGGCAGGGCGCGCAGCAACCCTTCCATGAAGAACGCCGCGAACCCGAGCGCATACAGCACCCCGGCCACGATCGAGGCGAACCACACCACCCAGCCGACCACGAAGGCCAGCTCGATGGAGAAGACGTTCTTGGCGTAGGTGTAGGTGCCGCCGGACTCGGGGAAGCGGCGGGCCAGGCGGGCGAAGCTGGCCGCGGTGAGCAGGGCGATGCCGCCGTTCAGGGCGAAGGAGACCATGGCGCTCGGCCCGGCGACCGAGAAGGCGGTGCCCGCGAGCGCGAGGATCCCCCCGCCCACGATGGCGCCCACCCCCAGGACGGTGGCGCCGAACAACCCCATGTGCCGTTCCTGAACCTGCACCACGTCCTCCGTATGACATACCGGCCCCGGATGGTTCCGGGCCCGCCGGCCTACCCCCGCTCCACCTCCAGCGACCGCAGCAGTTCGGACGCCCGGCTCAGGTCGCCGTCGGGGAGGCGGATGCGCACCCCCCGCACCAGATGCCGCACTCCGGCGTACATCTCGCGGGCGATCGCCAATCCCTCCGCCCGTGCGTGCGCCGGGCCGCTCCGCTCGGCGGCCCGCATCCGTTGCACGATCCTCTCCGGCACCTCCACGCCGGGCACCTCGTTGGCCATGAACTCGGCGTTGTGCAGGGAGGAGAGGGGCAGCAGTGTCGCGATCACCGGAATGTCGGTGCCGGCGCGCGCCAGGAAGTCCTCCAGGCGCCCGGGGTCGAAGAGCGGCCGTGTGACCGCGAAGTCCGCCCCCGCGTTCACCTTCCACCCGAAGCGGCTGAGCTCCAGGGCCTGGTCGATCGCGGCGTGGTCGAGCCCGACCCCCGCCACCAGCTCGGTGGGGGCGCCGATATCGTTGCCGCCCGCGTCCAGGCCGCGGTTCAGGCGGTGCACCACGTTGACCAGACCGATGGAGTCGATGTCGGAGATCGCAGTGGAGTCGGCGTAGGGGCCCAGGTCGGTCGACTCGCCGCTCACGATCTGAAGGTTGCGGATGCCCGCCGCCGATGCCCCCAGCAGATCGCTGATCATGCCGTGCATGTCGCGGTCGCGGCAGACGTAGCGCACCAGCGGCTCGATCCCCGCGCGGGCGCCGAGCAGCATGGCCGTGGTCAGGGCGTCAATGTGGGCCTGTCCGCGAGTGCCCCCGACCACGAAGACGGCGTCCACGCCGCCGCGCGCGAGCGACCGCGCCCGGCGCGTGATCTCCTCCATGCGCCACCCGCGCGGGGCGGCCACCTGCACGGTGGTCACGAACTGGCCGGCCGCGAGCTTCCGCCCCCACGTCGATCGGTCGGCGAGCGGCACCGCGGGGCGCCCCCTCCGGTCGGCCGGTTCGGCGCGCGCGGCCACCCGGACGCGCGCCGGCTGCACGCTGGCCACGTGGTCGCGGATCCTGCGCACGTGGGCGGCGGTGGTCCCGCAACATCCCCCCACGAAGCGTGCCCCGGCGGCAATCAGGCGACGGGCGTACTGGCCCATGTACTCCGGGCTGGCCATGTAGATCTGGCGGTTTTCGACCACGCGCGGCAGTCCGGCATTGGGCTGGGCGGAGGCGGGCAGCCCGGAACTCGCGGCCAGGCGCTCCACCGCGTCCAGCATGATCGCCGGCCCCACCGAGCAGTTTATTCCGGCGACCTCCACCCCCCACTCCGCCATCGCCGCCCCGGCGGCCTCCATGGTGGTCCCCCCCGGGGTGGCCCCGTTCTCGCCGATGGTGACCTGGGCCAGTACCGGCAGGTCGGTGAGCGAGCGTACCGCCCGGAAGGCCGCCTCCAGCTCGCTCAGGTCGCTGAAGGTCTCCAGGCAGAACCCGTCCACGCCGCCGTCCAGCAGCCCCCGCGCCTGCCGCCGGAAGAACGCCACCGCCTCCTCGAAGGCGGTCGCTCCCCAGGGCTCGATGCGGATGCCGAGAGGGCCCATCGCACCCGCCACGGCGGCCCGCCCCGCTGCCGCCTCGCGCGCCAGCTCCGCTCCCGCCCGGTTGATGACCTCCGTGCGCTCCTCCAGCCCGAACCCCGACAGCTTCACCGGATTGGCTCCGAAGGTGTTGGTCTCGAGGATCTCGGCGCCGGCGTGTACGTACTCCTCATGAACCTCGCGCACCATCTCGGGTGTCGACAGGTTAAGCTCGTCATAGCATACGTTTACGAACACGCCTTTTCCGTAGAGCATCGTGCCCATGGCGCCGTCCACGACATGGGCGCGCCCGTCGCCGATCAGCTCGAGCAGGGTCACGCTCACGGCTCGTACGCCAGATTCGGGGCCAGCCACCGTTCCGCCTCCCGGATCTCCATCCCGCGCCGGCGCGCGTAGTCCTCGACCTGGTCGCGCCCGACGCGGCCCACCCCGAAGTAGTGCGCCCGCGGGTGCGCGAAGTACCACCCGGCCACGCTGGCCGCCGGGGTCATGGCGCAGCTCTCGGTAAGCCGGATGCCGGCGCGCCCGGTGGCGTCCAGCAGCTCGAAGATGGTGAGCTTGCCGGTGTGGTCCGGACAGGCGGGATACCCCGGCGCCGGACGGATGCCCGTGTACGACTCCGCGATCAGCGCCTCGCCGTCCAGGTCCTCCTCCGGCGCGTATCCCCAGATCTCCCTGCGCACCCGCTCGTGCAGCAGCTCCGCGAAGGCCTCGGCAAGCCGGTCCGCGAGCGCCTTGGCGAGGATGCTCGAGTAATCGTCGTGCTCGCGCTCGAACCGCCGGCAGAGATCATCGAGACCGGCCCCGGCTGTCACCGCGAACGCCCCCAGGTAGTCGGCGATGCCGGTCTCGCGCGGCGCCACGAAGTCGCTCAGGCAGGAGTTGGGACGCCCCGACGCCTTCTCGAACTGCTGCCTCACCCCGTGCGCGACAGCCAGCGTCCCGTTCCGCCCCTCATCCGTGTAGATCTCCACGTCGTCATCCGCCGCATTGGCGGGAAAGATGCCCGCCACCCCGCTCGCCTCCAGCAGCCCATCCCTCACGATCTCGTCGAGCAGCGCGCAGGCGTCCCGATGGAGCACCCGCGCCTGCTCGCCCACCACGGGGTCGTCCAGAATGCCCGGGAACCTGCCCGCCATTTCCCAGGCGTGGAAGAAGGGCGTCCAGTCGATGTAGGGGAACAGCTCGGCGATAGGGAAGGGGGCGAGCACCCGGATCCCGAGCGTCCGCGGCGACACCGGCGGCTCCGAGGCCCAGTCGACGGTGAACCTCCTTGCGCGCGCCTTCTCCAGCGGAAGAATGCGGGCCCGGGCCTGCTTGCCGGCGTGCCTGGCGCGCAATTCCGCATAGCTCGCCCTGGTGCGCTTCAGAAAGGCGGGCCCCTCGCGCTCGCTCAGCAACCGGCTCATGACGCTCACCGCGCGCGACGCATCGTGCACGTGAACGGCGGGCCCCGAATAACAGGGCTCGATCTTCACCGCCGTGTGCGTGCGCGAGGTGGTCGCGCCCCCGATCAGCAGCGGCAGCCGGAAGTCGAGCCGCTCCATCTCCGAAGCCACGTGCACCATCTCTTCGAGCGACGGCGTGATCAGGCCCGAGAGCCCGATGGCATCCGCTCCCTCGCGGCGCGCGGTCTCGAGAATGAGCTCAGCCGGCACCATCACGCCGAGATCCACCACCTCGTAGTTGTTACACTGGAGCACCACCCCCACGATGTTCTTGCCGATGTCGTGCACGTCGCCCTTGACGGTCGCGAGCACGACCCGCCCGGCGGCGCGCGCCTCCCCGTTGCCCGCCTTCTCCTCCTCCAGGAAGGGCACCAGGTACGCGACCGCCTTCTTCATCACGCGCGCGCTCTTCACCACCTGCGGCAGGAACATGCGCCCGGCGCCGAAGAGGTCGCCCACCTCGTTCATGCCGTCCATCAGGGGGCCCTCGATGACGTCCAGCGCCCGCTCGCGCGCCTGCCGCGCCTCCTCGGTGTCCTCGACGATGTGTTCCGAGATGCCCTTTACCAGCGCGTACGCCAGCCGCTTCTCGACCGGCTTCTCACGCCACCCGTCGTCCGAGCCGCTCACCCGCTGCGCGATCCCCCGGTAGTCGGCCGCCAGCGTGATCAATCGCTCGGTGGCTCCGGAGTCACGGGCCAGGATCACGTCCTCCACGGGCTCCAGCAGTTCGGCGGGGATCTGGTCGTATACCGGAAGCGCGCCCGCGTTGACGATCCCCATGTCCATGCCCGCCCGGATGGCGTGGTAGAGGAACACCGAGTGCATGGCGTCGCGCACCGCGTCGGATCCCCGGAACGAGAACGAGAGGTTGCTCACCCCTCCGCTCACCTTGCAGCCCGGAAGCTCGCGTTTGATGGCGCGGCACGCCTCGATGAAGGCGACGGCGTAGCGGTCGTGCTCCTCGATCCCGGTCGCGACGGCGAAGATGTTCGGGTCGAAGATGATGTCCTCGGGCGGGAAGCCGACTTCGTCGGTGAGGATGCGGTAGGCGCGGCGGCAGATCTCCACCTTGCGCTCCAGGGTGTCGGCCTGCCCCTCCTTGTCGAAGGCCATCACGATCACCGCGGCGCCGTAGCGTCGCACCATGCGCGCCTGCTCACGAAACTCCTCCTCACCCTCCTTCAGGGAGATGGAGTTGACGATGCCCTTGCCCTGCACGCACTTGAGCCCGGCCTCGATGATGCTCCACTTGGAGGAATCGACGACGATCGGCACGCGCGAGATGTCCGGCTCGGAGGCGATCAGCGAGAGGAAGCGCACCATCGCCGCCTCGGAGTCGAGCAGCCCCTCGTCCATGTTCACGTCGATGAGCTGCGCCCCGTTCTCGACCTGCTGGCGCGCCACCTCGAGTCCGGTTTCGAAGTCGCCCTGCCCGATGAGCCTGCGGAAGCGGGCCGAGCCGGTCACGTTGGTGCGCTCGCCGATGTTGGCGAAGAGCGAGTCGGGACCCAGGTTGAGCGGCTCGAGCCCCGAGAGGCGGGTGCGGCGCTCGATGCGCGGCGGCCGGCGGGGAGGGAGCCCGGCCACTGCATCGGCGATGGCCTCGATGTGTGCCGGAACGGTGCCGCAGCACCCGCCCACGATGTTCAGGAAGCCCGCGCGCGCGAATTCGCCCAGCTGGCGGGCCATCGACTCCGGGGTCTCGTCGTACTCGCCGAGCTCGTTGGGCAGGCCGGCGTTGGGGTGGCAGCTGACCAGTAGATCGGCGCGGGTGGCGAGTTCCTCCACGTGCGGGCGCAGGGCGGCCGCGCCGAGCGCGCAATTGAGGCCGATGGCGAGCAGATCGGCGTGACGCACCGAGTTCAGGAACGCCTCCACCGTCTGCCCGGAAAGAGTGCGTCCGCTCGCGTCCACCACGGTGCCCGACACCATGACCGGCACGTCCAGCCCGTGCCGGTCGAGCAGCGAGCGGATCGCGAAGAGCGCCGCCTTGGCGTTCAGGGTGTCGAAGACGGTCTCGACCATGAGCACGTCGACATCGCCGTCCAGGAGGCCGCGCGCCTGCTCTTCGTAGGCCTCCGCGAGCTCGTCGAAGGTGACGTTGCGGAACCCCGGGTCGTTCACGTCCGGTGAGATGGAGGCGGTGCGGTTGGTGGGTCCCAGGATGCCCGCCACGAAACGCGGCCGGGAGACGTCGCCGGCGGTGAAAGCGTCGGCCGCGGCCCGGGCGAGGCGCGCGGAAGCCAGGTTGATGTCGTATGCGGCGGCTTCGAGGCCATAGTCCGCCATCGAGATCGAGGTGGCGTTGAAGGTGTTGGTCTCGACGATGTCCGCGCCGGCGGCCAGATAGCCCTCGTGGATCTCGCGGATGATCTCCGGG
>JAJDVR010000241.1 GCA_022826025.1 Gemmatimonadota bacterium | reverse complement strand
ACCAGGACGGGGCGAGCGCGGGGTTGACGGTGCCGAACGGCCCGGCGCAGGAGCGGGTGATCCGGGAGGCGCTGGGCCGGGCGGGGGTTCTGGCGTCGAGCGTGGACTACCTGGAGGCGGCGGCGGGGGTCGAGGACGGAGCGGCATTGAACGGCGACTCGAACCCGAAGGCATCGGCCAGAACGACGTAGCCCCTACCGCAGAAACACGCTCTTTGGGATGAACCCCGAGACGACCTGCGTGATGTCCACAACTTCGTTGATGCGGAAGTCCACCGCGATGCTCGCCAGCGAGAGCGCCTTCGCCGGCGTGAGCCCCTTCTCCTCGACGAGGAAGTCGACGACCGCCCGGACGGCGTGGCGCGTTGCCCGGTCCAGGTCGATGTCGATGCCCATCAGGATGTAGTGCTCGTCGTTCTCGGCCATCGGTGCCTCGATGGACCGGTCCTTGCGCACGGAGAGGCGGAAGGTGCCCGTGAGCGACTGCTCGATGGCCGTCCCGCTCACCTCCCCGTCGCCCTGCGCGCCGTGCGGGTCGCCCACGTAGAAGAGGCCCCCGGGATGGAACACGGGCAGGTAGAGGGTCGTGCCGGTCTTCAGGTGCTTCACGTCCAGGTTGCCGCCGAAGGCCCCGGGCGGCGTCGACCCCTGGACGCCGGGCGCGGTAACGCCGGGCTGGCCCATCACGGGATCGGGCGCCACGGCCAGGACGCCCATGAAGGGCTCGAGCGGCACGTGGATGTCGTCGGCGAGCAACGCGACCTCCACACCGTCCACCACGCCCGTGTGAATCACGTGGCGGCCGCTCTCCGGCGGGATGTCCAGCGCCGGGTCGCCCTCCCGGAAACCGGGATACGAGGTCGAGAACACGCCGCTGCGCGCTCCCGTGCTGTTGATGCCCCAGTTCGCGCGCGTCTCGACGGAGAGAATCTCGATCTCCAGCACATCCCCGGGCTCCGCGCCCTCGACATGGATGGGGCCGGTGATGAGGTGGCCGCCCCCCACATCGCGAGGCCGCCCGTCGCGCGACGCCCAGAAGTCCAGCACGTCCTGGTGGACCTCCTCCCGCGGGATGCCGAGCCCGGTGAGGAAGTCGACCGGGTTTTCGTCCTGGGTCGCTCCCGCGGAGGTCAGCGTGTTGACGCGAACCGTCTCCCCGGACTGGATTCGGAGAACCGGTTCCTTGTCGATGGGAAACCAGCCCCAGGTCACGTTCTCCGGGGTCGATGGGACGAAGTGGTCGGCCGCGACGGGCTGGGCCGCAGAGGCGGGCGGGCTGCCGGTTGCGGCTGTGCTCGCCGGGTCGTCGGTCGGCGCGGCGCAGGCGACGGCGAGGGTGGCAAGAGCCAGGGATGCGAGCACGCGGGTGCAATGAGTCGGAGCCTTGCGGCTGATCACGGGATGATGATTGCACATATCGGATTCCTCCTGATGCGACGGACGTTCGGCATTCAGCCGTCTTCGCGGCATTCGGGTTTCTGACCTCCGGGCAAGTTAGGAGATCACCCGCTCTCCCGCTTCGGGCGCAGCAGTTCCAGCCGCCCCCCGTCAACCCATCGCAGCGATCCCCCAAAGGGGGGATGTCGGCAGCGTGTGTCCCTTCCTTATGATTCCCTGTCTACGATTCCGCGACGGGGAGGAGTTGCCTTGACCAGGTCGAGCCGGCCAGGGATGAGACTCGCAGCCTTGTTTCTCGCACTTGGTGCTGTGGGGTGTGACCTGACGGGCCCGTCGGAGGGGGTCACCCTGTATGCGCACGCCAGCTACGACGGCGATCATTACAACTTCGTCGGTGACGTCGCCTCCCTCCACTCGCTGGAAGGGCCTGACTGCACCCGTTCCGGCTGGAACGATTGTGCTTCTTCCATGAGAGTCGCAGAGGGATGGCAGGCAATCGTCTACGAGCACACCGATTTCAGGGGTGACAGCCTCGTTGTCAGCTCCGACATCCCCGATCTAAGCAATTATGGATCCAGGTCCTGCGTACCGCTTATCGATCTTGATGTGTTCGACCTGGTCCGTGATACCTGGGACGATTGCATCTCGTCAATGCGGATAAGACCCTCTTGATTGAGGAGCCCTGAGGAGGCGACGGGAACGACCATGATCACCGGGGCGCATACCATCATCTACAGTACGGATCCAGCTGCAGACCGAAGCTTCTTCCGCGACGTGCTCGCCCTGCCGAACATCGATATCGGAGGCGGCTGGCTGCTCTTCGCCCTGCCTCCGTCGGAGGTGGCGGTGCATCCTTCCGAGAAGAACGACGTCCATGAGCTGTACCTCATGTGCGAAGATGTCGACGCGCTGGTCGAACATCTGTCCGCCGCGGACATCCGCTGCAGTCCGGTCGAGGAACAGGGCTGGGGCAGACTGACGACCGTAACTCTGCCGGGCGGAGGGAAGCTCGGGATCTACCAGCCCCTGCACGAGGTCATCGCCGACAGCTGAAGACGGTCCGGCGCGAACCTGTCGGTCGCGCATCATCGCCGCCAAGCTCCCGTTTCCGGGATCCCGAAACTGAACAGCACCTCGATGTCCATAGCGAACGACCCAGCGGCATCAGCGGCCGCCTGGGTCACCAGGCTCGCTGGCGGATCACGCAGGATGCCCCGCACCTCGCCGGTCCGTGGGTTGCGCAGGATCGCCACGGGAATGTCGCTGTCGCTGTCCAGCGTATACGAACCGCCGGGTCCGGCGAGCGTGACGCTGCCCAGGCGGCCCTCCCACCCAGGCCGCACGGGAAGGACGAAGGCGAAGCTGGAGCCGCCATCCCCGTCGGCCACTTCGGGCATACGGAAGCTCAGAGAGAACAGCGTAGCTCCGTCGACGGTTTGTCCAGTGAGCCGGTGGTCACCCGCCGAATCGGGCAGCGTGGGCGGTGCGTCAATGACGAAGGCGGGTTCGAGAAAAGGTACGTTGTCGGCGCCCACGCCACCCCAAAGGAGGAGCGACTTGCTGGAGGCGGCGACGACCGCCGGTGTGGCTGTACCTTCATCAACCAGACGATAGCGTAGCGCCTTGTCAAAGTGGTAGTCGCTGATCCAGTATGGACCGCAATAGCTCATCAGATCCCTGGAGCCCGGGGCTACCAGACTCCCGCCGTCGCGGAAGTCGTACCCCCATGCGCCCGTTGATCCATCCGGATAGGGGAACAACGGGTCCGGGCCGAAGGCACCTCCGCACGGTGCATGTCGGAGGCTCAGGTTGTGGCCGAGTTCGTGGGCAATTGTCCCGGAAAACGGTATCGAAAAGCTCGCCCGGCCGGACAACTTTGCCACCCCTCTGGCAGAGCCCGCCAAGGAGGGTCTGGCCATCATGCCCAGGTAATGGCCGCGGCCACCCTCCAGTGCCCCTATCGCCTGGGTTTCGGCGAGTAGCGCATTGGCATCGTTGTTCGAAGTCAGCACGGGTTCGTGGGCTGTCACATCGAGCGCACCGGTCGGGAGAAGCGTGCGGGTATCCCTGAGCAACTGATGGCCCTCCGGGTCCGCGGCCATGTTCTCCGCAGCTTGGACAATCGTGCTGTCAGGGTCGGGGCGCCAAACAAACGGGATCACCGTGAGGTCGAACACTGGCACGGTGCGCACGTCGACCGCCATGCGGCCCGTGCGTGGGATTCGCGTAGTAACCCCGAGGCCCGGATCGAGCGTCCCCTCCGGGTCAATCTCGATGACCATCTCAAGCCCCGGTTGCACGATTTCACCAGGAATCTCCGTATTGGCGGAGCCAGTCAGGTCATGTTCGACAATCTCATTGGGGATGGGCGTCGTCTTCGCCGGGATGTTCGCCACAAGCGTTTCGGTCCCGTCGAGGTAGAACCTGGCCCGGACAGCCGGGATGCCGGCCGTCGTGCCTTGCGCAGCGGTAACGAACACTCGCAGGAGGGCCCGCTCCCCTGCGACGAGCCCAACCGGATCCTCCAACACCTGAACCGCCTGGGTGAGGTACGCCATCGCCTCGCCCCCGCTTGTGCAGGGGGCTATTCGTCGGCTGCGAATTGTCTGTAGCCAAGCTTGAAAGCCAGGATCCTGCGGCGCACACAAAGCAGTGCCCGCGGCCAGGAGCACTTCAAGGCGGTGCAGGTCCGCCAGTCTGGCCGGCAGCGCGCCAGACAGTTCCGGGTTGTTGACGAAGGACAACCGTCGCAGGTTCGACAGTGCTCCGAGCTCGGGAGGTACCGAACCCATCAGGCCGTTGACGTCGAGAGCCAGATTCTCCAGCGTCGACAGGCTACCGAGCTCCTGCGGGATTGAGCCTGTTAGGTCGTTGATGCGCAGGTCCAGCGTCGTCAGGCCTGGGAGGTTGCCGAGTTCGGGCGGGATAACCCCGTTCAGGTCATTGTTGCTGAGTTCCAGAATGTTCAGGTGGCGAAGGTTGCCGAGGCCGGACGGGATCGGACCCGCCAAGTTGTTATCGGCAAGCTCCAGCCCGATGACGTGGCCGAGAGCATCAGCATCCACGCCGAACCAGTCCGTCAGTGGAGAATCAGTCAGCCACTTGTCGGCGTTGGTCCAGTTCGGCCCGTTCGCAGCCTCGTAGAACTCCACCAGGATCTCACGGTCGGAGGACAAAGCGGCGCATTCCACGCCCGTTCCCTCGTGCGAAGCGATGCCACTCAGCCATTCCCGGAACGATGCCCCCGCCGGAGTGCACAGGTCGGTGTCAGAGTATTGGAGTTCAACGAGCGGGAGCTGGATCAGGGAGAACGGTAGCCGGCCTGACAGGGCATTGCGCCCAATCCGAAGTGTGGTTAGCTCAGCCAGGTTCCCGAGCGTAGCCGGGAGCTGACCCTCCAAGCCGTTGCTGGTCAGGTCGAGCATCACAACCTGGCCAAGGGAGTTCGCCGTCACACCGTACCAGTCCTCCAGGGCCGGAGTGTGTAGCCAGTTGGTGGAATTCGTCCAGCTGGACCCTCCTGATGTGAGGTGCAGGAGTTCCAGCACGCCCATGTCCGATTCGTTGCAGTAGGGTCCGGAGGCATGCTCGATGCCATGCAGCCAGGTAACGAAATCCGTGGTGCCTGGAGCACACAGGTTGGCATTCTCCCCGAAGATAAGCGACTTCAGTCGACCCAGATCGAGGAATTCCTCGGGAATCGGGCCGGAAAGGTTGTTCCGCGAGAGTTGCACCCTCGTCAAGCTTACGAGGTTACCGAGTTCGCCTGGTATCGAGCCGGTCAGGTTATTGCCGTAGAGATTGAGCGTCTCCAGACTGGTGAGTTCTCCGAGTTCAAGCGGTATCGTACCCGTAAAGTCGTTACCTCGAAGATCCAGCGTTTTCAGGGCTGCCAACTTGCCGAACTCCGCCGCGATTGGGCCTTCAAGGTCGTTGAACCAGAGATGCATCTCCGTCAGGTTATTCAGGTTGCCGAGTTCAGGTGGGACCAGGCCGGTCAAGAAGTTTACGCTGAGGTCGAACTGCGTCAGATTGGCCAGCATACCGAGTTCAGGCGGAATCGAACCGGTCAGATTGTTGCCGGAGAGATTCAGTCGCTCCAGGCTGTCGAGGATACCGAGTTCGGGCGGAACTAGATATCGTGCGTC
>JAJDVR010000184.1 GCA_022826025.1 Gemmatimonadota bacterium | reverse complement strand
GGGCGAGTAGCCCCGCAGGAACCAGTGCAGGATGGGGTCGGCATCGTGATAGGAGATGCCCAGCTCGTCGTGATCGTGGATCCCCTGCACCAGATCGGCGCTGGCCGGCTTCTCGACGATCTCCGCAGGGACGCCGAGATGGCGCGCGAGCGCCCACACCTGGGTCTTGAACAGGTCTCCGAGCGGGTTGACCGGGGGCGAGTCGTCGGCGTGCCAGGTGTAGTAGCCGAACAGCCGTTCGCTCTTGTTGCCGGTGCCGAGGGGGAGCGCCCTCAGGAGCGCCGACTGGTCGAAGATGGTGAGGGCGCGAAAGCGGGCGGCAAGGTTTCCGCGGCGCAACGGGCTGATGTCCGGCTCGTGGCGCGCGATGTAGCCGTCCACCGAAGCCGTGATGTCGAGGGTGCGGCCGACGGCGCCGGTCGCCTCCAGCACCATCGCCGCGTGCTCCAGGCTCTCCGGTGACGAGGTGGCGTACGGCAGCCGCAGCCCGGTGACGTTCTCCGGGCCGAGCGCGCGCACGGCGAGGCAGAGCGATACGGCGGAATCGACGCCTCCCGACACCCCGATCACGACCTTTTCGAAGCCGCGCCGGCGCACGATCTCCTCGCGGATGAACTCCACCAGGGCACGTTCGGTGAGCTCGAGGTTCAGGTCGAGCATCGAGGCATCGCCCGGAATCGGACCGTGGGTCGTGGCTCGCTGGCGCCGTGCCGGAACTGCGCGGCCCCCTGCCCCGGAATCCTTCTCAGCCGCGGGCGGGGCCGCTGCGTCCCTTCCCCGTCTGCGGCCGGCGCGCGCCAGTGCATCGCGCAGGTTCGGCAGCTGCTGCTCAAGATCGGAGAGGAGCGGCGACTCGAAGCGATGCCGGTCGATGGCGGTGCGGTCGAGGACGGCGGTCACCACGCCTTCCTCGAAAAGCGGAGCGCGCGCCAGCGTGGTGCCGTCGGGCGCGATCGCCACCGAACCGCCCGCGAACAGCTTGCCACCCTCCGAGCCCACCAGCTGGCTGACCAGGACGAAGACGCCGTGTTCCATCGCCGGTCCCTCGAGGATCGGGTCCCAGCGTCTGATGCTGGCGGGGCGGTCGCTTCCGGCGAGGAATCCCCGCGCCGGCGAGGCGCTGGGCACCAGGACGACCTTGGCGCCGTCCAGGGCCAGCACGGCCGAGGTCAGCGAGTGCCAGACGTCTTCGCAGATCAGCATCCCCATGCGGCCCAGGGGCGTGTCGAAGGCGCGCAGGTCGCGCCCCGGCTCCACGAAACGGGCTTCGTCGAAGAGCCCGTAGGTGGGCAGGAACATCTTGCGGTGGACGTGCAGCGGCTGGTAGCGGCCGCCGCTCGCGGAAAAATACGCGACGCTGTTGTAGATCTGGCGGCGATGCCGCTCGTAGAAGCCGACGACCAGGTCGGGCCCGCCATCGGGCGCCGTGCCCAGCATGTCGGCCACCTCGCCTGCGCTGAACGCGAGCTCCGCGACCGCCCCCTGCAGGAAGTACCCGGTCAGGCAGGTCTCCGGAAAGACGAGGAGGTCGTGGTCGTCGCCGGCGTCCGCGACCAGCGAGCCGATCCTGTCGAGGTTCGCGCGCACCGCTCCCTTGCGCGGCTTCATCTGGACCAGTCCCGCGACGAGGGGGGACGAATGTCTCAGGCTCATGAGCGGCGCGTCGTCATGGGAGCAGGTTCCGGTTCGCGGTGCGGCAAGCAGGATGCCTCCCGACAAGGTATGATAACCGTGCGGTCCGCCAAACGCCGCGACGGTTGCCGGGTGATCGATCCGATTGCACGATAACTGGTCGCACGACGCCGATGCGGGTCGAACCGGCTCCGGGAACGAGTCCGTGACCTCCGGGGTCTACCCTTCAGCCATCGACATCTCCTCACACGAGTCGCCATGACCCGCACGAGATTCATCCTTGCAGCGTTCCTGCTCCTTCTGCCGTTCCGGGGCCTGGAGCTCGCGGGCCAGGACACCGGATCGACCGGCCAGCCAGGTGGGGGAGCCTCGGCAACGCTGGACGGCCAGCACTTCCTGCGCGCCTTCGAGGTCATCAAGCGCTACAGCTGGAGCACTCCCGCGGACTCGACGCTCTGGAGAGGGGCTCTCGACGGGTTGCTGGGGGCGTCGGCCCTGTTGGCGCTGCGCGCCGACTCGGCCGACTCCGTCCCGGGTTCGGATCCGATCCCCGCGGAAGCCGAAGTCCCCTCGAGCCGCGGCACGGTGGACGACCAGCGTTTCCTCAGCGCTTTCGACAGCATCCGGCGGTCCGGTGTGGATGAGCCCGGCGATCCGATGCTGTGGCGCGGCGCGGTCTGGGGGTTGATCGCGGCTCTGGACGACCCCTATGGCCAGGTGCTCAGCCCGCGGCGGGTGGACGAGTTCCAGGAAGCCACCACCGGCAACTACGCGGGCATCGGGGTGGCGATCCAGCTGCTGAACGAACGGATCACGGTCACCGCGGTCTTCCGCGGGTTTCCGGCGGAGCGGGTGGGAATCCAGGTGGGCGACGTGATCGTGGGCGTGGACGGCGAGAGCGCCGCGGAGTGGACGACCGGTGAGGCCTCGCAGCGCATTCGCGGCACGCCCGGCACCATGGTCGCCGTGTCGGTCGAGCGCGACGGGTTTTCCAGTCCCATTCGCCACGACATCGAGCGCGACAACATTCACGTCTCGTCGGTCCACGCCGGGTACGTGGAGGAGGACATCGGCTACATACAGCTGGACCGGGTGGCCCGCGGTTCCACCGCCGAGATGGACTCCGCATTCGCTCTGCTCGCGGACGCCAGGGGGATCGTCCTGGATCTGCGCCGCAATCCCGGGGGATACCTGGACGAATCTCTCACCCTGACGGACCTCTTCCTCGACCGCGGCAAGCGCGTCGTCAGCACCCGCGGCCGCAATCCCAGGCGCGGGCCCGGCGATCACGAGGATGCGGCGTACACCCGGGACGGGGCGAGCCTCGGGGACAAGTCGCTGGTGGTGCTGGTCGATGGCTTTACGGCCTCGGCCGGGGAAATCCTGTCCGGGGCCCTCCAGGATCACGACCGCGCGCTGGTGGTGGGCGAGCGCACCTTCGGAAAGGGGGTGGTGCAGTCCGTGGTCCCGCTTCCGGAGGGGTGGCAGTTGCAGCTGACCACCGGGGAGTGGTACACCCCGCTGGGCCGCTCGCTGCACCGCCAGCGGGATGCACACGGGAGGCCGTTGCCCGAGGACTCCACCGCCTTTCCCGTCTTCACCACCGAAACGGGGCGCGAACTGAAGGGCGGCGGCGGGGTCTTCCCGGATCTGGAGATCGACGGCGATACGCTGCTGGTCGTCGAGCGCCGGCTTCTGGAGGAAGCCACGGCCGCCGAATTCCCCTTCGGGCTGAGGCTGGCCGAAATCGGGTTCGACCGCGCGCAGGCCGTCGACAATGACGGCGCCGAGGCGACGATCACCGAGGAGATCCTCGAGGCGTTCATCGCCGAACTGCGCGATGCGGGGGTACCCGACGCCACCCTCGACGATCCCTCGGCGCGGAGCTACCTGCTCTGGCGGCTCGAGATCAACCTGTCTCAACGCATGGAAGACGACGGGCGCCTGTTGCGGTTCCGGATCCAGCGCGATCCTGTCCTGGCGGAAGCGGTCAGGCTTCTGCGCGAAGCGGACAACCAGGCGGAACTCTTCGGCCTCACGGGCGGCGGAAGCTAGCGGGCTTTCGGGCCCACACGGCGGCTCCGCCGGGGCTGCCCCCCGGACTCGCTCTCTCGAGTCATCCCCGGGGGTGATGGGTCCGGTGCATCTCGTGCACGTATTCCCGGTCCACGTGCGTGTAGATCTCGGTGGTGGCGATGTCGACGTGGCCGAGCAGCTCCTGGACCGCGGCCAGGTCCGCGCCTCCCTCCAGCAAATGGGTCGCGCAGCTGTGTCGCAGGGTGTGCGGGGAGACGGGTCTCTCGATCCCTGCCCGGTCGCGCGCCTTGCGCACGATGGTCCACACCGCCATGCGGGTGAGCGGCCGGCCTCTGGCGCTGAGGAAGAACATCCCTTCGCTCCTGCCCCGCTCCAGCTCCGGCCGCACGTCCCGCAGATAGCGGACCAGCGCACGCCCGGCGGCGCGGCCGAAGGGTACCATGCGCTCCTTCGCGCCCTTCCCGTACACCAGGCAGGTGCGATCCTCGAGGTCGAGGCTGTGCAGGGGAAGCCCCGTGAGTTCCGAGACGCGCATGCCGGTCGCGTACAGCAGCTCCAGGACGGCCCGGTTGCGCCAACACAGCGGATCGGACAGGTCCGGCGCCTCCAGCAGGCGTTCCGTCTCCCGCATGCTCAGCACTCCGGGGAGGGTTCGCCACACGCGCGGCGACTCGATCTGCTCGGTGGGGTCCGTTTCGATGGCCTCATCTTCCAGAAGGAAGGCGAAGTACGCCCGCATCGACGACAGGGCGCGCCGGATCGAGGTCGGCGCCAGGCCCCTGTCCTTGAGCGAGTACACATAGTCCCGGAGTTCGAGGCGGGTGACGTCCCGCGGGCGGACGATGCCCCGGCCCGACAGGTACCGGATCAGCCGTGCGACATCGCGCCCGTACGCCTCCAGGGTGCTCGCCGAGAGCCCTCGCTCGAAGGCCAGGTAGTCCGCGAAGAGTTCTTCCCGGAAAGCCCTCGCGACCGGCTTGTCCCGTTCCCCGGTCATTTCCCGGAATCGGATGCCCGCCGGCGGGTGCGATGCCACGCCAGCAGGATCACCGCGACGACCGCCGTCGCGACGACCAGCAGGAGGCGGTTGGCGGTCGCGTACCACTCGAGTATGGTGTCGACGTTCTCCCCGGCAATCGATCCCAGCCAGACCAGCCCGCCGTACCAGATGGCGGAAGCCGCCGCTACCGGCACGGCGACGGAGGGAAGGGACAGCCGGGCGACCCCCGCGAAAGCAGGCACGACCGCGCGCAGCCCGGGAAGAAAGCGGGCGAAGAAGATGGCCGGCGTTCCCCGCGTCCGGTAGAAGCGCCGCAGGCGCGCGAGTTGCTCCGGCTGAAGAAGCAGCCGGCCGAACCGGGCCTCGAAGAACGGCGGGCCGAAGCGATGCCCCGCCCCGTAGACGAGCAGAGCGCCGGCGGTGTTGGCCAGCCAGGTCACCAGAAAGACCACCACCACATCCGCCGGGCCGCGCACGGCCAGGAAGCCTCCCAGCAGGATGAACGTGTCGGCGGGAACCGGGGGCACGATGTTTTCGAGGGCTGCTCCCGCTCCCAGCACCAGGTAGGTCAGCCCGGCGGGGAGTGACGCGAGGAAATCGAGCGTCGCGTCCATGTTGCCTCCTCCCCGATGAGCGCAACGGCGTGCACGGCGATCCCTTCGCCGGCCCCGATCCAGCCCATTCCCTCGTTCGTCTTTCCCTTGATCGAAACTGCGTCCGCCCCGACCCCGAGCACATCAGCGATGCGCGCGCGCATTCCGGCCGAGTGCGGTCCGATGCGGGGTGCTTCGCAGATCACGGTCACGTCCACGTTGATCGCCCGCATTCCGCGCCGCCGGAGGAGAGCGACCACCCGGCCGAGCAGGTCCATGGAGTCGGCGTCGCGCCAGCGCGGATCTCCCGGGGGAAAGTGGCTTCCGATGTCGCCTTCGGCCGCGGCTCCGAGCAGGGCATCGGTGACGGCATGGGCCACTGCATCGCCATCGGAATGGCCGGCCAGCCCCGGAACCCCGGGGATCTCGACGCCTCCCAGAATCAGCTTCCGGTCCGGGTCGAAGCGGTGGGAATCGTATCCCGTGCCCACTCTCATGGCGGGCCCCGGGAGGCGCGGACGGGCTCGCTCAGGCGTGCCAGCGCCGGAAGGCGAGACATACGTTGTGCCCTCCGAAACCAAACGAGTTGGAGAGGGCGGCCTCGACAGGTCTCTCGACCATGCCGTCGGTGGCGTAGTCGAGGTCGCACTCGGGGTCGGGGTGCTCGTAGTTGGTCGTGGGGGGGATCCGGCCCTCCATCAGCACCATCACGGAGATGACCGACTCGATCGCGCCCGCCGCACCCAGCGTGTGCCCCGTCATCGACTTGGTGCCGCCCACGATGGCCGCCCGGGCCGCTTCTTCCCCCAGCACCGCCTTGATGGCGGCCGTCTCGACCTCGTCGTTGTAGGGGGTCGACGTGCCGTGCGCGTTGATGTAGCCGACCTCCTCCGGCGCGATTCCCCCGTCCTCCAGCGCCAGCCGCATGGCCTGCTGGGCTCCCGCCCCTCCCGGAACCGGCGCGGTGATGTGGTAGGCGTCCGCGGTGGCGCCGCAACCCGCGACCTCCCCCAGAATGCGCGCTCCCCGCGCCTCGGCGGTGTCGAGCGACTCGAGCACCAGGCAGCCCGCGCCCTCTCCGATGACGAAGCCGTCACGGGTGGCGTCGAAGGGGCGGCTCGCGGTTTCCGGGGTGTCGTTGCGTCTGGACATCGCCTTCATGGAGGCGAAGCCGGCGATTGAGATGGGCACGATGGCGGCTTCCGCGCCCCCGGCCACCATCACGTCGGCGTCCCCTCGCTGGATGACGCGGAGGGCGTCGCCGATGGCGTGCGCCCCGGAGGAACACGCCGACACGGTGGAGTGGTTCGGACCCTGGGCGCCGTAACGAATCGAAACCAGCCCCGAGCCGATGTTGGGAATGAACATCGGAACGAAGAAGGGACTGATGCGGCGCGGCCCGAACTTCACCAGCTTGCGGACCTGGGTCTCGTACGTGTCGACGCCGCCGATCCCGCTGCCGATGATCACGCCGAAGCGTTCCGGGCGCACACCGGGCGGGCAGCCCTCCAGCCCCGCGGAGGCCATGGCCTCCACAGCGGCAACCACGGCGAATTGCGCGAAGCGGTCGTAGCGCCGCATCTCCCGCTTGTTCAGGTGCGCGGAGGGATCGAAATCCCTGACTTCGCACGCGATCCGGGTCGCAAAGCGGTCGTCGGGGTCGAAGTGGGTGATCGGGCCGCCGCCATTCGTGCCGGCCAGCAGGGCAGTCCAGGAAGACGGGACGTCGTTGCCGAGGGGAGTGATCATCCCGATGCCGGTGACGACAACCCGCCGGCCTGCCCGGGCGGTACCGTTCTCCGAAGGGCCGCTCATGTGTCTTCGCGCCGTGCGGCGCCTCTCCCGCGCAGAGGGGTCAGGATGCGGCGGCCTTGCGAATGTAGCCGATCGCGTCGCCCACGGTGCGCATCTGCTCGGCATCGGAGTCCGGAATGTCGATTCCGAACTCCTCCTCAAAGGCCATCACCAGCTCCACGGTGTCCAGCGAATCGGCTCCGAGATCCTCCATGAACGAAGCCTCGCTCGTGACCTGATCCTCCTCGACGCCGAGTTCAGTGACGATGATGTCCTTGACCCGGCCCTCGATGCTGTCCGCCATCTCCCTGTTCCTCCCTTGTGTTGCGGTCTTCCGCCGCTAATGAGTGATCATCGGGCTACATCGCCATGCCGCCGTCCACGGCCAGGACCTGACCGGTAACGTATCGGGCTTCCGGTCCAGCGAGAAACCGCACAACGTCGGCAACGTCGGAGGGCTCTCCCAGCCTGCCCATCGGGATGCGCGCCCCGAGCTCTCCGGTGGTGCGTTCGTCCAGGCCGGCGGTCATGTCCGTCGCGATGTACCCGGGCGCGACCGCGTTGCAGCGCACTCCGCGCTTGGCAAGCTCGCGGGCGACGCTCTTGGTGAGCCCCACCAGCCCCGCCTTGGAGGCCCCGTAGTTGGTCTGACCGGCATTGCCCATCAGGCCGATTACGGAACTGATGTTGACGATGGAGCCGGATCGGCGCTTCATCATGCCTCTGCACGCGGCGCGGGTCATGTTGAAGGCGCCCGTGAGGTTGACCCTGATCACCGCATCCCAGTCCTCGTCCTTCATGCGCAGGAGAAGATTGTCCCGGGTGATCCCCGCGTTGTTGATCAGAATCGTCACGATGCCCTGGGCCCTGGTCACCGCGGCGACGGTAGCGCTGCACTGCCCCGGATCTCCGACATCGCAGAAGTAGCCGGCGTGACCGGCGCCCTCGAGTCGGGCGGCGGCGGAGACGGCCCCTTCTTCGTCGATGTCCACGATGGCCACCTGGGCCCCGTCTCGCGCGAGGACCTGTGATATCGCGTACCCTATGCCCCGCGATCCGCCGGTTACCAGCGCGGTCTGTCCGGCCAGCGCGCCGCTCATGGCGTGCTCCCGGCCGCGACGGGGTCGGGGAACAGCTTCCGGACGGCGCCTGCCGTGCCCACGCAGACGGCCTTGACGCCCCGGGCGTTGCGCCGGCTCAATCCGCGCAGCACGGACCCGGGACCGATCTCGACGAATCGCTCCACCCCGCTTTCGACCATTGACCTGACTGATTGGGACCACAATACCGGAGAGGTGAGCTGCCGGACCAACAGCCGACGCGCGAGGCCGGGATCCCGGACGGCCCCGGCGGTCACGTTCGAAAAGACCGGAAACTCGGGCGGTCCGAAAGATAGGTTGCGGAAACACTTCCGCAAACCCTCCTCCGCCCCGGCCATGAGTGGCGAATGAAAAGCGCCGGACACGGCCAGGCGCACGGCCCGCCGGGCACCGGCTTGCCTGGCGTGCACCAGGACCTCGTCGATCGCCTCCGCATCCCCGCTGACCACGATCTGCCCGGGGGCGTTGAAGTTGGCCGGAACACAGACCAGCCCCTTCCTGGACACGGCCCGGCACGCTTCGCGCAGCTCGGGTTCCCCCAGGCCCAGGATGGCCGCCATGGCCCCCGGGCGGGCGCGCCCCGCTTCCCGCATCAGCTCGCCTCTGCGCCGCACGGCGTGCACGGCATCCTCGAACCCGAGAGTACCTGCGGCCGCGTGGGCGGAGAGTTCGCCCAGCGAATGCCCCGCGGCGCAGGCGATGGGTCCCAGTCGCGGCCTCAGGACCGCGAGTGCGGCGAGGGAATGGACCAGGATCGCGGGCTGTGCGTTGTGCGTCTGCAGCAGCTGGTCCTCGGGGCCTTCCCAGGCGAGGCGCGAGAGGGAGAATCCGAGGATGTCGTCCGCGCGCTCAAAGACCCGCGCAGCCTCCGGATAGGCGGCTGCGAGGTCGTGTCCCATCCCGGGGACCTGTGACCCCTGCCCGGGGAAGAGGAGAGCCAGTGACACCTGACGACGATCGACGGCAGCGGCCGCTACACGCGGAGGGCCGTGGCGCCCCACGTGAGGCCCGCCCCGAAAGCGACCAGCAGGACGTTGGATCCGGGTCCGATGCGGCCCCGCTCCAGCGCTTCGTCGAGCGCGACCGGAACCGTCGCCGAGCTGATGTTGCCATAGCGGTGGACGTTGACGTACACCTTTTCCATGGGAACGCGCGCGTAGCGGGCGGTCGCCTCGATGATGCGGATGTTGGCCTGGTGGGGGATCAGGAGGTCGACGTCGTCCGCCTCCCAGCCGGCCTGCCGGATGGCGAGGCGGGACGACCTGGACATCGCCCGCACCGCGTTCTTGAATACCTCCCGGCCTTCCATGAGCAGCAGGTGGGACCGATCCGCGAGGACGGATTCGTCGAAGGGTCGGAGGGCGCCTCCGCCCGGCCTCTGAAGCAGGTCCGCGAGCTTCCCGTCCGACCGGATGTCGTTGGCGAGAATCCCCCGGTCGCCGGTCGCGCGGCGGATAACGCTGGCGCCCGCCCCGTCCCCGAACAGCACCGCCGTCGACCGGTCCTCCCAGTCCATGATCGACGTCATCTTCTCGGTGGACACCACCAGGACCACCTCGCCCATGCCGCTGGCGATGTAGCCCTCCGCCAGGGCCAGGATGTAGAGGTATCCGGTGCAGGCCGCGGAGATGTCCATGGCCGCCGCCCCGTTCGCGCCCAGCCGGGCCTGAATGTCGCACGCGGTGGAGGGCAGCAGCCTGTCGGGCGTGGCGGTGGAGACCAGCAGCAGGTCCACGTCCCCGGCGCTGACCCCGGCCCGCTCGAGAGCCTGCTCCGCCGCGGCAACGCCCATGTCGCACACGGAGGTGCACGAGCTCGCGACGCGGCGCTCGTGAATGCCGGTGTGCTCCACGATCCACTGCTCGGTCGTGTCCACCATGCGCGTCCAGTCCTCGTTGGTGAGGACGCGATCCGGGAGGAACCGTCCCGTGCTGGCGACTTCGCTGATGGGTCGGGTCATGGGATGCGTGCCGCGGTCTCGGCCAGGTAGCGGGCGATATGCCCGATCATGGAAGTCCTTACGGCCTTGGCCGCCACGCCGATGGCCTTGCCGATGGCCTTGGGCGGCGATCTGCCGTGGCAGATGACGGACACGCCGTTTACTCCCAGGAGCGGAGCGCCCCCGTATTCGGCGTAGTCGAGGATTTCGATGGTCGAGCGGTCCAGTGGTGTGCGGATGCGCTCCTGCTCGCGGTCCATCACCCGGATTACGAACCCTGCCACCGACTCGTAGAACTTGAGAAGTACGTTGCCGGCGAATCCGTCGGTGACCAGTACGTCGCAACGGCCGTGGATGATGTCGCGCCCTTCGACGTTGCCGATGAAGTTGAGCCCGCTCTGGCTGAGAAGACGGTACGCCTCCACCGTGCGTTCGTTACCCTTCTCCGGCTCGGAGCCGATGTTGAGCAGCCCGATGCGGGGCTTCGATCTCCCCATCAGGTCCTGTGCATAGACGTGGCCGAGAAATGCAAACTGCAGGAGGTGGAGGGGCCGGCAGTCCACATTGGCCCCGGCGTCCAGCATCAGCATGTGCGCCCGGCTGGTGGTGGGCATGAGGGTCCCGACGGCGGGCCGGTCCACTCCCGGCAGGCGCTTGAGCAGAAACACCGACGCCGCCATCACCGCACCCGTCGGTCCGGCGCTGACGAAGGCGTCCACCCGGCCCCTGCGATGGAGCCCGACTCCGGTCACGAGGGACGAGCCGGGCTTGCGGCGCACGACGGCTGCGGGGGACTCGTTGGGGGAAACCCGCTCCGCGGCATGGACGATCTCCAGCCGCCCGCCCTCGGAGGCGCCATGGCGGTCCAGTTGCGCCGCGATCCGCGCGCGGTCTCCCACCAGGACGACGGTCACATCGCCGGCTTCGTGCGAAAGGGCGTGCAGCGCTCCGGCGACTTCGGTCGCGGGGGCGCCGTCGCTGCCCATGGCGTCGAGCGCGATTCTCATGGTGGACCGGTCGCCGCCGGCGTGGTCAGTCCAGCTCGACTTCGATGACCGGACGATCCCGGTAGTAGCCGCAGGTGGGACACACCCGGTGCGGGATCTGCGGATCGCCGCAGCGCGGGCAGGTCCACACCACGACAGGTTCGGCTCGATGGTGCGTGCGGCGCTTGCGCTGCCGCTGCTTGGATGTACGACGCTTCGGTACGGCCATGGTTTCTTCGTCTTAGTGATTCGTGAGAGCCCGCAGCTTCTCCCATCGGGCATCGACATCCGGTGGCGAGCAATCGCACCGGACCGTGTTTCGGTTTGAGCCGCACGCCGGACACAGTCCCCGGCAGTCGGGGCGGCATTCCACGTACATCGGTGCCGCCAGCGCGAACTCCTCCCGCAGCGGGCCGGCGATGTCGAGTTCGGCCAGGTGCGCGGGGAAGGTGTGCACTTCCCCATCGTCCTGGCAGTCCCATTCATCGTCGGGGACGAAAACGAATCGGATCGGCAGCGCAAACGGCTGCGCGACGGGTTCCAGACAGCGCCGGCACACCTGCGCCAGGGTGGTCGACATCCTTCCCTGGACCATCACCTGGCCCGCGGCCATGGACCTCGCGGTCAGAGTCACGCTGACGGGCCCGGACAGCTCCGGACCCCGTCCCGCGAGGACGAAATCAGCGGCTGGGCACGCCGCTCGCAACTGGAGCGTACCCGTACGTTCGAGCGCATTCAAGTTCAAGTGCAGCATAGCGTAAAAAGCTAGCGTTGCCCACGGTCCTGCGTCAACGCGGCGATGCCGGACAGCCTCCGGACGAACTGCCCCGGCATTCGAGCGGAGTCATCCACCGACTGTCAGCCTCTCGTGACGAGAAAAGAAGAAGTCGATCTCGAGCGCGGCGTTGGCGTCCGAATCGGACCCGTGGACGGCGTTGCGCTCCTTCGACTCCGCGTAGAGCGCGCGGACGGTTCCGGGAGCGGCCTCGGCGGGGTCCGTCGCTCCGATGGCCTCGCGAAACCGGGCCACGGCGTCCTCGGCCTCGAGGACCAGGGGCACGATGGGGCCGGAGGTCATGAAGGCGACCAGCGAGTTGAAGAAAGGCCGCGCCCGATGAACCGCGTAGAAGGCCGCGGCCTGTGTCCGGGAGAGCTGCGTCATGCGCAGGGAGCGAATGCGGAAACCCGCTCCCTCCAGGTGGGCCAGGATGGCCCCGGTCTTTCCCGAAGCGACCGCGTCGGGCTTGATGATCGCGAGTGTCAGGCTCATCGCAGGGCTTCCCGGGTGAGGTGTACGATGTCGACCGGCCGCCGTGCGACGCCGATCCCGTTCTCGCGGAAGGCCCTGATCTTCTCTTCCGCGGTTCCGGAGGAGCCACTGATGATGGCTCCCGCGTGTCCCATGCGGCGGCCCGGAGGCGCGGTCTGGCCCGCGATGAAGCCGACGACCGGCAAGTCGAGGCTGCGGCCGGCGTATTCGGCCGCCTCCTGCTCGTCCGTGCCCCCGATCTCGCCGATCATCACGACCGCCCTCGTTTCCCCGTCTTCGGCGAAGGCCTTGAGGCAGTCGATGAAGTTGGTGCCGATGATGGGGTCTCCCCCGATGCCGACGCAGGTGGTCTGGCCGATGCCCGCCCCGGTGAGCTGTCCGACCGCCTCGTAGGTGAGCGTGCCCGAGCGCGACACCACGCCCACGGGACCGGGTGTCACGATGTCGCCGGAGATGATGCCCACCGTGGCCTTGCCCGGCGAGATCACCCCCGGGCAATTGGGTCCCAGCAGTCGGACGCCACGGTCGGCGACGAAGGCGTAGGCGCGCGTCATGTCGAGCACCGGAACGCCCTCGGTGATGCAGACGATGAACTCGACGCCCGATTCCGCGGCCTCCATGATCGCGCTGGCGGCGAAGGGCGGCGGCACATAGATCGCGGAGGCGTTCGCTCCCGATTCCGCGACCGCATCGTTCATCGTGTCGAAAACGGGCACGCGCGCGCCTCCCGGACCCTCGATCACGCGGCCTCCCTTTCCCGGTGTTACCCCCGCGACCACGCGCGTGCCGTAGTCGATCATCCTGGCGGTGTGGAAGGACCCGTCGCGGCCGGTGATCCCCTGGACCACCACGCGCGTGGATTCGTCAACGAAGATCGACATGGAGCGGGACCGTGGGTTGTGGGAGGGAGTCCGCGAAGGGCTGTTGCGGAATGAAGAGCGTCACGCCGCGGCCCTCTTCACCGCCGCCCGCACGACGTCGTCCATCGAAGTGAAGGCGGAGAAGCCCTCGGCTGCGAGGATGTCCCTGGCTCTGGCTTCGTTGGTGCCCGTCAGGCGGATGAGGATGGGTGCGCGGATGTCGGCGCGCTTCGTTGCCTCGACGATCCCGCGCGCCACGTCGTCGCAACGAGTGATGCCGCCGAAGATGTTGACCAGGATCACCTGAACGCTGGGATCGGCCGTGATGATCTCCAGCGCGGCCACGACCTTGTCGGGGTTGGACGATCCGCCGATGTCGAGGAAGTTGGCCGGCTCGCCGCCGTAGTACTTGACCAGGTCCATGGTGGCCATCGCCAGCCCGGCTCCGTTGACGCAGCACCCCACGTTGCCGTCGAGCTTCACGAAGCTGAGGCCGGCTGCGCGCGCGCGCGTTTCCGCGGCGGGTTCGGCGTCCAGATCGCGCATGGACTCCAGGGCCGGCCGGCGGAAGAGCTCGTTGCCGTCGATGGTGACCTTGGCGTCGATGGCCTTCACCTCCCCGGCCTCCGTGGCGATGAGGGGGTTCACCTCGCACAGGGACGCGCCGTTCTGCATGAACACCTGGTAGAGCTGCGAAAGCACCGTCGCGCACTGCCGCGACAGGGCTGGTTCGTCGAAGAGCGCTCTCCCCAGCCGGTACGCCTGATGGGGTAGGAGGCCGAAGCGCGGGTCGACCCTCAGCCTGGTGATGGCGGCTGGATTGGTCGCCGCCACTTCCTCGATGTCCACGCCCCCTTCCCGCGACACCATGAAGAGCGGCGCCTGCACGGCCCGGTCGACGAGGATGCCTACATAGCGCTCGCTGGCGATGTTCTCGACAGGCACGAGCAGGACCTTGTGCACGGTGAGCCCACGGATCTTCATCCCCAGGATGGCGCGCGCGTGGGCCTCGGCTTCCTCGGGGGTGCCGGCCAGCTTGACGCCCCCCGCCTTGCCCCGGCCGCCGGAATGCACCTGGGCCTTGACCACCGCCGCGCCGCCCATGTCGACGGCGATCGCCCCGGCCTCTTCGGGCGTGGTGGCAACGCGGCCTCGCGGTACCGGCATGCCCGCGTCACGAAAGAGCTCCCTTGCCTGGAACTCGTGCAGGTTCATTCGGTCTGCTCCGCGAGGAGGAAGGACATCGGCGCGACGGTGTGGCCGTGGAGGACGCTCCGGGAAGGTCGCCGGAAGAGGCGACCGGCCAAGTTACCCGGGCATCGGCTCACGATCAAGAATCCGGCGCGACTCATGAACCTGCCTGGTTCTCGAAGCGCTCCAGGAGGTCGCGCAACTCGCGCAGATGAGTGCCGAAACCGGCGAAGTCCCCGGACCGGAGCGCTTCCTCCGCACGGTCGAGCAGATCCAGGGCGTCGCCCGGCCAGGTCGACGTGTCGGTGGCCAGGTCCCGCAGTTCCTCCAGATCCCGGGTGTCGACCACTTCCTCCGGTGCGGCCACCGCCGCGAGCGCGGCCACGGTGGCGTCCAGGGTCGGCTGCATCGCCACCCGGCGGCCGTCGCTGACGACGAACTGGCGGAGTTCGGGAATCGCGTCCGACTCGGCCGCGAGGAAGATCGGCTCCATGTACATGAGCGTGCCGTCCACGGGCACGATGTGCAGATGACCGGTCCAGACGTCGCTGCCCCCCTGTCGCCAGAGCGAGAGCTGCTGGGAGATGAAGGGATCCTGCTCCACGAGCGCTTCCACCAGGCGGGGGCCGGGGACCTGATCCTCGACCGGAATGTCGTAGAGAAGGAGCTCGCCATAGTTGTCCCCGTCGCTGCGCGCGACCAGCAGGGCGGTCAGATTCTGCCGGCCGGCCGGGACGAAGGCGGTGCTCAGCAGGTACTCCGGCTCCCGCGCGCCGGGCAGCCGGTAGATGGCGTACTCCGGCCGATAGGGGACGGGATTGGTGCCCTGGGCGAGCTCCGTGGCGGGCGCCCACACGTCTTCCTGGCCGTGGAAGGAAGGTGCGGTTTCCAGATGATACTGGAACAGCACCCGGCCCTGGAGGCTGAGAAGCGCGCGCGGATAGCGGATGTGGTCGCGGAGCCCCCGAGGCATCTCGTCCATGGGCTGGAAGAGGCCGGGAAGGGTGCGCCGGTAGCCTTCGAGCAGCGGATCGTTTTCGTCGACCACATAGAAGGTGACGCGTCCGGTCACCCCGTCCACCGTGACCTTGACGCTGTTGCGCACATAGCTCGCCGCGGAACGCGCCTCCAGGTCGTAGGCGCTCGCCAGCGGGAAATGGCGGGTTGCGGTGAAGGCGTCGAGCATCCATACCACCCGGCCCTCGTGCACTACCGGATAGGGCGATTCGGGAAAGCGCAGGAAGGGCGCGATATCCCGCGCCCGCGCCGTCACCTGGCGTCGAAAGACGAAGCGGCTCCGGGGCGAGATCTCGGAGGCGAACAGCAGGTTCGTGTCGCGGAAGCGGAGCGCCAACAGGACCTTCCGCAGCCACGAATCCAGCAGGATGCCCTCCGGGAAGTCCACTCCGGCCTGGCCGGGTTCGCCCTCGGGGTCGAGAAAGGCTTCGGCGGTCGGATTGATAATGGCGTAGGCCTGGGGCCGGATGCCGAAGAACACCGACGGGCGCACCAGGCGCAGTCTCTCGGGCGCTGCCACGCCTTCCGCAAACTCTGGCGGGATCGCGGACAGGATGGTCGACGGCCGCCCCTGGGGGGTGTGCTCCCCCGCCGCGCTGGCAACCGCGCCCATTCCCGCGATGTAGCGCTCGCGGATGTGGAGATTCTGCCAGTTGCGGTCCTCGATGCCGCCGGGCTCGATCTCGCGCACCGCCAGCGCGACCGGCACCAGGCCGTCGGGACCCGGATAGCGATCGATGGTGACGTCGCTGAACTCGTAGTAGCGGAAACGTGCCTCGAGCTGCCGATACGTGGTCAGGAGCGCGCCGGGAGTCCAGACGGGGAGCCCGGCGAACTGGCTGGCGACGGCCATCGCGCCCGGTTCTTCAGTCGTCCCGCGGTAGTCGAATCGTTCACGTTGCAACTGGTCGAGCCCGAAGCCGATTCGTGTGAACTCCAGGTTGTGCTCGATATAGGGGGTCTCGCTCTCGAGCTCGTTGGGCTCGACGCGAAAGCGCTGCACGGTCGCCGGGTAAAGCTGAGCCAGCACGAGCGTGCCCACGACGATGGCGCCCAGCCCGGCCGCGGTGGGAACGGCCTTGCGCCGCGACCCGCCCCACGCCACCAGGGCCGCCGAACCCAGTGCGACCACCGCGAGCGCCGTCAGCGCGGGCAGGCGGGCGACGGCATCGGTGAACCCGAACAGCCCCTGCACGCCGGAGTTGCCGTCGAGCAGGAGGATGTAGCGCGCGATCTGGAAACGTACGGCCAGCAGGACCAGAAACGTCGTAACCAGGAGGGTGAGGTGCCGGCGAGCCAGGTCTTCCAGCCCGACCCCCTTGCGCGTCAGGCGGAGGGCGCCGGTGGCTGCGTAGATGGCGATGGACATGCTGAAGAGGAAGAAGATCAGCAGGAGCGCGAAGGCGACGATCCCGCTCATCACAGGCAGGGCGAAGATGTAGAAGGACACATCGTGCCCGAGGATCGGTTCGCTCAGTCCCCACGAGGGGGCCCGCAGCAGGAGCAGCAGCGCCAGCCCCGCTTCAGGTGGGACCACGGCGCTGAACCAGAGCGCCGCCAGCACCGATATCACAAGCGTGCCGCGCGAGATCCAGACGCCGGGGATCCTCTCGGATATCTCCAGATTGGCGAAACGCCTGCGGATCCTGAGCGCGCGCACCGCGACCGCGAACAGGCGCACGTTGGCGTAGACCATCGCGCCGACGGCCAGCATGACCAGGATGCGCACCCCCCAGCGCGAGAGCACGCGGGTCCAGAAGACGTCGAGATAGCCGTTGGACCCGAACCAGAGGACTTCGACGTAGAGGTCGATGGCTTCGCGGGCCAACAGGAGCACCGCGGCTCCGGCCACGATCGAGGCGACCAGAACGCGGCCGCCGCGCCACGGACGGGGGCGCGCCTCAGACATCGACGCCCCTGGCCCGAAGCCAGTCCTCGACCTCGCGCTGGATCTCCCCCAGGCGGACATCGGTGTCGGCTTCGTAGCGGGTCGCGAGGACGGGCTGGGTATTGGACGCTCTCAACAGACCCCAGCCTCCGTCGAAGAGGATGCGTGCACCGTCCACCGCGATCACCTCGTAGCTCCGGGAGAAGTGTTCAAGCGCGGCCTCGGCGAGGTCGCGCTTGGTGTGCTCGGCCACCTCGATACGGTATTCCGGGGTGGCCGCATAACGCGGCAGATCCGCCACCAGCGCCGAGAGGGAGCGTCCGGACGCGGCCAGCAGCCGCAGAAGCCGGCACGCGGCGTAGACGGCGTCGTCCACCCCGATGTACTCGTCGGCGAAACAGATGTGTCCGGAGAGTTCACCACCGATGACCGCTCCGGTGGAGTGCATCTTGTCCTTGATGAGCGAGTGCCCGGTCGCCCACATCACGGGGATGCCCCCCGCCGCCTCGAACACGCGCGGCAGCGCCTGCGAACACTTCACGTCGAAGACCATCTTCTCACCCGGCCCTCGGCGTTCGAGCACCTCCAGGCCGAAGAGGAGAAGCAGGATGTCGCCGCGGACCACCGTGCCGGTCTCGTCCACGACCCCGATGCGGTCGGCATCGCCGTCGAAGCCGACGCCCAGGTGCGCGCCGGTCCCGCGAACCTGCGCGGCCAGGTCCACGATGTTCTCGTCGACCGTGGGATCGGGATGATGGTTCGGGAAGGTCCCGTCCAGCTCGCAGTAAAGAGGGACCACTTCGGCTCCAATCGCCTCCAGCACCGGTACTGCGGTGAGTGCCCCGGAGGCGTTGCCGCAGTCCACGACCACTCTCAGCGGCGCGATCCCTTCGAACCGGCCGGCGACATCGGCGACGTACCGGTCGAGAACGTCGACGTATTCCAGGGTGCCGGGTCCACGGCCCGCCGTTCCCTCCTCGATTCGCCGGCGCAGTTCCTGAATCCTCTCGCCGTAGAGCGGCCGGCCGCCCACGGTCATCTTGATCCCGTTCCATTCGGGAGGGTTGTGGCTGCCGGTGATCTGAGCGCCTCCATCCGCCGCCAGTTCGCGCTCGGCCCAGTAGGTCACCGGCGTCGGCACCGTGCCGAGCCTGATGACGTGGCCTCCTGCCGAAAGGATGCCCTCCGAAAGAGCGTCGGCCAGACCGTCCGAGCTGGGACGGTTGTCGCTGCCGACCACGATGCGCGGCTGGGCATCGCCGGTCCGTTCGCCCACCACCGCGGCGAGGGCGCTCCCGGTGCCGCGGGCCACGTCGCTGTCGATCGTCTCGCCAACGATGCCCCGGATGTCGTATTGCCGGAAGATCTCGGAAGAAAAACTCAAAACCGGTACAGGTCAGAAGTGGTCGCGTGCCGTCTGTTGTCGCGCGGATGGCGGGCGGTCCGCTGTCGCCCGCGAACGCGGGAACGCCGCATCCGTCGCTAGGGAGCGGCGCCCAGGAGGAGTGCTCCTGCCGTCAGCAGTCCTTCCGCACCCGCGCGGGCGAACCCTACGCCCCCGCCCGGGAAGACGCCCAGACCGATCACCACCGCCACCGCCGCGCCCATGGCGAAGCGCATGGTCAGGGGCACCGTCACCGGGTCCGGCTCGTCGGATTCCGCCGCTTCCCGCATCCACATGTACCATGCGATCCGCAGGTAGTAATAGTACGACACCACGGTCGTGAGGACGAAAATGACGGAAAGGGTCCAGAGTCCGGCCTCGGCCGCTCCCTGCAGAATGAAGATCTTTCCCATGAACCCCCCCGTGCCGGGGAAGCCGGCAAGGGATAGAAGAAAGATCGTCAGGCAGACGGCCAGAGCGGGATGCCTGGCCCCTAGTCCCGCGTAGCGGTGGATCCCGAGCCGCTCCTCGCCGTGCCCCGAGACGCACAGGATCACGGCGAAGGCGCCGATGTTCATCGCGGTGTAGACCAGCAGATAGAACAGCAGTCCCGCGGTGGCGTTCTGATTCAGGGCCACGATAGCGACCAGCAGATAGCCGGCGTGAGCGATGCTGGAATAGGCCAGCAGCCGCTTGACGTTGGTCTGAGCCAGGGCGATGACGTTGGCGATCACCATGGTGAGCGCCGCAAGCCACCACCCGATGGCGTACCAGCTCTCGGGAATGCCCCCGAAGCCGACCAGGAAGACGCGTGCGAAGGCAACGAACGCCGCCGCCTTCACGCTCGCCGACATGAAGGCCGTCACCGGCGAAGGGGCGCCCTCGTAGACATCGGGCGTCCACATGTGGAAGGGGATCGCCGAGACCTTGAAGGCGAACCCGATGGCCAGCAGCGCGATGCCGACATGGAGCAGCCCCGCCACGGCCGCGTCCGAACCGATGGCCAGCGCGATCAGCCCCAGGTTGGTGCTGCCCGTGGCCCCGTATACCAGCGCGATCCCGTAGAGCAGGAAGCCGGTCGAGAAAGCGCCCAGCAGGAAGTACTTGAGTCCGGATTCCGCCGACTTCGGATCGCGCCGATTGAAGCCGGAGAGCACGTAGGCGCTGATCGACATCACCTCCAGGGCCAGGAAGATCACGATCAGGTCGCGCGTGCCTCCCATGAGCATCATGCCCACGGTGGCGAAGAGCACCAGCGCGTGGAACTCCCCCTCCTGCAACCGCTGGCGGCGCACGTACGCGGGCGAAATGGCCAGCGCGAGCATGGCCGCGAGCAGGAAAATCCAGTTGGCGAAGAGGTGGAAGCGGTCGACCGCGATCATCGTGCTTCCCTGCCCCGGGGTCAGCCCGTACAGCCACCCGTTGGCGAAGGCTGCCGCGAGCACGCCCACCATCGCCAGAACCGCCAGGTTTCCGGAGCCGGCCCGCGGCGCCGAGGTCGCGCCGCCCCCCCTCCAGACGCCGGCCAGCAGCACCACCGTCGCCCAGACCGAGAGCACGATCTCGGGAAGCAGCGCCAGCAGGTAGTGTGCGGGGGTGGAGAAGTCGAGCGTCATGAGTCTGCCGGCTCCTCGGCGGGCAGGCTCGTGTGGACGCGCTCGAGGATCGCGTCCACGCTCGGCTCCATGCGCTCGAGAATCGGGGTGGGCGCGACCCCGATCACGATCATGAGCGCGACCATGGGCGACAGGATGAAGATCTCCCGGCGGGAGAGGTCGGGCATCGACCGGTTCTCCTCCCGGTCCAGCTCGTTGAAGAGCACCCGCTGCACCATGGGCAGCATGTAGTAGGCGGCGAAGATGACGCCGCTGGTGGCGATGACGGCGGTGACGGGATGCGTCTCGAAGGTGCCCAGAAGCGCCAGAAATTCCCCGACGAAGCCGCTTGTGCCGGGCAGGCCGATCGAGGCAAGTGCAGTGATTACCAGCGCCAGGGCGAGCATGGGGGCCACGCGCGCGAGGCCGCCGAACTCCCCGGTCATCCGCGTGTGGCGCCGCTCGTACAGCATGCCCAGGATGAGGAAGAGCGCCCCGGTGGAGATGCCGTGCGAGATCATCACCACCAGTCCCCCCTGGATGCCGGTCACCGTGAGGGCGAAGATGCCGATGACCACGAACCCCATGTGGGCCACCGAGGTGTACGCCACGAGCTTCTTGGCGTCCGGTTGCACCGCCGCGACCCAGGCCGCGTACACGATGCCCGCCGTACCGAGCACCAGCATCACGGTCACCACCGAGGGATGCTGGGAGGCTGCCGGAAAGAACGGCAGCAGGAAGCGCAGGAACCCGTAGGTGCCCATCTTGAGCAGGATCGCGGCCAGCACCACCGACCCCGGCGTGGGGGCCTCCACGTGCGCGTCCGGCAGCCAGGTGTGGAACGGGAAGAGCGGAACCTTGATCGAGAACGCGAGCGCGAAGGCGGCGAACAGCCAGAGCTGCTCACGCATCGAGAGCGACACCCCGAGGATGTCCAGGTAGGCGAAGGATCCGTCTCCGGCGCCGGCGGTCGCGGCGTAGAGGTAGAGAATCCCGACCAGCATCAGCAGCGACCCCACCGCCGTGTACAGGAAGAACTTCACCGCGGCGTAGATGCGGCGCTTGCCTCCCCAGACCCCGACGATGAAGTACATCGGTACCAGGGTGAGTTCGAAGAAGACGTAGAACAGCAGCACGTCCAGCGCCGTGAAGACGCCGATGATGCCCGTCTGCAACAGGAGCATGAGGGCGTAGAAGGACTTCTGTCGGTGGGTGATGTAGCGGAACGAGCCGAGAATGGTGATCGGGGCCGTGAAGCAGGACAGCAGCACCATGAACAGCGAGATGCCGTCGATGCCGAGCGCGTAGTGCACGCCCCAGGCTTCGATCCAGGGCACGCTCGACGCCATCTGAAAGCCCGGGTCGCCCACCGTGAAGGATCCCCACAGTCCGAGGCTCAGGGCGAAGAGGGCGAGCGTCCAGCCGAACGCGATGTGCCCGGACCGTTCCTGGCGTTCGAGGAGCACATGAAGCATCGCCGCCATTGGACCCCACACCAGCACGTGCAGGATCCAGGTGTCGAACGCGACCGCTTCGAGCAGGCTCGTCATGGCGGGTTCCTCAGAAGACCACGAAGCCCAGGATCGCGAGGACCCCGAGCGTGAGGACGAGGGCGTAGGTGTTGACCTGCCCGGTCTGGAACAGGCTTGCGAAGGCGCCTCCGGCCCGGGTCACCAGCCCGAGCCCGTTGACCGCGCCGTCGATCAGGACGGCGTCGATGACGCGCCAGGAGAAGCGCGAGGCCGCGAGGACCGGCTGGACCACGAAGCGGTCGTAGAACTCGTCGACGTACCACTTGTTGAAGAGCAGGCTCCTGAAGCCCGTGGGCGCGGCGGCCTGGGCGGCGGGCACCACCTTCCAGCGGGCGGCGGCGCGCGCCGTGAACAGCACCAGCGCCAGCGCCGCCAGGGTGGAAAGGCCGGCCCAAAGCACCTCGCCCCCGCCGAAGGGGGCAGCGTGGCCGGGCTCTCCCAGTTGCTCGTAGCGGATTGCCGCCGCACTGGCGGTGATCGGTTCCAGCCAGTGGTGCAGCCACTCCGAGGTGGGGAGCGCCCCCGCGAGCCCGAGCACCGATGCGGCTACCTCCTCCGGGACGTTGACCCACCCGCCCACGACGGAGAGGACCGCCAGGAGGATCAGCGGGATCGTCATGACCCGGGGCGCCTCGTGCAGGTGCCGCGCCTCCTCGCGTCCCGTGCGGTTGGCGCCGTGGAAGGTCATCACCATGAGGCGGGTCATGTAGATGGCGGTGAGCAGCGCGGTCGCGAGTGCCAGGACCCAGAGGATCGTGAACAGCGCGGGGTAGCCCCCGGAGGCGGCCAGACCGGCGTACCAGATGATCTCGTCCTTGGAGAAGAACCCGGCCAGCGGCCAGACGCCTGCGATGGCCAGGGTCGCGATCCACATGGTGATCCAGGTGACCGGCATCGAGGCGCGCAGCCCGCCCATGTTGCGCATGTCCTGGGGGTCGGCCTGGCTGTGGGTGTGGTGCAGGGCGTGGTGCATGGCGTGAATCACCGCGCCCGACCCGAGGAACAGGAGCGCCTTGAAGAAGGCGTGGGTCATCAGGTGGAAGATGCCGGCGGCGTATGCACCCACCCCGACGCCCAGGAACATGTAGCCCAGCTGGGAAATGGTGGAGTACGCGAGCACCTTCTTGATGTCGTGCTGCGCGAGCGCGATGGTGGCGGCCAGCAGCGCGGTGAGCACGCCCACGGCGGCCACGACGGCGCTGCTCACGGGAGCCAGGGCGAAGAGGACCGAGGTACGCGCCACCATGTAGACACCCGCGGTCACCATGGTCGCGGCGTGGATCAGCGCGGAGACCGGCGTGGGGCCGGCCATCGCGTCCGGCAGCCAGACGTACAGCGGGATCTGCGCGCTCTTTCCCGCCGCTCCCAGAAAGAGGAACAGCGTGATCGCGGTAACCGTGACGCCTCCGTACTCGAGCAGCGCCGGGGCCTCGGAGAAGACTTGCGGGAAGGCCAGGGTGCCGAAGGTCGTGAACACCAGGAACATCGCCACCAGGAAGCCGAAATCGCCGATGCGGTTGACGATGAAGGCCTTCTTGCCGGCGTCGGCCTTCTCGCGGTCCCGGAACCAGAAGCCGATCAGCAGGTAGCTGCACAGCCCCACTCCCTCCCAGCCGACGAACATGACCGGGAAGCTCGCCCCCAGGACGAGCACCAGCATGAAGAAGACGAAGAGGTTCAGGTAGGAGAAGTAGCGCGCGTACCCGGGGTCGTCGTGCATGTAGCCGACGCTGAACACGTGGATCAGGAAGCCGACGCCGGTCACCACCAGCATCATGATCATGCTGAGCTGGTCCAGCTGCAGCGCCGCGTCCACCTCGAGCGCCCCGGTGACCATCCAGCTCCAGTAGCTCACCACCACGGGGTCGTGCAGATCCGCGTGGAACATCCCCGCGAAGTTGAGGAGCACGAGCAGGAAGGAAAGGCCGACCACCCCCGGCCCCACCAGGGTGACCCAGCGCTTGTGCGCGTCGTCCTGATGCTCGGATCCGTCGCCGCCCGCGCGTACCGACGCCGCCGCGCGCGCGCCCACCCGCATCGCCAGGACGCCGTTGACCAGGAAGCCCAGCAGGGGCAGCAGGACGATGAGCCCGGGCAGCACCGGCTCATACGCTGCCGGCTGGGCGCCTTCCTGGAGGAGGCTCGAGAGCGGCGCGAGCGTCATCTACCTACCACTTGAGCAGGCTGAAGTTGTCGACATTGACGGTCCGGTAGTGCCGGAAGATGGAGATGATGATCGCGAGCCCAACCGCGGCTTCCGCGGCCGCCACCGTCATGACGAAGAAGACGAAGACCTGCCCCTCAACGCCGACGTACCGGGAGAATGCGACCAGGGCCAGGTTCACCGCGTTCAGCTGGAGTTCGATGCAGAGGAACATGATGATGGCGTTCCGCCGCACCAGCACCCCGAAGGTGCCGATCACGAACAGCAGGGCGCTGGTGGTCAGGGCCTCGGTCAGCACGCGGCCCTCCTCATACCCGCTTCTTCGCCAGCGCGACGGCCCCCACCACGGCGACCAGCAGCAGGATGCCGGTGATCTCGAAGGGAACCACGTACTCCTGGAAGAGCGGCCGCGCGATCAGCGACACCGCGCCCCGCTCGGCAAGCTCCAGGTCCATTGCCGCGGCGCCGGGGAAACTCTCGTACAGCGGGCTCGTCTCCGCGCCGCCGAAACGGGTCGCCAGGATCCCGCAGATCGCCCCCGAGACGACAAAGGCACACACGGCGTAGAGCCCGCGCACCAGGTCGTCCCTGTAGTCGTGCCCCAGGTTGAGGAGCATGATCACGAACAGGAAGAGCACCATGATGGCGCCGGCGTAGACCATCACCTGGATGGCGGCCAGGAAGTGCGCTTCCAGCAGCACGTAGATCCCCGCTACGCTCGCCAGCGACACCACCATGAACATGAGGCTGGCCACGGGGTTCCGGCTCGCCACCACCCCGATGCCTCCGCCCACCACGGTTACGGCGAAGACGTAGAAGAGGATCAGCTCCATCCCCTCACTCCGATGCGGGGTCGGAGGGGTCCCAGAGCGCGGTGACCGGGTGCTCCTGTTCCATGAGACGGTCCAGGTCGTAGACGAAACGCTCGCGCGTGTACTCGGCGTTCTCGAAGTGCTGGCCCACGTGGATCGCCTCCACCGGGCACACCTCCTGGCACATTCCGCAGAAGATGCAGCGGAACTCGTCGATCTCGTAGACGATGGGGTAGCGGTTGCCCTGATCGTCCTCGCCGCCGACCAGGCGGATGCAGTTGGCCGGGCAGACGGTTGGACAGAGGCCGCAGGCGACGCACTTCGGGCGCCCGTCGGCGTGCACCTCCATGCGGTGGGTGCCGCGCCAGCGGGGATGGAGCTCCGTGGGCTCCTCCGGATAGCTGCGCGTCACCTTGCGGGGGTTCACCATGTGCCGGAAGGTCAGCGACATTCCCTTGAGGGCGGCTCTCAGATACGAACTCCGGGCCGCTTCGGGCCGGCGTATCACTCTCACCGATATGGCCATGACGACTCCCGGGGGATCATGGGTGGGCGGCCGGCGCCGCGCGGGCGGCCCGTCCGGCTGGCGCGGCCCCGGTGATGATGCGGCCGCGGTCGAGGTACAGGGCAAACATGGCGGTGGCGACGAGACTCACTCCGGTCAGCGCCAGGGCGAAGCCCGGTCCGCCGGACACACCCAGCTGATCCAGCACCAGGATGGTGGCGGCCACGAGCATGACGTAGGCGAGCGCGGTGGGCAACATCACCTTCCAGCCCAGATGCATGACCTGGTCGTAGCGGAAGCGCGGAAGGGTCCAGCGCACCCAGATGTAGAGGATCACGAAGAAGGCTGTCTTGAGCGAGAAGGCGCCCAGGGTGAGCAGCGTGGTCCAGATGGACAGCCGGGCGGGAATGGGCTCGCCCGCCGCCGTGAAGCCGGCAACGAGCCCCCCCTCGTGCGGGATGAAGTTGTCACCCGCCCAGAACGGGATGTCCCATCCCCCCAGGAACAGCGTGGCCATGAGCGCCGAGGCGGTGATCACGTGCGCGTATTCGGCGATGAAGAACATGCTGAACTTCATCGACGAGTACTCGGTGTGATATCCCGTCACGAGTTCGGATTCGGCCTCCGGCATGTCGAAGGGCAGCCGGTTGGTCTCCGCGAACGCCGAGATCAGGAAGAGCAGGAAGCCGAGCGACAGCGGCAGGATGTACCACAGCCCCAGCTGCTGATCGGCCACCATCCGGGTCAGGGTGACGTTGCCCGCCAGCATCATGACCGGGATCAGCGAGAGCCCCAGCCCGACCTCGTAGCTCACCATCTGAGCAGAGGCGCGCAGGCCGCCCAGAAGCGCGTACTTGTTGTTGGAGGACCATCCTCCCAGGAAGATGCCGTACACGCCGAGCGAGCCGATGGCGAGGATGTAGAGCACTCCCACCGGCAGATCGGCGACCACCATGTCCACGGTTCCCCACGGTGTGGGCAACGGGGCCGCGAAGGGAATCACGGCGAAGGTGACGAGCGCCGGCATGATCGACAGCATCGGGCCCAGAACGAAGAAGAAGCGCGACGCGGTGGCCGGACTGGTCTCCTCCTTGATGATGTTCTTGAGCCCGTCGGCGATGGGCTGCAGGAGCCCGAACGGGCCCACCCGGTTCGGTCCCAGGCGATCCTGGATGAAGGCCGAGAGGCGCCGTTCGGCCCAGGTGGCGTACATGATCGCCACCATCAGCGCCGTGAACACGGCCAGCACCTTGACGGCGGCGGCGATCAGGAAGGCCGTCGGCGAAAGTTCGTTCATCGGTCTCCCGCGAGGGCCGCGGGACGGTTCGCGGGCACACCGTGCACGCCCAACCGGTCGTAGCCGAGGCCCTCGAACTCCGGCACGCCTGCCGCGAGCCGGTCGAATGCCTCCGCCGCGCTCGCCGGCGCCGGTTCTCCCGCGAGGGAGGCGGTCAGGGCGCCGAGCACCTGCCACGCGGGCTGGGCGTTCCCGGTGGCCCTGAGCGCGGGCTCGAAGCGCTGCACCCGGGTCTGCATGTTGGTGAAGGTTCCCTCCTGCTCCGCGAAGGTGGTGACCGGGAGCACGAAGTGCGCGCTGCGGGCGGCCGGCGCCGGGTGCGCTCCGAGGTACACGAAGAGTTCCGCGCGCGAGCCGAAGTCCTCCGGCTGATCGGCCAGTTCGTCACCCAGGACGATCAGCGTGCCGGTGCCGGCCGCGACCTCGTCGAGCCCCCCGCTGGCGTCGTCGCTTCCCACCCGGCGCAGCCCCAGCAGTTCGGCGCCCCGCGTGTTGGGCGCCAGGTCGCGACGGCGGGCCAGCACGGGGAAGCCGGGCAGCGGGACCTCGTCCGCCGCTCTCGCCGAGCGGTACACTATGTCGCCTCCGCCGAGGCGCTCCACGAACTCGCGGAGGGCGCCCAGGTCCTCGTTGGACGCGTGAGCTGACACGACCGCGTGGACGGGGCCGCGGCAATCCTCGAGCCGCTCCCGCAGCGAGGAGAGCGCTTCGTGCCATCCCGGCGCCGACCAGCCATCGTCCCCTCGCGCGAAGGGCTTCTCGATACGGTCGCTCCGGTTCATCCACTCGTAATGGCCACGGCCGTAGTCGCACATCCAGTGGCCGTTCACTTCCGGGTTTTCCCGAGGCTTGAGCCGATGCACCACGTTGTCGCGGGTGTGGATGTCGATGTTGCATCCCTGAGAGCAGTTGGGGCACACGGACGAGGTGTGGTCGAGGTCCCAGGCGCGCGCCTTGTGCAGGAAGTCCTTCGAGACCAGTGCGCCCACCGGGCAGATGTCGACGATGTTGCCCGAGTAGGGCGAGTCCCTCAGCCCCTGCTCGAAGAAGGTGTCGATGACCGCCCGGTCGCCCCGCTCCACTACCGTCAGGACGGGATCCCCCGCCATCTCCTCCATGAAGCGCACGCAGCGCGTGCACATGACGCAGCGGTCCCCGTAGAAGAGGACGTCGCCTCCGAAGTCGTCGCGGCCGAACACGCGCTTGGGCTCGACACCGCGGCCGTGCGCGCGGCCCTCGGAGTGAACGTAATCCTGCAGCTTGCACTCCCCCGACTGGTCGCAGATGGGACAGTCCAGCGGGTGGTTGATGAGGTAGAACTCGAGCACGCCCTTGCGCATCTCGCGCGCCAGCCCCTCGTCGGTGCGCACCACCTGGCCATCCTGGGCCTGGGTGACGCAGGAGGGCATGGGCTTGGGCGCGCCCTCCACGTCAACCAGGCAGAGGCGGCACTGGGCGGGCGCGGAAAGCGCGGGATGATAGCAGTAGTGCGGCACCTCCACGCCGATCTCCTCGGCCGCATGCAGCAGCGAGGTGCCCTCAGGGACAGTGACCCGGCGGCCGTCGATGGTCAGGGTGACCGTACTCACGCGACCTCCGCCGTGACGCCGCCATGGATCAGGGCCAGGTATTCGTCGCGGAACTTCTCGATGGACGAGACAACCGGGGCCGCCGCCGAATCGGAGAGCACGCAGATGGTGGTGCCGGTCATCTGGGCGCTCATGTCGAGCAGGGTGTCCAGGTCGGACTCGTTGCCCCTGCCCGCCTCGATGCGGCGAAGCACCTGCGTCATCCAGGAGGTGCCCTCGCGGCAGGGCGTGCACTGGCCGCACGACTCGTGTGCGTAGAACTGCACCATGCGCCGCACTTCCCGAACGATGTTGGTGCGGTCGTCCATCACGATCACCGATGCGCAGCCGAGCATCGAGCCGGCGGCCTCCACTCCCTCATAGCACAGCGTGCATTCCCGGCAATCCTCCACATCCATGAGCGGAACGGAACTGCCGCCCGGGATCACGGACTTGAGCGCCCGCCCTTCGGCCACGCCGCCGCACACGTCCTCGATCAGCTCCATCATCGGAAAGCCCAGCGGCAACTCGTAGTTGCCGGGCTTCTCCACATGGCCGCTCACGCAGAAGAGCTTGGTGCCGGGGGATTTGTCGGTGCCCCACTGCCTGTACCACTCGCCCCCGTGCCTGAGGATATGGGGCACGGCCGCCAGCGTTTCGACGTTGTTGATGGTGGTGGGCATGGAATACACGCCCACCGCGGCCGGGAAGGGCGGCTTCACCCGCGGCTCCCCGCGCCGGCCCTCGAGGGAATTCATGAGCCCGGTCTCTTCACCACAGATATAGGCGCCCGCGCCTACGTGGACGGTGACGTCGATGTGGATCCCGGAGCCGAGGATGTCCTCGCCCGCAAATGCTCGCTCGTACGCTTCCTCGACCGCCCGCGCGATGACCTGGCTGGCCTCGAAGAACTCGCCGCGGAGATAGATGTAGGCGTGTCGCGCACCCATCGCATACGCAGCGATCAGGCATCCCTCGATGAGCTGATGGGGATCCCAGCGAATCAGCTCGCGGTCCTTGAAAGTCCCGGGCTCCGATTCGTCGGCGTTGCACAGGAGGTAATGCGGCTTGACCCCGGCCTTCGGCATGAAGCTCCACTTGAGTCCGGTGGGGAAACCCGCCCCTCCCCTGCCCCGCAGCCCTGATGCCTTGACCTCCTCGATCACCGCCGCCGGCCCGATCTCGAAAGCCCGCTCGAGTCCCCGGTACCCGCCCCGGTCCCGGTAGCCGTCGAGCGTGCGCGCTCCGGGATCCCCGAAGTTGCGGGAGATCATGCGCACCTCGCGTGCGTGCACATAGGGGTAGGCCATCTACTCGCCACGCTCCCCGAGACGCTGCAGGAGGGCGGGCACGCCGTCCGGCAGCACGTTCTCGTAGTAGCGGGAGTTGATCTGTACGGCGACCGGGAAGCCGCACGCAGCCAGGCATTCCACCTCGATGACGGTGAAGTCGCCGTCCTCGGAGGTCTCACCCAATTCGGTGCCCGTGTGTCGGAGAAAGGCGTCCAGCACCTCCTCGCCTTTGCACAGGCTGCAGCTGATGTTGGTGCAGACCTGGATGAGGAACCGCCCCACCGGCTGCTTGTTGTACATCGTGTAGAAGGTGACCGTCCCGCGTACCTCGGCCGACGCCAGGCCGAGAAGCGCAGCCACCTCGTCCATCGTCTCGGGGGAGATGTGACCGCGCAGCTCCTGGGCCAGATTCAGCGCAGGAATGAGAGCGGCGCGCGCGGTGGGGTAGCGCGCGCGAATCTTCTCGAACCGCTCCCTGTACGGACCCTCGAAGAGGACCGCGTCCGGATCCTTGTCCGGGAGCATGTAGGGATACGAGGGAGCAGCCGATTCGTGACCTCCGTCGAGAGGCCGCTCGCCCACGAAGTCGGTGCCGCGCACATCCGCTTCGGTGAGGTCGAACTCTCCCGTGTTGCCGGCCCAGCCGGGGTTGCGGAAGGGTACGCGGGCGGAAGTGCTCATCGGTCGATCTCGCCCAGGACGATGTCGAGGCTCGCGTTGATCATGATGAGGTCGGCCACGAGGTGCCCCTCGGCAAGCTTCGCGATCGCGGAAAGGTTGACGAAGGACGGCGGACGGATGCGCCAGCGCACCGGCTTGGGACCGCCGTCGCCCACCAGGTACATGCCCAGCTCCCCCTTCGACCCCTCCACGGCGAAGTAGCAGTCCTCGGCGGGCGCGCTGATGCCGTCCATGATGAGCTTGAAGTGGTGGATCATCGACTCCATGTCGCTCATGCAGTCGGTCTTGCTCGGCAGGCTGATGCGCGGGTCCTCCACGTTGATGGGACCACCGGGGAGGTGGTCCAGCGCCTGGTGCAGGATGGCCACACTCTGGCGCATCTCCTCCATGCGCACCAGGTAGCGGTCGTAGCAGTCGCCGTTCTCGCCGACCGGGACCTCGAAGTCGTAGGTCTCGTAGTCGTAGTAGGGCCGGTCCTTGCGCACGTCGTAGTCCACGCCGCTGGCGCGCAGGTTGGGGCCGGTCAGACCGCAGTCAACCGCGTCTTCCGGACCGATCGCGCCGATGTCGATGGTGCGGCCCTGATGGATCGCGTTGGTGGTGAGCAGCGCGTCGATCTCGTTCAGCGTCCGGGGGAAGGTGTCGATGAAATCGCGCACGCCCTCGGCCCAGCCGGGCGGCAGGTCCGACATCATGCCCCCGATGCGCGTGGCAGAGGTCGTGATGCGGGCGCCCGTCAGTTCCTCGTGCAGCTGGTAGATGCGCTCGCGCTCCTGGAATGCGTACAGGAAGGGGGTGAAGGCTCCGACGTCGATGGCGGTGGTTCCCAGCCAGAGCAGGTGCGAGAAGATGCGGTCCAGCTCCAGGCAGATCACCCGCACCACCTTGCAGCGCTCCGTGACCTCGATGCCCATCAGCTTCTCGACCGCCATGGCGTAGGCACAGTTGTAGATGAGCGGCGCCAGGTAGTCCATGCGGTCGGTCAGCGGCACGATCTGGTTGTACGTGCGGTACTCGCCCAGCTTCTCGAACGAGGAGTGCAGGTAGCCGATATGCGGCGTGACCGACACCACGGTCTCTCCGTCCAGCTCGCAGATGAGCCTCAGCACGCCGTGCGTGGCGGGGTGCTGGGGCCCGATGTTGATGAGCATCTCCTCGGAGCCGATGTCGGGCTCTGCGACATCAACGGGCGCAAGCGGCCCCATGGCGGGCCGGGCGTCCATCCCCATCTCCGCTCCCCGCCCCACCGGGATCTCCACCGTCCGGCGCGTCATCGGCCCGTGCTCCCCGGGGCGGAGGCAGGCGACTCGTCCGCCGGGACCAGCTGAGGAGCGCCGCGTCCCTCCATCTCCTCCGGCATGTAGTACTGCTCCATGTCCTGGGAGAGGGCGCGCCGGGTCTGCTCTGCGCGGGAGAAGCGGCCGCGCAGCGGGAAGTCCTTCCGCAGGGGATGGCCTTCGGCGTAATTCTCGGGCATGAGAATGCGGCGCAGGTCCGGGTGTCCCCGGAACTCGATCCCGAACAGATCGTAGACCTCGCGCTCAAGCCAGTCGGCCGCGCTCCAGAGAGCGGTCACGGAGGCGATCGCGAGGCGGGAAAGCGGGAGCTCGCACTTCACCCGCAGCGCCTTGCGGTGCGGTATGGACCAGAGCTGGTAGACGACCTCGAGCGGGCGCCCGTCGCCGTAATCGACCGCGGTAACGTCGACGAGCAGGTTGAAGCGCTCGCCGGGGTCGGTGCGCAGCCAGTCCAGCACCTCCGCATTGCGGCCCGGGTCGATGTAGACCACCTGCTGGTCTCCCGATTGCACCAGGTCGCGCACGACTGCCTCGGGGAAAGCCGCGCGCAGGGCTTCGACGGTGGCGGAAGCCGGTTTTCCGTGGCGGTCGGCTCGGGTCACGGAATGCGGTCGTCGGGCCGGTCGGAGGCGTCGGATCCGGTGGGTCCGCTCACGCGGTTCTGCCGGGTCGAATTGCCGAAGGGTCCGGAGAGCGCCAGCACCTCGTCGGCGTCGGCGCGGGCGCGGGCCACCTCTGCCGGGTCCTCGGCGCGCAGCGTGCCGTGCTCGCTCAGACGCTCCTGCCGGATCTTCTCCTGAATCATCATGAGCCCGTAGATGAGCCCCTCCGGTCTTGGCGGACACCCCGGCACGTAGACGTCCACGGGAATGATGGTATCGATCCCCTGCACCATCGAGTACACGTCGAACACGCCCCCC